>JAYVCH010000175.1:0-11600 GCA_043750055.1 Fibrobacteria bacterium
AAAGGCTTTCCAAACTGCGGCGCACCGATTCTGAAAGCCGTTGGGCTGCGCGTCCCGTGGGTGCGGTGAGTCGAATGCGAGGAGGTGCTGCATGTTTAGATAACCAAAGGCGTGTCCAGGCACGAATAAGATTGGCGGCAAGGGACGTTTTTCCCGTTCCAGGGCCGCCGGAAATAAGGGTAAATCGTTTGCGAAGTGCTAGACCCAAGGCTTGCTTTTGACTTTTATCAAATTCCATAGCTGGGGAATTGGGGGCGGTATGAAGTCGTAAGGGTAGGGTTTCGAGGACGTTTTTAAGGGCGTCTTCAAACTCAGATTCCGTTGCATTCACATCGGGCGCTTGCAGTAAGCGTTTGAGTTGGATACCGACTTTTTTTTCGGCAGCAAAATATTTTTGAAAGTACAGGCCTTGCCCAGAATGTATCAAAGGAAAGAAATGCTCAGGGCTACCGAGAACGCTGTCATAGCTTCCAGTCAACCGCGCTTCTGTAAAAGCTTCGGCAAGAATTTGGCCCGAAGGCGGTGTCTCGTCAAGGTCGGGAGAAAGGGTGTTTAAAAATTCTTGGATTCGTTCGCCCAATGGTTGCGAAGCAATTGGAATGCGCAGGCCCCCGGATCGAATCGCTTGGATAAGACAGCCCAGTACGGCGAAAAAAGCAAAATCATCCGGACGGTTACATTTTCGAACAAGGGTATGGATGAGATCTATATCGATCAAATCCAATAGTCCTTTTTCAACCGCAAGGGTTTCGACGCCGGTCCACCAGGACGTTGCAGAGTGGCCTTTCATACGCTACCTGTTTCTTTATCCTGAATCAATGCCGGGATCCATTGCGTCGGTTGGCCGGCGCCTCGCGAATCAGTGCCGTCCATAATGGCCTTGAGAATGGACGGATACTCGGTTGTTATTTGGTGAAGAGTCGGCTTTAGCGAAAAGACCCCTGTGGGAGCCAATGCGGATCTGTCCAGGGCCCGCATGCCCCGCAAGTAAATATAAACGATGCCGCCGAAATGTGTTTCGAAATCATAATTTGGAATCAAAGTGTTCAACCATTTGTCGATAGCGATGGTATAAAGTATGTACTGTATATCATATCGGGATTCCCGCATGCTCTTATCCAGCGTGATGCTGTCGTACTCTTCAAGATGATTCGACTTCCAATCCAGCAAATAATATCGACCATGAATGCGAAGTACCAAATCGATAAATCCCCCGAGATACCCATCAGGACCTTGATCCGAATTGTGTTCTGCAGGATTTATAATCAGAGGATAGGGAAACAAAAATTCCATTTCAGGCAATCGTTCCAGTACCTCGCTTAATCGAAAGGGCGTCCCCCCTGCTGGATCGGGTATTAGAACGTTCAACGTATTCCAAACAAGGTCCGCAACTTCACTTTGCCATTTCACATCCATCCGATAGGCAAGCATACACCCTTCGATAAGCGACCTGGTCGGTGCATGATCAAATAGCGACTCCGGGCTGGGAGCATCGGCTACTTTTTGGAAATCAATTTTTTCCAAAATCTCATGCAATAAAGTTCCCATGTCTTTACCGCGGGGAAGACGGTTGGCTGGAAAACGCATTTGAGCGGAGTCGGAGTTTTCGTCTTCGTCAAACCGTTTTGGTGTGGGCGGCGCTTCATCCTTATCAAATCGACCTTGTAGATTTTCGGCGGAAATTCCATGACCGTGCCGAACGAGTTGGGTGTAAGAGGTGACACGTCTCCTCCGTCGAGAAAAGTTTGCATCGGGTTTGGCCAATCGATCTTCACGGGGATAATCGGATAATATAGTGTCCTCCCCGCTTTCTACCCAGCTTTCGACAGGGTCGGACTTTATGGATGGGATAGGCGGAATCGATTGCAAGGGTAGGGAATAGTTTTCCGGCTCGGCTATATGATACAGTTCCGGACGCAAGGCTGCGGCGGTAATTAATGCCTCGGCTACGAAACCCCCTAACGGGCCCGTAGATGTTCGATGGGTGGCGGCGGGCAAGAGTGGGACAAATATTTTATAACGAGCGCGCGTTAAGGCCACATAAAAAAGCCGACGATCTTCACCTTCGGATTCAGCTTTAAAAGCAATTTTACCGATTAAATCCTTGGTATCTAGTTGGTAAATTGTGTTAAGTCCATCACGATATTTTAAATAACTATCGGATTTATTGGTGGAAAAATTGGCAAGGAAAACGACTGGAAATTCCAGACCTTTACTAACATGCATTGTCATCAAAACTACTTTGCCGCCTTCCGATTCCTCGCGATGCATGTCGGAGTCATCATCTCTTCCCGTGGGTGTGGCGCGTAAGTCACGCAATTGTTGAACAAGTCCACCCAAGGCTAAATTCTCAGCCAATGCGATTTGCACCAAATTTTGTCCGACATGGATGAAATCCATAATCCGGCGATCCGCGTCCACTTCCAGGCTTTCCCGAAATAAGAGTCCGGATCGATATTGCATGGCATGAAAAAGCGTTTGCCATTTTCTCGTTTCGGCCAGTTGGACCCATTCCTCAAAAAGGAAATGAGGTGATTCGGGTGGATGGCTGGATGGAGCGTCTTTTTCAAATCTGAAAAATCGAGTTAATAAAGCACAGGCGTGTTTCTCGGAATGATTGGGATCTTTAAGCGATTCTAGCACAGCGAGGTATTGGCCTGCTGCGTCTCCCTGGTAAAGTCCAGATCTTTGTGTTACTTGAACTGGAATACCCGCTTGGCTTAGCACCGCTTCCAGCCGATCTTTTTCTTTTCGCTTTCTCACCAATACACAGATATCGCCCCAAGCAAGGTTCCGTAACTCACCCGTTACCTTATCGGGAACCCGCATGAGTTCAGGATTTCGCATCAGGTTTGCGATTTCAGTCGCGATCCAATGATTGACATGTCGTACCAAGGTTTGTCGGTTTGGATTTCCAAGGGAAAAAGGTTTTAGGTGGATGGGCATAGGGAATGCAGTGGTATCCAAAGCTTTTTGCAAAACTAGAGAACCGCACTCGACTGGAACATAACCAAGTGGATTGGCAGCGAGTGGAAGGCGCCAGGAGTGGTTGGTAGGGTCAATGCTCGATGCCTGAAACCAACCTCGATGAGTAAAGGCTGTATTATAGGCGGAGACCATTTTTTCGCTGGAACGGAAATTGACGTTCAAGCCAATTCCTTGAGCTTGGTCGGATTGACTGAGGCGTAGCATTTCCTTGCGTGCTTCCATATAGGTGTACACGTCGCCGCCGCGAAAGCGATAAATGGCTTGTTTGGGATCGCCAATCAAATACAATGGGTTGGCCGATCCGCTTTTAAGGAAAACGCAATTAAAAATATCCCATTGCAAGGGATCGGTATCTTGAAACTCGTCCACGACACAAAATCGGTAATCACGACGCAACATTTCAATGCGCTCGTTTTTTTCACGCAGAGCCAGGCATACGTTTTCGATCATTCCATCAAAAGTAAGGAGGCCTTTTTCCTCAAGCCAGGAGCGCTCCTTTTTTTGCAGGTCCAAAATAATTTTTCGACGCGGTGCAAAGGCTTTAAAAACCTCTTCCTTTTCAATATTGATAAACGCTTCTCGAATTTTCTCCATTAAATCTAAGACTGGTTTTATTTGATGGAAAATTTTTTGCTTGTCTTCCGTCTCTGTGGGGTAAAGAGATGCGAAGCCTTTATCTATTACACTTTTCAACGCGATGGTTTTGACCTTCGTCCAAAAATCCAACAGGCATTGATCGACGGTATCCTTCCCAGGATTCAGTTGATAGGTGTGGATTGATTCCAAAACTGCGACTATAATCCGCAAGCCTTTTTTTTGGCTTGTATCACTGCCATATTTAATGGTAGTGAAATTTTTGATGAGATCATTTTCCAAGATTTGGCTCGCCACCAGATTTGGAAATAGGGCGCTGAGTTCTTGCAAGGCGACTCGTCTTGTTTTTTCCCAAACCTCCACATTTTCAGGATTATACTCAGGTAAAAGTTTGTCCCCACGCACAGAGTTGAATCCTAAAGCCACATCCACAATTCGCTTAACCCACCTTGTTTGGCCCCCAAAACCTAAGGCATTGGCTAAGTCTCTAAAATTGTCCAGTCCTTCTAAACCTGGACCCGATTCCCTAAGCCAAGTGGACCGCATTTCCTCAAACAAGATTTTCTCTAAAGTTTCACTCCTATTTTTTTGAAGTTCTTGGCGAAACAAGGAATTGTTTTCAAAGGCGTATTTTCGCAACACTCTTTGACAAAAACCATGGATGGTGTAGATCGATGCCCGGTCAAATTCCATGTGGGCGCGCTTAAGGCGCGACACAAGTTTTTCCGGAATCCCACCTTGAGAAATACGCGTGGCAATGCGCGCGCGAATTTTTTCCTTAAGCTCGCTGGTGGTTTTTTCCGTGAAGGTTAAAACCAAAATTTCCGGGAGTTCCAGATTTTCCGTTTCCATCAACATGCGCAAGACTAAATGTTCAATGGCATATGTTTTCCCCGTGCCGGCCGAAGCTTCAAGCAAGCCTGACTTGGTCAAATCCAAGGAACGCACGGATTCAGGTTGGTCCACGGTTACGTATTTCGTTTGTGCAGAGCCGTACTCGGAATCAAAATTTTGGGCCTGAGAATTATGGTTCATGGTTCGGATCCGGAATAAAATTGAAAAACACCGACAGTCGCCGTCGAATTTTTTCCTCAGCGTCACCGGGGACTTGTGGGTTCAAGAGGACTTGGCTGTTGGGAAGCTTGGGAGCATTCCATTCTGGGTTTTCTTCCTGAAATTCGAGAGCTAATCGGAGAGTTTCCGTATAGTCCACATTCGATTTTAACCTGCGCTCTGGGGCCAATTCCTTCGCGATGAGATCGAATGGAAGTAAATCAAAATCCTTGCCGTGAAGCATTTCCGTGGCCAGATTTTGCAACCATGCCTTAGCTGCATCGCGAGTTAGTTGAAAGGGGCCCCAGTTTCCCATTTCAAAGCCTGATTTTTTTTTATGAACATGATGGATCTTGAAGGGAGCGGCGCTCAACAAATTCCCTAATTTGGTTTCGGAGGCAACGCCTGCCACATAAAAAATAAAAGCTGACAGGAGTCGCCGGGGACTGAATTCACCGGCCATAAATACCAGTGTATGGCAATATCCGTTTTCCAAATCATGGAATAGGCAGGGTAATTCTCCGTGCAATTCAACATCCAGATTAGCCACCTGTATTTTCAAAGCGGGAAAACGCTTAACAGGCAAATCGCGCATGCGATGAACCAACCCTCTTCCACTTCCCTCGCCAAGCAGTAAGCCTGGAATACATTCCTGCTCGCGCCCTGACTCTTGCATGGCCGTAAAGTACAAGTCCAGGCCGTCCAACATGGCTTCCGCTCGCTCCCAGAGTTGTTCCTGGTCCATGGATCGGAAATGTCCTTCCGGCATCTGACCTCTTAGCGCAAGATTTTGATACAGGTCCAAGAAATAGCTATGGCATTTTTCTCTTGTCATCGATGAACCCAAGGCAATACGGCGATGGATAACTTTTTGCAATAGGTCAAAATCGGAAGGGTAAGGACAGTAAAAAGGTTCATCTTCCTGATCCATCGGATCTTCTTCGACATTATCGCGAATGCCCAATCGTTTTCTCAGAGCGTATTGAGCAGGGTTTTCCAGGAACAGACGCATGTCTTCCAGAGTTACTTTGACCACAGGATTTGGAGGTAGGGTACGGGGCGTGGGCAGTGGTAATGGAAAGAGTTCTTGGTAGGGATAAGTTTTTGATTTAGAACGAATGAGGTCGGAAAAATTTGGATGTGATTTCCTCTTGGCTTCCAACCATGCCATCAGTTTATCGTCGCGGAAGGGATTTGGCGGCGGGTCCCAAGGGGTTGGAGGCGTTTTTTTAAATAGTGAGGGGTCACGTGTGAGTAACGGAACTTGGGTAGTTTGAAACTTAGGTGATTTATCATCAGAAGGATTGAGGAGAATACATTCTTCGATATAATCTACGAGTTCATTAAGCACCGATGACATCTGAAAGGTTTTACCCTGTTGGATATCTCTTGAGACATAACTCAAGCGCAGTCGCTCGGTTGTGCAAAGCAGGGTTTCAAGGAATAAATAGCGATTACGTTCTGAGGGTTCCACATCGCCAATCACACGTCGATATCGTCGTAAGTCCAACGTGGAGGAATTGTCTTCTTCCGGGAATTCGCCTTCGCCTAATCCAACCACATACACCCATTTGAAAGGTAGGGAACGCAAGGCGCTGAGACTGGCCACATTCACACCGCCTGATAAATGCGATTCCTTTCCGGCTTTCAGTCCTTCCAAACGGGATAGAATAAGATCCATCGGTACCGTGGAAGTTACTCCAGTAGTCTTAAATTCGTTTGTGGAGGCCAAGGCTTCTAAAGCATCCATGGTTCTAAGCTCGGTCAAGTACTTGCGTAAGTCGGCGCGGATAAACCCTTCTAAGGGCTGTTCCTCCGGGGTTTCCAAATACCGGTCAAAAATAGCCTCACATCGATCAATCCACACGGACCAGGACTGATGCTTTTTGTCACGCAATGTTTCCAAATCATGGAACAATCCCTGAATCAAATTCAAAAACGCTTGCAACAAAGCCCGGTCAGGAGTTAGGCCATCCGAATAGGGAACGATATCGGAGAAATGTCGATCGTCATCCTCAACGGGGGTTTCCATGACGGTGCCTAAGATCAGTCTTTCCAATCCGTGCATCCAGGTATGTAAGGTATCAGGGGCATAGCCACGTGTCTGTTTGTCTTCACCGTCAAACCCATGGAAAATATTTAGTTTGGCGGTCCAATCGCTCCAAACCTGAAGCGTATCTCCATCGACGCCCAACCCACTTTGGAAAGATGGGTTGGCAATCAAGTCGAAAATTTCCTTACGACTGAATCGACCTTCCGCCAATTCAAAAATTTGCCGGACCGCACGCGCATAATCGCTTTCCGAACTTGCTGAAGCATCGGAGAGGTTAAAGGGGATATGGCCCGGATCACCAGGAGCAATGCGCCCAAAAACAGCGGTCAAAATATGTCGGTATTTTTCCATGTTGGGAACAAGGACGGCAATGTCATCGGGGCGCAAAGCGGGATCGCGAAGTAGGGCCTCGACAATGCCATGATACACTGTTTCTACTTCACGGTGGATTTCCGGACATACCAGAATTTGAAGACTACTATCTTGGGGAATACGATCTTTTTTGGGCAGCGTTCCGCGCCGATGTAGTATGGAATTTTGGATCGTGGACAATAAAGAAGGCGTTGGCGCAGCTCGGAAGCATTCGAAAAAATCATATTGGGTGATTTGACACCAGAGTTGAATATTTTCGCGTCCTGGTTTTCCCCATCGACTCAATAAAGAATTTTCATTCTCCTCCAAGTGCAATTCGTCTTCCTGAATTTTTTCATCCGAAAGCCGAAGTTTGGCTTTTTCGTCATTATCCAATTGTCGCCAATCCCTAAATTTTCCGGACGGGAAAAAGCTTGCCTGTTGACGATGGCGTTCACCTGGCGTCAAGAGGTCTTCCCAGTATTCCGCGCAGGGGTTGAGAGAATAAATGAAAAACTGTGCCTGCCTTCCACGTAATGATTCTGCATCAGCTAATCGTTGAATTAAGCTTCGATGAAATGGGGAAATTTGCGAAAGGCCAAATAAATGATAGCTGGGGGCAATTCTTCCAGCTTCGGCATTTTTACGATGTTGAGAAAGGACCATTTCCGCATACTGGGGCAAGGTATAACTGTACTGTTGGAGATTTTCACCTAAGGCATCGCGAAGTCCCCCGGTCTGAAAAAGTTCGTGATAGATTTTTTTTTGCCAATGCTCAAGGGAGGCGACTTGTTGCCGAAGGGAACTCGATCCCTTTTTATCCACATAAGATTGAAAGCAATCCTTCCCATGCTTCCATAAACACGCCAACCCTTCATGACCTTGTTCGCGAACGCGACTGTATTCATACTCACGAAAAAATTCTGCCAACTTTTTGGATAATTGACAAAGCCTATGCGCATGCAGCTTTTCCCGCAAGCCTTCTGGGTGGTCCGTTTCCAGATACTGCTTTACTTCTTCAGGTGGGCTTTGCTTTAGAAATCCCAGAATCAAAAGTTTTAAACCCTGTTCATCCAACAAACGGGCGGGTTTCCGAAACTCGACTTCATGGTCCAAGTCCAACTTTTCGAGTCGCTGCCATAACATCCGTTCAAGCGGCATGAAATCCATATTGGCAAGAATGCCACGTTTTTCGGAAAGGCGCATTTGCACCCATCGCTTCATCGCCTGAGTAGAGGTTGCTATATGGGGCGCTTTAAACGGGTCGCTCCACTCTAGATTCTGGGAAAGCTTCTCCAAGAGGACCAAGGGAGAATTGCTGAAAAAGAGTTTCGCTGACATGCCGTCCCAGGGTAGCGGCTTTTTTTAGCGCGCCTAAAGAACAATAATAGCTCAAGGAAACGTCATTACGGGAACATTATTCAACTCAAACCTATTCAAGCCGGGCCTCTCGGGCATGGTGTATTATTAGGCTCCACCTACATCTTTAAAGCCTAGGCTTGACATCTATTTCTGTTGAGACTCCGTGTCCCCACTCGGTGTGAAATAAACAAAACCGATCAGCAGCACAACCAATACTGCCGAAGATCCGATGGTTCCAAAATTAAGTCCACCTTTTGAAAGAGGCTTTGTCATCAAATCTCCGAATGTCGCTCCGAAGGGACGAGTTAAGACAAATGCAATCCAAAATAATGTGATGCGATTGAACTGGGTGAAATAATATATCAGTAACACCAAGCTGAGCAGGCCGCCGATGAGTAGCGCGCCCCCTAAAAATCCTAACCCGGAACTATCCGCTAAATAATCTCCCAGGGCTGTTCCTAATGTGTTTGAGAACAAGACTGCGGTCCAATAAAAAAGTTGGGCTTTCGTGGAATAGATATTGGCAACGGACAAGGATTTTTCACTCAATCTCCATATACCCAAAATCAACAAAAGACCCGATACCAGGATAACCGATCCTTTGGCATATCCCAATCCCAGTGTTCTGTCCATAAAGTCGGAAAGTGTTGTTCCTGCGGTGCTGGTTGCTAGCACGACGGTCCAAAATAAAACCGGATGAAATATTTTCGACCGGATCTGCGCTGTCACCACGATTAGAAACAGCCCAAAAAGAATCAGTGAGCTTTGTAGATAACCGATTTTCAAGGTCATGGATAACAAGTCTCCTGCCGTTTCACCCAAAGTGGTGGCGCAGATCTTGTTAATCCAAAAATAGAAAGTTATTGCGGCGACTTTATTTAAACTGCTGATATTTTTTCCTTGAGTGAAGTACTCATCCCTGAGAGGCGCACCTTTATTTGGTTTGACCCATGTCACTTAAGCTTAAATAAATAATAACTATAGGCGATGTGGATTTTCAGTCAAATCGTATTTCAGATTTTCATGCACCCCAAAAATTATAGCCAAAAATAATACACTAATAAACATGGTGTTATTGCATTCATCATCACTCCAATTATTGCTCAGTGGTAAACGACAGCCCATTCAAAGTATTTGGCATGCTGCGAGGTTCATTGACAACCAAGGATAAAATGAAATCAAAGTTCCATATTATGCGACCAATTGGCCTAGTTAAGAGAGGATAATCTTTGAGCAGTATACCCGAACCAAAGCGCAATCAGACTAAATAAGTCTGGAATCGAATGGGAAAAGGACAATTGAGGGCTGTGTCGGGGTCTAGAGTTAGAACAGGGTTTCAATTTACTGAAAATTGAAAAAGGGTAAGCGACAGACCAAACTTTGTTCTATTTTGAGGGTTGTGCGTCTATTGTAAAATGAATTGTGGGGAGAATGTGAAAAAACAGAGAAACGGGTTCAAATTGACAGCGGTAGCCGCTATCCTAGCAGCACAGGTCGCCTATGGTGAATTCACCTATCCAAATTGCACTCCATTACAAGCTTCGGACTTCAAAGAAGTCATCTTAGTCGACAAATCTAAGGACCCTACCTTGAATGAGCCAGTTGGGTTCAGTTTGGGGAAAGACGGCCGTATTTTCTTTGCTGAGCGCGGATATGGAAATGTAAAGACAGTTTCTCCTACCGGTCAGATTTCCATCATGGGAAATTTTGAAGTTTACGATAATAATGAATTGGGCCTTCGTTTTGTTACTCCGGATCCCAATTTTGAAGCCAATCGTTGGCTATACCTTATTTTAACTCCGAAGGATCCAAAAGTGAATCGCCTCATTCGCGTTAAGGTCAAAGGGGATTGGACCTTAGATATGTCCACAGTCAAAATTATGCTCGACATGCCTTGGACCTACGATATTTGCTGCCACCAAGGGGGTGCCCTCGCTTGGGATTTGCAAGGTAATCTTTTTGTGTCAACCGGTAATAACACGCAAAACTCCGATGATTTCAACGTGACTGATGAACGCACCGTAACCAAGGATAATCAAGGAGGGCCTGCAAATACAAATAGTTATCGCGGAAAAATTTTGCGCATTAAACCCATTCCTTTTGCCGACAGCGATAACCCCGGCCCTGGCCTTGGAAAATCTTATACCGTACCCGCAGGCAATCTACGCGACTACTACCTCGACAAAGGCGTTTGGAATGAGACTGAATCCAAGAAGGTATTGCCCGAACTTTATACTATGGGTCATCGCAACCCATATTCCATGAATGTCGACAAATACACGGGCTGGTTATCTTGGGGCGATATCGGTCCCGATGCGGGAATTGAAAAAGCGGATCGTGGCCCAGCCGGAAATGACGAGTTCAACTTGGTAAATAAGCCAGTATTTGCTGGTTGGCCTTATTTTGTGGGTGCGAATCTCGGCTACAAAAAATGGAATTACGAAACTGGAACAAGTTTGAATCAAGGTTGGGATGTGAATGCACCCATGAACGAATCCAAAAACAACACTGGTGTAACCCGCCTTCCCCCCGCCTATCCAGCCATTCTTCCCGAGAGCAAGCAAGTAGGAGTAACGCCTTTGTTATCTCAGGAGGGTGGAGGAACTGCAGCCATCTCTGGTCCGGTTTACCATTATGACGGCAGCAACCCTTCAAAAGTCAAACTGCCCCCTCATTTCGACGGCAAATGGTTTGTGGGAGAGTTCTCCAGAAACTGGATCAAGGTAGCCTCCTTTGACGGGGACCTAACAAAGATTACCGATTTGCAAAATTTGCCCTTCAATGCAAAGCCAGCTGCGATGCTCGGAATGGAATTAGGCTCTGATGGGGCGCTTTACGTTCTCAATTACGCGGGTTGGTTTAATTCAACGGCTGAAACTCGTATTTCACGAATTGAATACAACGGAAATTGTTCTGACCCAAGCAAAGTCCCCAAGCTTTCCACCAGTATCGCCTCTCGTAAAAACTTAACTGAAGCGGGCATTCGTGTCCTAGGTGAACGAATTAACTTAGGCGATGCTCGTGGGGTACAACTCTTTGACCTGCGTGGCCGCATGGTTTGGAGTGCTACGCGCGCCAATACCACAACCGAAGGCTGGGTCACCATACCCGAACAATTTCGCTCCGGCTTATATCAAGTACGCATGATCACGGCGAATACCCGCACCCAGTATCCCTAATTAAAACCAACATCCAATCA
>JAYVCH010000176.1:0-2855 GCA_043750055.1 Fibrobacteria bacterium
ATTTCATCAATGGATCTTCGACTGGCGAAAATAATTTGAATACTCCGCGTGTAGCAGGAATCGCCATTCCAAAAGGCGAGAAATCCAAGTGGCCGCCTAGATTACCGGCATGCTCTGGATTGGACTTGAATTCTTCTAAGTCTTCAATGGTCACAGTAGCATGCATGGTTATGGGCGTGGCCTTGCCTTTTTCCGCCCCCCGTCGCGGATCGGTTTCTCCTAAGGAAAATGAGCCCGACATCGTTTCACGAAAAGTGAGTCCGAGGGTTTGAGTATTCATCGTAGTCGCCTTGGTTGAGAGTTTTTGCCATATCAGCAGGGTGTAAATACAATCAGGATTTTTTTTCTAATTCCGCGACCATCAGGGGAAAAATATCACGATTGGCATATTCGCCCATGAACATATCCAGATGCCCATACTTGTTAATTTCATAATGCGAATGGTCCTTTCGCGTCCTGGAAAAAAATTCAAAACTTTGCCGTTGGCTAGCGGGAAGAAAACACAGATTGTCGCGTCCGCTAAAGAATGCGATACGCGCATCGGTTTTGGGAGCTTGGGCAATAAAATCCGACGGTAATGGATTCCCTTTACTTCCCGATTCCCCGGCTTGCGATACAAGATGTCCGATATTGACGCAACGTGCCATCTGTTTGAAAAAACTTAATGGCACTTTTGCGAATTCGTATTTTAGCCATTCATGCGTTTGCTCGTTTAAATTCTTGTGACTCCACAGTGCGGGGAAACCGGTTCCATAGGCAAAACTGACTTGCTTGCATACTGCGTTGTGACATTCGTGATGAGTCAACTCCACTACCGCGGTGAGAACTCGGGGTAAAAATCCCCGCGGTTTCAGGCCCCATTGAGGATTCAAATGATCGATGAATAAGGACACAAGTGGCACCGCATAATTAAGCTTCACTTTGGAAAACCAAGGCACGACTGTATGCATGGAAACGGCATTGCTTACCACCGTGTGGACTTCCGGAAGGAGCCCCGCTGCTAAGGCCATGGTAAAACTCGTCGAACCTTGGCAATGAATCACCGCCGAAATCGAAGCTACCCCGGTACATTCCACGACTTTGCGGACCGCGAAAGGATGATCATGAATCGCGACTTGATCCAAAGTCCAATTGGTAAAAGACAATTCAATACTGCCTCTCCAATTTTCGAGCCAGACGTCGTAATCTCTTTCGCCCAGATAGCGGATAAAATTGACTTGAGTAGGTGCAGAAAAAATTTGGGCTCGAACTCCGGCCCCGTGCACCAATAAAACAGGGCCTTTGCTTACCGAATTATTTTTACGGATGCGAATGAGATTACAAACCATCCCATCGCCCGAAGTAAACGGAATAGTTTCGATGAGCCAGTCTTCCGGTATCCCCTTAAAAACCGGAGTAGAATTGATTTTTGCCTGCAGGTTAGACCTCCAATTTCACAATTGCCTCGAAAATCTACATTTTATCGAAACGTCTAGTCTTGAAGACGACCTTGGGAAAAAAGCGATAGTGAACAAATGAACACTATTATTTATATTGCACCCGAGGTACTTCAGGATGAAATTGTCTCCACTCAAAATCGAGGTAAATGCCTTCACAGGCTTTCATCCTTCCGTCGCGGATTGGTTTCGTTCTCGCCTAGGTGAGCCTACACCGGTTCAGGAAAAAGCCTGGAAAGCTATTCGAGAAGGCGCGCATACTCTCATCGCCGCGCCTACGGGTTCCGGAAAAACCTTAGCGGCCTTTTTAACCATCTTAAATGACTTGATCGTTCGTGGATGGAACGAAGCGCTTCCCCGAGAAACCACGGTCCTATACGTCTCTCCGCTGAAGGCGTTGAGCAATGACGTTGAAAAAAATCTGAGTGGTCCCTTGAGGGAAATCGAAGACTCCATTTTCAATCTATACTTGAAAAAAATCAATATCCACGTGGCCGTTCGCACTGGCGACACGCCACCGGCCGCTCGGGCAGCCATGCTTAAATCGCATCCCCATATCCTCATCACCACTCCCGAATCCTTGTTTTTGCTGTTGACCAGTAAACATGGTCGAAACATGCTCAGTAAAGTCAAAACCGTAATCGTGGATGAAATCCATGCGATGGTGGGAGAAAAACGCGGAGCCCATTTGGCCCTTTCTCTCGAACGTTTACAAGCCTTGGTGAGTGACGCGCGTGACGGAAGCGACATGCTTGTTCGCATTGGCTTGTCTGCAACTCAAAAACCTATCGAAGAGGTGGCACGATTTTTAACTGGCGTCGGCCTGGATGGAGTTTGTCCTCCCTGTAGAATTATTGATACGGGTCATCGTCGTTGCATGGACTTGCAACTGGAAATCCCCGCGTCACCTTTGACTGCGGTCATGGCTAATGAAGTTTGGGAGGAAGTTTATACCCGCATTGAATCCTTGATCCAGCAGCATCAAACCACCTTGGTTTTCGTCAATACCCGCCGGCTTGCTGAACGGGTCGCCCATCGTCTCAGCCAATCCTTGGGCGAAGACAAAGTAGCCGCCCATCACGGAAGTCTCTCGCGAGAACGCCGCTTCAGCGCCGAGCAACGTCTCAAATCCGGAAGTTTGCAAGCCTTAGTCGCCACCGCTTCGCTTGAATTGGGTATTGATATTGGTTCGGTGGACCTGGTGATTCAAATCGCCTGTCCCAAATCCATTTCAGCATTGTTGCAAAGGGTCGGACGCTCGGGTCATGCCGTAGGTGGGCTTCCCAAGGGACGATTATTTCCGCTCACGCGTGATGAATTAGTTGAGGCCGCCGCCTTGATGGATGCTGTGCGCCGAGGTGAATTGGATACACTTGTGATTCCCGAAAAGCCCTTGGACATTTTAGCGCAGCAAATTGT
>JAYVCH010000177.1:0-3739 GCA_043750055.1 Fibrobacteria bacterium
CCTGGCATTTTCCCCACGGCTCGGGCCAAGGTGGTAAACAAAGCGTTAGAGCTTTCAAGGGACATGGTTTGGATATCCCTCGATCCAAAAGGGACCGGAGTTTATGTACTAGGCGGAAAGAATCGTAAGCTTTGGGTATGGCAAAACTTGAAAGGATGGACGTCACAACCGGGTGTTGAGTTTGTCTTAAACGCAATACCCAAGGGAACGACTAAGGTCGAAGTGTTTGGATGGAATGGTATACGCCAAACTTTAAATCCAAACGGCGCGACCACCCTTAAGGTGATTAATTTGGTTCCCGAAGAAACCTATATGTTTTATGCCACTGGATTCACAGACGATTTAACGATGGCGATACGATTAGCTCCAGCCATGAACAGAACCAGCATGCCAATAGGATTATCCCTTCAAGGGGACCCCCTTTTGCGTTGGCCCATAACCTCGGACCTGGGCATTGATGTGTTAGGTCGGGTCCCACAAAAATCTTATTAGTTAAAATTGTGATTTGAAAGCAAAGCGGTAAATCCAACATTACTCGAATTCCGCAGACAATAGGCCTACTGATATTTCTAGTTTCATGACATGATCCAAAAGGTGCAAGTTCGGTATTATGCCCAACTTCGCGAGGCACTGAAAACCTCGAGCGAAGAAATTAGCATGGACATGCCGCTTACCGAAAAAGAGATTCTCAATCAGTTGGCCAACCGACATCCTAAACTTCGTAACTTGTTTTTTGCGAGCCGGGTTGCTGTTGACGAAGGGTATGTTGAAGCTACCGAGTCCTTACAACATTTTTCCTGCATTGACATTATTTCTCCGATTAGTGGCGGGTGAATGTCTCAGGTCAAAAATCAATCGGTTCCTGAGCCCTTTCTCACCCATAGCCCGTTAGATAGGGACGCGATGCGCAAAGCCATTGCCGATCCCGCCGCGGGAGCGGTTCTCCTTTTCGAAGGGACGGTGCGTAATCATTCCGATGGCCTCACCGGAATCATCGCCTTAGAATACGAAGCCCAGGTTTCCATGGCGGCCAAAGTAATCGCCGCCATCATTGAAAAGACCCGAACTGAAATTGCGGTCGAACGCATCTTTGTGCAGCATCGGTTGGGTCGCGTGGATTTAGGCGCAGCTACCATTCTCATTGCAGTTAGCGCAGCTCATCGGGACGAAGCTTATCGGGCATCCAGGATGATCATCGACTGCATCAAACATCAAGCACCCATTTGGAAAAGGGAAATCCTTCTCGACGGCTCCGGACAATGGAGTCAAGGTTGTACCGCACATGGAGCGACGGTGTTGTTATGAGCGCAATTCTTGGAATCCAATCCATCCTGGATCGAGTCCTGGAAGGCAGGCGCTTATCCCCCTCCGATGCATCCGTACTCTTGACCTCACCCGATTGGACTTCGATTGTTACTGCAGCAAACTTGGTTCGAAAGCGTAAGCATGATCCCACGATTGTCAGTTACACAGCCTTTCGAGTTATCAACTACACTAATTTCTGCGACGTCGATTGCACCTTTTGTTCCTTCAAAGACGAAATCAACAGTAACCGCGGTTATACCCTCTCCCTAGACCAGATCGCGGCCAAAACCGAGGAAGCGCAAGCCCTGGGTGTGGACACTATTTTTTTACAGGGGGGCGTCAATCCCAATCTCCCGTTGGCATATTACCTAGAGGCCCTGCGCATGCTTTCAGGCCGCTTCGGAGTGCATGTGAGGGGTTTTTCACCGGTTGAATTATTTCGACTGGCCCAAAATGAAAAAATGCCACTCTCGGAACTTCTGGCCACGTTAAAAAACGCAGGACTGGGCTCCGTTCCCGGCGCAGGAGCTGAAATCTTGACCGATAGAATGCGGCAAATTCTTTCGCCTCGAAAACTCAGCGGGGAAGAATGGTGCCGAGTTATGGGAGAATGCCATAAACAAGGTCTCCCCGGTTCTTGCAACATTGTATTTGGTTCAGTGGAAACGGAATTGGACATTGTTGAACACCTGGCTTTGATTCGAGATCAACAAGACAGAACGGGAGGATTTCTTTCCTTTATCCCCTGGGTATTCCAACCTCAAACCAAACGCTTCACCGTACGTCATGTCAAAGGCTGGGAATACTTGCGACTGCTCGCCGTATCCCGACTCTTCTTCGACAATATCGACAATATCGAGGTTAGCATTTTAGGCATGGGCAAGGAACTGGGAGAACTCGCATTGGAAGCGGGAGCCAATGATATCAATAGTATTGTGATCGAAGAAAATGTACTTCGCTCTTCTGGACTCAGAACCTTGGGTGCCTCGGTCAAATTCATCACAGAGGCCGGATACAAGCCAAGACGACGCACACTGAATTATGAATTTGAAAAATTCGAACTACTCCCCTAACCCTTTTCTGAGATCGACGAGAAATCGTGTCAACGACTCCGAATAACCTGAAATAAATCGATAGCGAAACCGGTCAATTGGATTCGCAATCCTTCCATCTTCAGTTACAGCGACTTGCGTTTCTCCATTTTCAATCGGCACAACCAAAACCACTCGACTAAAAAGTGGGCTGCGGTTTCCATATTTATATCTACAAATCCATTTGCGAAGTGAATCCGAGGCAGCATTCGAAAAGGAAATGGCTGCCCCAGTGGAATCGATTTCAATCCAGTTTAAAGAAGGGTTTATGGAAGGGTCAACGGAAGATACCGACACTTTTATTAAATCAGAACGCCAACGAGGGTAGTCTTCGACATTAGACAGCCTCTCCCAAATAGATTCGGAGGTGGCTTCTAACTGGAGAGAATCCGCTATTCGGTAATGAGGATCGAGAAGCGCTCCCGCAATCCAAAAAAAACTCGCAAAGGCCAAAGGAAGGCTCGCCAAGGTCCAGGTAAACTTCATACAAATAGTATAGCATGTGAGGCGTTCAATTGTCGACAGCCACCGCCTCGACAAACCGTATTGTGTCCGTTACTGACTCGACCCAGAAATCCAATTTTTTAAAAACTTCCAAACGTAACCGACTTTGACACAGTCCCCAGGCTGGAATGGAAATCAATCTCCGATTTGGATGGTTTTTTAATCGGAATCAACGAGGTTCCATTCGCTTTTATTAATTTTTGCCTTAAGAGAAAGAGTGAAATGAAACATCCATTCCGAGCCGTATTAGTTCTCCTTTCCCTGGCCTATTTTTTCTTCATGGTCTTGGGTCAATTTCGAAGTGGACTAGCCTATCGAATGCTGCCGGGCCCCATACTCTTCTTCACCCAAATCGCAGGATTGTTCACGAGTGCAAAAAAGGATGACGTGGATTTCCGAGCCGAGGGATGGTCTTGTGAAAAAGGCCGCTTTCAAGAAATAGACATTCGTCCTTTTTTTCCTATCCAATTCGAAAACAAAGAGAACCGATTTCAAAGAACACTTTATTTTTACCGCCACCATCAAAAAGTAATTGAGAGTCTGGATCAGTATTTAACCCAAAATTACAATAGAACCTATGCCCAACTCGGAAAGCCTGAGCAGCTCGGAGAGCTGGAAAAACCTGGCAAGATGGAAAGGATAGGCGGCATCCGTTTTGTCGCGGCCAGAACCCCGATTCCCAATCCCGAAGCTAAAATCCTGCGCTACCACCGTCGCTCTCTTTCGGAATACCCCCTCGATCAAATCAAACCGCTCTACGAATCCTCCCCATTAGAGATTTGGGGAAACTGCCATGAATCCGACTCCATCACTATGCGAAAAGACCAATCATGATTGAT
>JAYVCH010000178.1:0-4940 GCA_043750055.1 Fibrobacteria bacterium
GCATCGACCTTGGTTCGGCCATAAAGCGAAATGGGTTCCAAGGCGCTTTCTTCGGTGCAATGGGCATTGCCCGATTTCGTCCCGTATCCGCTATTGGTATTTGGATAGAGGATTAACTGCCGGGGACTGCGCAACTTGATCAAGGTACGGATAGCCTCCAGATTGACCGATTTGGTCATCCAGGGGTCGCGATCGCATGCGGTCGCTCCGACGATGGCGGCAAGGGGAATGACGATATCCGCCGTTGCTAGCATATTGCCCAAAAGCTTTTCATTGCGTGCATCGCCGAACACAAAGTCATAATTGGGATTCGCGCAAAAATGAAAATGGGGCTGTTGTCCGTATAGCAGGTTATCCAAAACGGTAACTTTATATCCAGCAGCCAGTAAATGTTCACATAGCACAGATCCCAAATAGCCCGAGCCTCCGGTGATCAAAACATGAGTCGGCATGATATTTTCCTTTGAATCCAAACCAGCTAATAATTCCAAGACTTCCCATGTCAATCACCCTAAGCCAATGCCTATGGTGATACAGCAAGCCCACTACCTTAGCAGTGAATTAAGCAACAACCATACCCTTTTTTGGATTGGCCTTTTCTAAGGAGATTAGCTGGGGTTGGTGCAAAGTCTTTATCGATTAGAGGCAGAAAAATCCAGAAGCCTCCACTGAGGGAAATTTTTTCCTCTTAAGTTTTTTGAGGACGAACTTTTCCAATCAATTTTCAATCAGTCCGATAAGCTCTACCAACTTCGTAGAATTCGGAGTCTGTTGAAAGCTCCTTTTTCATGAAGTTTTTTCCTTTTTTTGTATTTTTGGAGTCCCGTTTTGGGAACCTTCTGCCTGGATCTCTATGAACGCACGTCATTCCATTCAAATACTTCCCGAGCGCACGAAAAATATTCTCGCTGGCCACCCATGGATCTTTTCCGGAGCTCTCGGCCGAAACCCGCCGATCCCAGATGGCAGTATTGTTCGAATTTTATCGGGCAAACAATTGCTAGGTACCGGCTACTACAATAGTCATACCGATATCGCCGTCCGCGTCCTTTCGCTACGTGACGAGGATATCGATATCCGCTTCTTCGTCGAAAAGTTCAAAACCATTCGTCGCAGCAAAGAACCTTGGTTGCCGGCGCGCACCAACGCCTACCGTGCCATCTTCGGCGAGGCCGATGGCGTTCCTGGCCTAGTGGTGGACAAATACGATAAAGTTCTTGTGGCACAATTCCATACCCTGGGAATGGACCATCTTAAGCCCTTGGTGATTGAGGCCCTCAGACAGGTTTACTCGCCTGAAACCATTGTGGAACGCAGCGATGTCAAAATCCGTAATATGGAAGGGTTGACCGACTTACCCGTGGGAATTCTTTTCGGGAAAGAGGTGACCGATGTCGAAATCGAGGAACATGGATTCAAGTTTTTGGTGAATGTGATCGCAGGTCAAAAAACGGGCTTCTTTCTCGATCAAAGAGAGAATCGTCAAGCTATTGTGCGATATGCCCGGGGACGTTCCGTGCTAAACTGTTTTAGTTACACCGGAGGTTTCTCTGTTTATGCGGCCTCCGTGGCAAAGCGGGTAGCCAGTGTCGATATTTCTAAACCTGCCATGGAATTTTGCCGACGCAATTTTCAGCTTAACGGACTTTGCGCATCAGAAGAGGACTTCGTAGCCAAAGACGTGTTTGATTATTTGAAGGACATGCCAAACAATGCCTTCGATTTCATAATCCTGGATCCTCCCTCCTTCGCCAAGAATAAGAAACAATTACCCAATGCCATCAAGGCTTACATCACCATCAACTCCAAAGCCTTGGAAAAGTTGCCCGAAGGCGGAATTCTGGTTTCCTCTTCTTGCACCTCGCATGTCGATCAAGGCACCTTTATCAAAATCCTTCATCAGGCGAGTGTGAATACGCGCTGTACCTTAAAAGTCTTAGAAAACCGAGAGCAGCCTTTCGATCATCCCTACAATCTCTCTTTTCCCGAAGGGCGATATTTAAAATTTTTTATCATGCAGAAATTTTCCCGGTAGCAATTACACTTAACTTCACCTCGAGGTTTGAATTGTTCTACAGCAAGTCTTCACTTTTTTGTTCAACTTGAAGAAGTGCAATAAACATGAGTGGTTATTTATTCACGTTTTAAAGAAGCTGCCTCAGGGATTGAAGTAAGGGATATTAGGCACCAGTCGATAATCTCGCTCGAAACGTTCTAAATACCGGTTGTCGCAACCATTGGTCAACATTACATATCGACACGGTATTTTGTGTAAATAATTGCCAGCTTGAAAAGCCACATTATCGTTGATAGGAATATGGGGCGCTTTACATTCCACCAATAACCAGGGCGACAATAAACTTTGTCCAGGCCTCCAAACCACGATATCAGCCCGACGCAGATTTCCCGGATCCATGGATGCCAGGGAGCATTCAACCGTGATCAAATTCACGGGAACGCCCAGAGTGTCCAGTAAATAACGCAATACCGCCTGCCGAACCCCCTCTTCGGGAGTGGCCGTTACCGCCCGTCTTCTCACGGGATCGAACCAGGATGTTTCCAGTTTCTTTTCAAGCATCGGGAATCATTGTCCTATAATTTTAGCCCAAACCATACGATGGTCCGAAACAAAAACCGAATCCGTTCCTGATACAAGGGCCGGATTTTCCAAGGCTGTATGACTCTCCAAAACACCAGCTATACGTCGAGCGAATATATAGTCAAGGCGACGATTGGAAAAACCCACCTTGGGATTCCATAACATACTTGAAGTTACGCAGCAGGTAGAGCCGGTTCCCTCTTTAATCGTTGCCCCGTTACGAGTATCGAGAAATCCTCCTTCGACCATCACCTGGGCGGCATCATGTCCCGGCTCATAGTTGAAATCCCCAATCACCAATTGAGCATTTCTACCTTTACCTTTTTCTAGAACGAATTTCCTCAATTCAGAAGCTTGGCTATTTCCGATATCAGCCGTAATTTCAATATGAGTGTTGTAGACATCCCAAATAATTCCTTTGGGACTTTGGAATTTCAGATAATTTACGCAGCGTTGTGATACAGTTTCATTTTTTGTCTGGATTTTTAATAAACTAAAGTAATCCAGTTTAGCGGATTCTAAAATATGGAAACCGGGTTTGATTAATAAGGCGTTGCCCTCACTAAAAGAGATCGTGATTTTTTGATCTCCCAGCGTCCCTGTAAGCAAGGTATCGTTCAAAATATTCTGGTAGGTTTGATAGGTAGGACCGCCCAAGGTTTTGATGTCCGCTACTAATTCCGCCAAAAAATTATTGTCCACCACACCATTCTTCCCCAAGGTCATCACTTCCTGTAAACCCACCACATCCAAATCCAACTCTTTGATTTTAGCTGCCATCGCCATGAGTCTTACCGAGGGTGAGCCATGTTTGAAGCGAGAATATAAGGTATCTAAGGCCCGATAAGCCACTGCTAAATCGTCCATATCGCTAAAGAGCAATTGCGTCACCGGAAATCCAACACTCATATTCAGGCTCGCTACGCGAAGGGTGTCGATAGGTTTGACGGCATTTAGGGGCAAAAGAGAATCGGATGATTCAAAAGCGGGAGTCCCAGCAAAATTGGAAGCGGGATCCTTTCCGCAGCCATCCAAGAAAAAGAATCCAAGGCAAATGAAGCACAACAGCAAAAATAAAAAAGGATTATTCATAGTCCCCTCCAGTACAAATTTATTTTCGCAGCAATAAACCAGCCCGTAAAATCACCGTTAACCAGATGAAAACCTGTCCCATCATGAGCTGCTCTTTGTTTAGCGTCCTGCTCGGTTCCCACATAGAGTTTATCATCCGCACTATTATTGGTGAATGATTGGATGTATAAGTGGGCGCCCTCTTTTGCATCTGGAAAAACGGCGTTAAAAATTCGAGAGTTACCTTCCTTTTGCCTTAAAGTTAACCCTTGCACCCCGGAAATTCGCCAACCTGAGCGCAAGTCCAATCCCAACCATGGGATGGGTAAATATTCAGCATCAACAAAAGCCTTATGCACTAAATTCACTCCTGGCCAAATTTCAAAACGAACATGATCATCCGTGATCGTTCCATCGCCGAAATAGTCAGCCGTCATTTCAATATGGGCCGACCCGGCCAGAACACCTACCCCATACCCCGCTCCGTACCGAAAAAATGGATTCAAGTTTCGATGAAAGGCTGCCTGCAATGTGATCGGGAGAAAATCGAAAGTTTCCGAAGCTTCAATACATCCAAACTTTTGTGTGGACTTGTAATTGGGATCGCGTAGTGTTTGACAGGTGATGCGGTAAACTCGTTCGGCATCTTCTAAATCAAAAGGGACTTCTTTTTGTTGGAAGGATTCGACCCAAAATTCTGCCTCCAAGCCCAGACTCCAGGTTCGATTCTCAACGCCAAACACAAGGGCATTTTGAGGATGGCCGTTGAATTGATCCACCTTATAAGGATTAAAACCCTTTTCCTTGGTGGTTTTTTCCATCAGAATTAAAATCCGATTAAGATCTTTGGCGTCATAATGAGTATAGCCTTGCGAGCCGGAAAGGAAAAGATCCCAGGCCGTGGCTTTGGACCCGTAAAAAAGCCAAAGTATGGAAACGGCCATTGCGGCCCGACGCAGTGTGCTCATGGAATCGGATATCCCTTGAAGAGGCATGCCAGCCCCTTTAATTCAAATATAACGCTTAGTTCGCTCTAACGGTTTTGGACTTGCCAAAGAAATCGATACCCACTGGACCTAACCATCCAGGCCATTGGTACCAGCAGTACCAAGTCCCGAATTAAGGAAAACCAGGTTTCGCCTACATCCGCGGCGCCTTCAATATCAAAGCAACCGCAGGCAATTCCCAAATCCCGACCTAGAGCCTGAGCCAAAGCAACGATAAACATGACCAACAGCAATGCGACCAAAGCAGAAAATTCTTTTTCCCA
>JAYVCH010000179.1:0-9592 GCA_043750055.1 Fibrobacteria bacterium
AAAATGAAAGATCTATCCATGGATATTCCCGTGATCGTGACTACTGGAAATCCGTCCCACAGCAGTGCCGTGCAAGCCTTGCGTGGCGGGGCCTTTGACTATGTCGTCAAACCTTTTCATCTGGAAGAAATCGCCGAACGTGCTGAACGCGCCCTTTCGACCAAGCGGGTTAAGGATGAAAACTTACTCTATTCCAAACTCGTGTCCTTGCATTCCATATCGCGGGTGACAGCTGAAGCCGCTTCGATTGAGGATTTATCCTTAAAGGTAATCAGGCTCGGAACGCGCTTAACCGGCTCCGATGCCGGATATTATTGGGTCATCTCACCTACATCCCATATCTCCAGTTCGCCCGAAAGGGTACTTTACCCCAATGCCGAAAACCCTCAGCAACATTCCCTGCTTTTGAAGTTGGGACGCAACACCGCTGATTCTTCCGAACTCCAAGTTTACGAGTCGCCGGAGGAAACTGGGCAGGCTGCTTGGTATTTGGCGCTCCCAGTGGAAATAAGTTCTGCTGTTCATGGGGTTTTGATCTTCCGTCGTTGCAAACCTCAAACCAAATATGATGCCGTTGATTTGGAAGTATTCAACCAGTTGGCGGCCACTTTCGCCCTTGGAATCCGAGCATTGGGATTGACTTTAAAACCCGATGCACCCGATTTTTCCGAAGGTGGTAAAACCTTGGATTCCTGGGCAAAGCTCATTGGACAAATGGTGGACGCCCATTGTCGAGGTTACGAAAGTAAGGGCGAACGTGTAGAAGCCTTGGGCCACCAAATGATGCGGGAAATGAATTGGCCCAAAAACCATGGTGAATCCTGGCCTTTGGTCTGTCAGGTTTATGAAATTGCAAAAATGAGGGTACCACAGACGCTACTGGAAAACAAGTCCGCACTCGTAGAAGAAGAGTTGGAATTTATGCAAGCGCAATCCGCTTGGGCTTGCGAACGTATTCGCGGAATACCGGGTCTGGAATCCACGGTACAAGTTCTAGATGAATTCCAAGAGAATTATGACGGTTCGGGAAGGCCGAGAGGGATTATGGCCCGCGCTATTGTGCCCTTGGCGAGACTGCTAGCTGTGACCGATGCATTTGTTTCCATGTGTTCCGCAAGACCCTATCGGGAAGCGATGACGGAAGTGGAAGCGATTGCCGAGGTACGGCTGGGAAGTGGGAAGCGTTTTGATCCGGAAATGGTATTGGCCTTAAGTAAGGTTAAGCGACTTTAAGTCGAGAAGGAGTTTTACACCTTGATGGACTTGAAAACGGTTGCTTGTTTTATTTTGGTTTCTTGCTCGGCCACCCCTCCCAATATCCTACAACAAAAGCCTACGGTCTTTTATTCCGGAAAAACCGCTTACACCGTCATCGATAAAATAAAATCGAATCTTGCCGTTAAAAACTTTGATTTCAAAAGTGGGGACAATTCAAAGCTCATTTTTGAAAAACACCTTGTCCAGGATAGAAATTCAGCAATTGTAGGTAGTGAATTCGATCCTCGACCTTTGGAGGAAGTGACTTTTTCACTAGTCGAAAAGGATTCAGGAACCCGGGTAACGGCAAATTATTTCCTCACTACTGATAGGGGCAGCCCCCTGGAAAAAAAACTCGACCTCAGTTTGTCAACGACAGGAATGAATGTTCAAACCTTTTTGGACAATATTAAAATGGAATTCGAAATGGAATCCCTAGCACGAGTGGGAGTCATGGTCGATTCTGCGGGCCGTATCGTTGGAACAACCAGTGGGGGAGGCGCTGCAGAGGCAGGGCTCTTGGCTGGTGACAGCCTTATTCAAATCGATGATAAGGCTATCCCCACTGGAAATCCAACCGCTATTTCGCGCCTCCTAGCCGGACCTGCGGATTCAAAAGTGGAAATCCGTTTTATCCGTAATGGTGAGGCTAATAACGTTTCGGTCACGCGTAAAAAATTGTAATCTCCTTGTTGGACTAATGCTTCTTTAGGCCTGGTTTAATCCACAAGGACAATATTGCGTCCTGAAGTGGGCTTTCTTTTACTTCGGGTTTTTGGATCGCTATATCCGTTTCGTGGACCACGTCGATAGCCGGCTTTGGCCGGGTCTAAAGCGCAGTCCTTCATGAATTGAATCATGGATTCAAAAACATGAATGAGATTATCCTGCGGGCGTCCGGGTAGGTGTTCTAATCCTCGACGGTCGGCCTCACTTAAAAAACAATGAATCGATTCTAAGGTTGAAAGACAATAGGCTGCTGGTTGTTCCTTAATATGAAAAATGGATTCATGGCTTGCCGAAAAGGAGAGACGTGGCAGGCGGCGTATATTGAGGGATTGGGTCATCATCTTTTTGGCGCAAGTCCAAGTACCATCGATGAGAAAGACCACTAGATTTCGCCCGGATTTCTTTTTTTCGAGTAAGGGTGTGATGTCTTCCTTCGAAATATTCAAAGACTGGTCGCCGGGATAAAGAACCATGCAATAATTTTCTGGGTCATGTAAGATGGAATTCACACGTTGATTTTCTGTGAAGTCGATACCGACAATGATTTCTGAATTGGGGAGAACGGCATTACTGATACGACCGGTTCCCAGTTTTTCTTGCTTAGCTTCCATGATATGCATCAGGATCACGAACCTAGTCTGGGTTGCGAAAGGATGAATGAGGCTGCAACGGCAGTGTTCTTGAAGCCAATAACAGGTATAGCACATCTTTTCACGTTTGAAAATTGGGGTCTGGGAGGCTTCTCTCCGCTTTATTTCCAAATAGCTAACCTTGTCCATTAAATTCCCTCAGGCTACACGTAACGGCCTTAACCTTAATAAAAATGAGGTCAGGGTTAAAATCTGAGAAGCTAGTATTTGAGGAGATTGATACTATGGCCCGGGAACAATCAGGCCAAGCTGAAATAATTTGCCTCTGACTCGTCTTCCTCCGGCATCATACTCTTTAGGGTTATGATTTCCATGGAGTTTGGCAGCTTTTCTCAATCTGAGAACGGGCACCTCTAGGGTGATATTCATGCTTTTGCAAACGGATGGACCACGATTATCAATGCAGACTTTGACCACTATATTTCCATTGTCCCTGGGAGCTTTCAGCAAAAGGGAATTGTTGTTTAATACGGTATCGACTGCAGAGCCGGTTAAGGTCCAAGTGTAGTTCAATTTGGGCTGGGTGCTGGCCTGGATTGCAGCCAAGTTGGACACGGTTGCTTGGACGACGGCGGAATCATTCCCATCCCAAATGAAATCATCGGAGAGGGTGAAAATTGGATCAGGAATGGATTCCTTCACACTAACAGTGACAACCTTGGTTCGTGTAGAGTCGCTGAATTGTGCGGAAAACTGATATACTATGAAGGTATCCTTGGCGATACGGGGGGCGATTGTCGTTAGGATTTTTATTTCCTGGTCGAAAATGCGGACAGCGGGGCCCGATTTCACGCCCCATGAATAGCTTACTGCACAATCTGCCTTGGCCTCCAAATTAAATACGGAACCTTCCAAAACTGTGGTGTCTTTGGGAATTGAAAACGATTGTGAACAGCCCATAGGCACCGTGAAGGAGACTAAATTTTGGTCGGCTTTTTGATTCGCATAGCAAAGTTTAATCCAATCTCCGCTTCGAGCTACCCGGGCGACAATCGGCTCATCCACCTTTCCCTTATAATACGCGTTGCCATCCCAATTGGATTTTCCGATATAATTGTATTTCCACCTTAACCCGCTGAGAGTGTCGTTGAGAGTGTCCGTTCTCAAGAGAGATCCATTCTTATACAATTTGGCCAGTTTACCGGAAATGGTAACATCAAAATACTGCCATTCATTCAGCAGTATTCCTCCGCTGGTACTATAGCCGCCAAGCGAGGAATTATTGAAGGCTTCAAAATATATATCCTCACTTAGACTTCGCCTTCCAAGTATCAGGTTACTCTGGGCTGGCCCATTTCCGAAATCCATAAACCGCGCGAAATCTTCCACTGAGGTTGGGTTGACCCAAAGCGAATAAGTGAATCCAACATTGAGACTATCATAGTTTTGATAAGTTTGCAGGTATTCGCAAGTGGAGCTAGAGGAGCAACCACCTAAGCTGTCAGCCCGACCCATAATCCCATCCGTGCTTTCATCCCCGTTATAGTTTTTCGGGTCTAAGTCAGCGCTGCCTGTCACCGCACTCAATCTTGGTGTAGTAGAGTTTCCTCCCATATGCCAAACATTGGAAAATCCATTCGACTTGGAAAAAACAGCACCAGGTGAACTGGCTGAGGCTGTGTCTCCACCCCAATACATTCGCGCAAAAGCACCTTTAAAATTGGCTTTAACGACATCGACTCGAACCCATATCTCCGCGATTTTTTTGGTGGAATCATAACGTTCAATCTCAAATGCCAGGTGGGTACCTCCAGGCGTAGCGAAACGAATATCATGCCCATTACCACGCGCTTCAGCAAAAGCAAAGTCCGCCGCTTTGAGTCTGACAAGCACGGGGAAATCCAAAACTGGGCTCGATATATTTGCGCCATCAGGCGATGTGTCGAAATTAAGATCCATAAAGTGCGGCCAAGTAGAATAGTCTTCGGCCGCAAAGGGTTTGGAAGAAAATCCCAAAAGCAGTCCAAGCCATAATAAATGAAGTAAGAAATAACCAGGAGATGTGCGAGTCGCTGTCATATTCGCCTCATTAAAATGATTGCCTAGCTGTAAAATTTGGAGTCGCTCAAATCCTAGTATACCATACTGAAAGCGTTTCACTCCATAAAGAAAAGCAGGTCTTTTGCTGTTTTATGTGAAAACCGTTCCAATCGCGCACCGATGCGGTTCTCTTCTTTTTATCACTTTTTAATACCTGTGACAACGGGTAGTTTTGATAATGTCAAGCTGCCTTAATCTTCTTTCAAACCAATTGGGTTACGATTCAACAATGTTTCTACTGTAGATGCTAAATCAGCTAGGGCCCGGGATCGCGCTTTTTCCTTATTCGCGTTTCCGGATTTGCCTACGACGTCAAAGGCGCGAAGGCTACCGGGAAGGGTTAAGCGCGCATGCAAGGTTGCGAAATACATTCCCTCCAAGGAATCGACTGTGAACTCACCGATATAGATATTCATATTTCCGTGAGAGTAACCTTGTGAGGATGAGGGAAGTAAGATTTGATAAAATGGAGATTGAATCGCGCTTAAGACTTGACTCAATTGATTGATATCGTTTGGGGCTAATGCGATGCCATCATGGTGAAACTTGATGCCAACTTCACTTTTAATCCAAGCAGCAAGGATGGAATGATGAAGGGAAATATTCACAGGGCCAGCCCAGGAGATCACCCATCGACCCGGATCTAGTCCGCATTCCAAAAAGGGAATGTCCAGATTAACCTGACCCTCGGCATCGGATTCTATGCGACAAACTCCCGGGGCTTTGACCTCGGGATTTGAAATCAGAAAAACAAAGGGACCGGACCATTTTTCATGGGTATTTTTATCCCTTAGAAAAATCCCAGCATGCCCATTTTTCATTGAGTATTTGTTCCATATTTCTTCGACCGCAAATAAATCCAGGTTGGCAAGGGCCTGGTTCATTTGAATTTCCGCTACTGAAAATCGCTTCGGAATTAGACTGGGAAAATTGCGGTTGCGATTTTGAAGCCAGGGTTTATCCAGGTAGCGAATTTTATATTCTGTTTCCATTCGATTAAATTGGATTGTGGCACTTTGAATCTTTCGAGATGTAAGTGTCGATTTTAAGGACGCGGTTTCTTGATCCAGCCAGCCCAAGATTTGATCTTCTTGATCATCCAATGATTTTTCAAAAACAGGTTTACCCAAAGAATAATAAGCCCAAAATCCAAGTTCCGTTTCGTACGTGTCCACCAATTCATAACCGAAGAGAGCATTCTCACTTACTGTTGAAATACGCTGCAGATAGGTTTCTTCCCAGACTTTATTGGTTTCAGTCTGCACTGAGTGATTTTCCGTTTTGACTTGAATGGAAATTTCGCGACTAATTTGGCTTAAAGCGGCAGCCTGGGCTAACTCCCTATATTTGGAAGGATGATTGCGTTTATCGACATGACCTATTCCAATATAAGCATCTGCATCATGAGGAAATCTATCCACCCAACCAGGAGTAGCAGTTTGCGCCTGCGGAACCAAGGGGAGCAGATGCGCAAGCATCGCGAAAAGGCTGCACGTTTTCACTTATGAACCTTGACCCCTTACACTTGACGTAAGGGGCGTGGCTTCTTTTCGTTTCCATTCCTGGAAGGCATTGACCTCTTCGTTCAATTCCTTATAAGCTTTGGAAGCACGGAAGCGGTCGCGGTTTGCTTTATCGGCATCGAGTTCATTCGCCAAGGCTTTCATATACATCTCCGCATCCAGAATCATTAGGCCGTATACTCGGTATGTGCCTTCCCCGTTCTGTTCAAAACGAGTTTCTTGCAAGGTGGTGCCATGCAAGAGTTGGTCTGAAACGTTCTTGACGACTTGGCTGAAGTGATCGGTAAATTCGCGGCCGACTTCCTCCTGAAATTTCTTTTGCAGCGACGATGTTTTCGATTCTATCGAACGGGACAGTTTTGCACGGGCCTCCAACTCTGCCTTGTCGATACCGGTTTGAAGATTTTTGGATTCTCCGATGGCGACTTCCGCTATTAGTCCTTTTTCATTGAGCTTCATTTTCTTTTTTTGCAATTCTCCATATAAGTCATTTTTGGTAGGTTCGAATTTAGGCTTGTGTGAGCAGTTCAGGAGCGGTAAGGCTGCTGCTAAGCAAAGTGCCAATGTTTTTAAATTTTTCATTTCAATCTCCGTTATTGTGATGGTTGTGATAGTTGATTGTAAATTCTTTGAAAGAGAAATAGTTTTCATGGGCAAACATTCGATATTGCACGATGGGTCGATCCTGTTTGGTTATAGCAAAGGCAAAAGGATCAGGTTGATCCTTGAGTTCACGAATCCAACGGCCTTGCTTATCCACGGTACCATGGACCAGAGTCAAGGTGTGATTTCCTACGGAGACATTTCCCTTGAAGACGACGAAATACCGATTTAATTCATCGACGACATTGCTGACCCCAAGCAAATCATTGTTCAAATAAATACGTACACGCTGATGGGGAATGCCGGATTCTGAAAGCAGAGAGACATGCATTTCATATTGTATTTCCAGTGGGCAACTGTCGATGACGGGTTTTGACACCGTTGCAGGAATGGATAGGGCTGAAACCTTTGGGTGAACTTTACCCTGATCTGCTGCACTAATTCTCATCAACAATTGCTTTCCGATTTCGGGAATGAGGTCAAGAAGATTCTGCTTGCCACAAGTTGCGCTCGCGGCAACAGTGATTTTTCCTGTTTGCACATCGATTGCCCGCACATCGAGCCGATACCGTTCTCCGGCTCGATTAAAAGCGCCAAACAGAATCCCGTCCACGCCGAGCCATTTTCCAAGCTCTAGATTTCTTTCCTGAGTGAGACCGGAAGTTTCCAACTTTAGAGCCTTCATCGCGGTTTGTACCTTGGTGCGTTCCACCAATTTTATATCACCTGATTGCATCAATTCGGTGATGAGCATGTCAGGCATACCGTCCACGAATGCACTGAATTCGCCTGTGTTGTTCAGGATATCCATCACGGCCAACAGGGTTTCCTTTTTAGGCTCCGAAGCGGATGCGCCGTAACAGGTAGGAGCCAAGTGACCGAGGAGGACTAGTAGAAGAATGGTTTTACGCATGGCGGTTCCTGGTTCAGAGTGTTCGTTGAGCCCCAGATTATTTCTTCAAGTAATTCTGAACTCGGCCATACACAGTTTCCAATGGAATCACACCTACGAAATTGGCATGCAATTTCATCTCGTCTTTTTTGGTGTCTAAGTTGTAGAAGTGGCGGATTCCAGAGTCTATGCAAAGCCAATTACGGATGTAATATCGAATTCCCAAATTGTTTTCCATAGCATTGTTTGTGGAAATTTTACCTGCGCTCAATTGGGCAATATCTGTGGGATGCAGCAATTTAAATTCGTACATGAACAAGGTTTTGGGATGGGACTGCCACGAGAGACCTAAGCGGGGATTGACCTTGGTAGCCTCCAGGCTATTCGTCAATTTCACCTGTCCATCAATGGCGGTGACAACATCACGGATTATTTGAGCACCAGGATGAACGGAGATCATATTATCGCCGACTTTAAAGGCTTTGGAGAAGACAACCTCGTACATATCTTCGTTCATTGTGTACTTGTATGTGTTGTCCATGGACCTAAACGTGGAGCGCAGATTTTTGCTGGCCGAAATAGCGGTAGCGGGAAGGTTACGTGATTCCTGAAGTAAAGCCAATTTGAAATATCCCATCAGGATTTTATCCGCTGGCTCTTGCACAGTGTAGTACTCATCCAATTGATATCCGAGTTCCATAATTCCACCAAAGCCAATGGCTACAGATGCTTTCATGGCTTGGGTGCTGAAATTTGCGAGTGTGCTATGAATATTTCCCTGACCACCGAAGCGAACTTCATACGACTTGAGGGAGTAGGCCGTGGGCAAGGTAAACAGCCTCGGTAGAAGATAAGGATGCGACGTTTCAATTATCGCTTCCTCGCCTACAGAACTGGATTCTTCCGTAGTCTTGTTCAAATCTTTTTCGACTTTAGTGTAGTCCTTGGGTTTGGTATTTAAATGCACCGGAACCGTTTCTGCCTTATCTTCTTGGACGGCTTGGGCCTGCGTCGTGTTTTGAGAAAATCCTGTGAGTAGCAAAGAAATGACTAGGGTAGTTTTTAAATTTTTCATGAAAAGTCTCCTTGATGTTGAAGCGGAATCTTGAATCCTTCTTATCCCCTAATGCAAGGGACGTGCCAAGGAACAAACCCACAATAGGGGTAAATTGTGGAGATGGATGTGAAATAAAATGCGCGGTTTGCGCACTTACATTAGGGAGAATGTTTTTGAACATAGAATAGGCGGTCCTTCGTGGGATTGCTATTCTTGGGTGCGGATAAATTTTTCCGTCTGAGATGGGTCGAATACTCCGAATGCCTAAAAACCCCACAACTCTTCCGCAAATATTAACATCAACATGGATCGCGATACTGTCTTCTAGCATGCTCGCGCAAGCACGCGCAGGAGGTGGGCATAGCTATCACTCTAGTGGAGGAGGTTCCTCACACTCCTATGGTGGCGGTGGCGGCGGTGGCTCTTCGTTTCACTCCCAAGGTGGTTCTTCGGGAGGCTCAGGCTCTTTTTCCGGGTTGATCCTGATGCTTTTTTTCGGCATCCTCGTTTATTATATCTGGAAAAAAATAGAGGGACAGAAAAAACTTCAGGGTTTCAAGGATACTCTGAATACGGATTTCCAGTCGAGTTTGCGAAAGCGCATCCCAACAGGATCTCCGGAGGCATTGCGGCTCAAGGAAAAATTGGAAGAAGTGTTTGTCAGCATCCAAAAAGCCTGGGACAAAGGGAAAATGGATAGCGTTCGCTCGATTCTTTCCGATGGCGTTTACCATCGATTTCAAATTCAATTGGAGATGAATAAATTTCAAGGGATGCGAAACAAAGTGGAACAACCCACCTTGCTGGAGTCCAAAATTTTAGGCGAGGAAACCTACGGACA
>JAYVCH010000180.1:0-6767 GCA_043750055.1 Fibrobacteria bacterium
ATCCAGACCCCGAGCCATCAGCTCAAAGTGGGTGATGTGATCACGGTAGTCGAGGGATCCAAAAACCATCCTCAAATCATTGAGGCTTTGACCCATTCCGGCGGCATCATGGTTCCTGAGTATTACGAGATCAATAAAGTGAAAATGGAAGGCAAGTTAATTGCCAAGCCTATTCGCGAACAGATTCCGATTAAGCTGACCGAACAGCATATCGTCGAATACTACTCCAAGTAAGAGTTTTTCCTAAAACTCACATAGAGAAAAGCGGCCCCACAAGGGTCGCTTTTTTATTTGGGTCATTTTTTTATTTGCGCGAACTTTTTGAATTTCCGAAGAGTTGGATTTTATACCGTTTAATTTTAAACCCTTCCTTACGGGCGAGGTCGTTTAATACGTCTTCCAGTTTTTGACTGTGAACTTCTTTCACGTCATCCGTGTCCATAAAAACCAGATGGACATGCGGTTTGCTTCCTAAGGTGATTTCATAATGCGTGTGACCATGTCCAAAATCTGATTCGGAAAGAATGCCGGCGTCGACCATCTGACTTAAAGACCGGTATAGCGTGGCACGGGAAACTTTGACCTCCCGTTTTTGCATTTCGAACATCAATTCATCTGCGCTGAAATGTCCTTTTTGATCGAAAATAAAATCCAGGAGCTGGGTCCGCTCCTTTGTGAAAAACATCTTTTTCTTTTTCAGATACTCCGAATAGAGTGCGCGAGCTTCGGGTAACATGCTTTCTTTTTCGTCCACGGATTAAAGATAAGTATCTGGAATGAATTTGAGTTGATTAGCGCGTCTGCGGTAAAAATTCGAAGAAGAGTACTCCGGAACACTTTCCTTTGCGCAGATCGAGGTATTCTTTGAAGGGCATTGTTGTCACCTTGCCTTTTAATTGGCTGGCATTTCGGAATAAGGGCGGACCCTTGCCGTCGGCAAGAAGGAATCCAGTATGGGTAACATCCAAACCGGGAATATCCGTCACGAAAGCCACCCCTAAAAATTTTTCTCCGTAGGTCCAATGCACCATCATGTCCAAAGCTTTGGCGTAAGGCATAAAAGCGATATCACAAATTGGATTTACCTTGGGCGCGGGTAAATGTTTGGATTCGAAAAATTTTATTTTGTCGATGGTTTTGTGTATCAATGTATCGCCTGGAAAACGCAACACGCGCACGTAAGCAGGGTTGTTCTTGAGCCAGTCCTGGACGAAGTAATGATTGCGAGTGGAAAAATCCACTGTGTCAGAACGGTACCTAAGGGAAATAAGTTTGGGGAGCACGTCGGAGGTTTGCCTGGACAAAGCCAAGGCCAACGAACTCTCAATATAGGTGACGCAATCAAATCGATTGAAGTCCATGATGGGCGTTGGTTCTAGAGTTCCAAATCGGCCTTCCCCGGTTGGACCAAGAAAATAGGGCTTCTCTTCTAGGGCCTGCGAAAAGAATTTTATTCTGTCGATATAGGCTTTGGGGGCATCGGGTCGATTCAATAGTCGATGGGCCTCAATTAAGGCGGGACGTTCCTTGTTAAAGGCTTTGGCGACATGGACAAGTAAGGAATCCAATAAGCGTGACGCGCCTTCTGGTGAGCCGCCGAAGTCATTGAGGAACAAAGATACCGCAAGCGTGTCGCCGTCTATCCCAAAGGCATAACCACACAACCCTTGGACGTGGCTGATAGAACCCGTTTTGAATCGAAGGAGATTGGTCCGCATATAGGGTCGAAGCCTGCGGCCGGTAGCTCCATCCATTCCAGGTGTGGCGAGCGAACCGATATAATCCTGTACATAACGGTGCCGCGCCATTTTAGCCAGTAGTAGGGTCAGGGCTCGGGGTTTGATGCGATTGCTAGAAGACAACCCACAACCATCAAAGAGCTTGAAATCCGCCGTGTCCAGTCCCATGCGTAGAAGAAATTGTTTTTCCACTTTGAGTCCGCCCTCGGATGAACCGTCTCCCGAAACAAATTTGCCGAGTTGTCGAAGCGTCATTTCAGCATGCAAGTTTTGACTGCGTTGATTGATCTCTTCGACCACATCGATTTGAGGCGCGGTCGTAAATCGGAAGGTGGCCAAAGAATGGGCCTCTCTCTTGACGGTATCGGGGCGGAAAATCAGGGCTTGGCCGGCCAAGGCTTTTAGGAAGGACGCACGGAAATAATGAGTTGGGTTCCGCACGGGAAGTATCATTTGAAAGCCATCGGATTTTGTGCCGATAGTGCCGGTAACCGTGATCACGGTTGAATCTGGATTCTGCGAAGGAATGATACGTCGCTTACGACTAGCTACGGTTTTGGTCCGATTGACGATACGCACATAACCCACATCGGGCTTCACCTCTACCACCGCCGGTGAACCTGGTTTGGCCCCGGGAGAAACGGTCAAGGTGAAGCAATTGTCATTGTAGGAAAGGGCAGACACTTCGGCTCCATACCAAGTGTTAAAATGGTGTTGTTTCCAGGATTCCGGACGGTGTGGGCCGGTGAAAAAAGTATCAGTAACCTCAACGCGACCCTGGATGGTATCAATGCCGAGTGCTCGCAAGCTATCGATGAAAGGTTCTAGGGGACTGAGGGCATCGGGGAAAAAGCGGTCGGAAACATTAGGGTCTCCTTGTCCGGAAATCCGCACCCCGCCAAACAAGGTGTGATTTCGCACGGATCCAAATACCTCCATCACTGTGGAGGGGAAAAAATTAATGGGAAAGGTGTCCAAGGAAGCGGCGGTGACAATGAGCTTTAGACAACTTGCCGGGGTAAACCATTCGCTGTCATTGAACGATGCTTCAAAGCGACCGTATTTAGTCGAGTACACGCTAAAGGCGAGACGACCACGGGTCCGACTGTGTTTATAAAAGTCCTCCAGATCTTTTTTGAGAGAGGGGGATGGCGAGGTTATGTAAGCACCGGTTCGCGGAATCAGGATGGCTTGCGGAAATCCAGTGTCCTCCATGGGAGCTAGGGAAATGGCTCCCATGTTTTCGAGTTTGGGGATGGCTAAGGAAAAGGGTTTAAGGGTAGAATCCTTGAAGGAGATTTTTTTCGTATCACAAAAAACCAAGGTTGAAAAAATTAGGATTGAGGTGAGAGAGACGGCTTTCATTGTTCCAGCCCTTCAGACTCAGAAACCAATTTTTGAAAGTTTTCGAAATAACCAGGATAGGTTTTTCGGGTGCAGCCAGGATTTCGGATGGTCACGGGAACTTTGCCCAGCGATACCAAAGAAAAACACATGGCAATACGGTGGTCTTCATAAGTATCAATTTCCGCACGCTGAAAAGTTTGAGGAGGATGAATGGACAGCCAATCCGCTCCCTCTTCTACCGTAGCCCCGACTTTTCGTAATTCCGTGGCCATGGCGGCAATTCGATCCGTTTCCTTAACCCGCCAGGTTCCGATATTGCGAATCTTAGTTGGACCTTTTGCGAACAAGGCTGTCACGGCCAAGGTCATTCCGGTATCCGACATTAAATCCATATCCGCATCAATCCCATGCAAGGTGCCCTGCGAGACCTTGATTCCCATGGGTCCATATTCCACTTGGGCGCCCATGCGTTGCAAGACCTCGGAAAATTTCGCCTCGCCTTGTAGGCTTTCACGATTGAGGCCGCGCACTTCGACCGCGCCAGCAATGGCCCCGGCCGCTAAAAAATACGAAGCGGAAGATGCGTCCGGTTCCACAACAAAGTGTCCAGGCGAACGATATCCCTCAGGTTTGGCCAAAATAAAACGGCGGAAGTTTTGGTTTTCAACATGAACACCAAACGCTTCCATGATGCGCAGGGTGAGCGCGATATAGGGGGAAGAGGATAAGACCCCTTCCAATTGTACTTCAACCGATCCGCTGCAAAGGGGCATGGACAAGAGCAGGCCTGTCAAAAATTGACTCGACACATTTCCGCGTATTCGAGTTCGTCCACCCTCCAGCCCTTGAGCCGAAATTCGTAAAGGCGGATATCCGGGTTGGCCCATATAGGTTAGAGTCGTACGACCGGCAATAGGCTGGAGGGCGTCAATGAGATCGGCAATGGGACGTTCTCGCATGCGTGCGACACCATCCAAAATGAATTCACCTGAACCCGCACAGGATAAGGCCGCCAGTGTGCGCATCGAGGTCCCTGAGTTGCCTAAGAACAGGTTAAGGGGCTCCTTAGTCTTAAAGGCACAGCCTAGACCTTTGACGGTCAAGATTTGCTTAATCTCGTCCATGGAAATTCCAAGCTTTCCCAAAGCGGAGCGCATCAGTTCAACGTCTTCGCCGTCAGGTAGATTTTCGAGCGTTGTCGTACCCGAGGCCAAGGCGGCCAATGGCAAAACCCGGTTGCTGATGCTTTTGGATCCGGGAGGTTGCACCGAACCAAATGCGCCGCGCACGGCAGGCAATGTTAAGGAATCCATAGGATTGAAAACTATAAAATTCAACCGCTTTAACCCCGGATTAGAAGGGAGGGGTGCGGCTTAGAGGCTATGCTTTGAGACGCACGGCGGTGCCGACAACGGAACAGAGACAGACGATAGCGTCGAATTGCGAGAATTGCAGGGACACGCCCACAACGGCCTCTGCTCCTAGCAGGCGTGCGCGTCCAGATAATTCATCCAGGGCCGTGATCTTCACTTGTTGCAATTGGTCTTCGGCCGATTTCAGTCGATTCAATTCTCCATGTGGGGCAGGATTTCTGAACAGAAGATCCTTGGGAAGAACGATCTCCACAGAAACCATTCCCAGATATTCTTCAATGGTGAATCCATCCACCTTGGATGTGGTTGTCATAAAAAATTTACGCGGATAAGTGGAGTTCATAGCGGACAACACGACAAATTGTGATTTCCGTGCTGGATGCTCTGGAGAAAAATCGACGGGACTACCCACAGCCGGTGCCATGTTTGACAAGTTATTACTGTGAACAGCTTGGGACGCAGTTTCAGGGGCCGAGCTTGGAGGAAAGTTTGGACTGGGTGCGCTTTGAGGCTGAGATGTGGGGACTTCTCTATCCACAACTGTTGAGCTCGGTTTTATCGGTAGGAAGGGGCTTTGGGGAGCCGTTGATTTCGCAGCACCATTGTGTGCATCACCACCCTTAGGGCCTAGGTCTCCCGCCGTAAAAGGCTTGATGCCTATCCCTGAATTGGGCTGTGCTCCCGCAGTTTGGTAGGGAGTTTGAAATGGGTTTTGGCCATCTGCGGTAAAGGGGTTATTCATGGGCCTATCCTTTTGTTTGCCCTATTCTAAGGGGCGGATCGTGGCCTTTGGCGAGACTTTTTTTCTCTAAATGAAATCTCGATTGACCAAGGCTCCTCGCTTGAGCATGAGACGTCGGTATGGGAGGCTGTTGATAAGTCCATAATCATGCGTGGCCATGAGAACGGCCGTTCCGGAGGCATTGATATTCTGGAAGATTTTAACGATTTCTTTTGATGTTTGAGGGTCCAAATTCCCTGTGGGTTCATCCGCGAGGATAATGTAGGGCTCATTTGCCATAGCCCTGGCAATGGAAACCCGTTGCTGTTCTCCCCCTGAAAGTTGATGAGGCAGATTTTTGGCTTTATGCGAAATACCAGTCATGGTCAAAACTTCATAGACTCGCTGCTTAATTCGTTTACTCGAGTAACCGGCAATTCTTAGTGCGAAGGCAACGTTTTCAAAAATATTCCGGTCGGGGAGCAATTTGAAATCTTGAAAAACAATTCCCAGGCGTTGCCTTAAGAGTTGTATTCGGCTTCTAGATGCCTCGGTAGAGCGATAGGTTAAATCCTTGTTGAAGGAAATTAAGACCTCACCGATGTCGGGCTTTTCATCCATGTAAATGAGTTTGAGGATGGTGGTTTTTCCCGCGCCGCTGGGCCCGGTTAGAAAAACAAATTCCCCACGGTCGATCCTGAAATGAATGTCTTGCAGCGCCGTCCAATCCTTTTCGTATCGCTTGGAAACATGACTGAAGGCGATGAGCGTCATTTTTTCCTCAGTACGAAATGCACCCGTTCCGAAGTTTCTTTTCCCGTTCGAAAAGTGAATCCTTCCAAAACCGCTTCGACTACAAAATCAGATTCTTCTGCTAATGCTTTTATATGTTCGATCTCAAAGATGCGCTGTTGATGGCTCTCTTTCACTTTTCCCCAGCAATCTTTTTCCCCTTCCACGAAAAAAATAAAGTCATTGTTCTGGATGCGCGTTTCCTTGTCAAAACTGCTTTCACGGAAATAGGTACATCCTTCCAACTCACCAAAATCAATGGCTTGATGGAAATGACGCCGAGAGTTTTCAGCCGTAGTGATGTCGAAAATAAAAAGACCCCTTTTTTCCAATACCTGATGAACTTGATTCAAGGTGGTCCTGAGATCCTGATCCTCAATGAGGTAGTTAATGGCATCATAAATCATCACGCAGAGTTGGAAACGGGATCGAAAAGGCAAGGCCAAGGCATTGGCTGCAACGCGTTGAATAGAATGGATGTCATGGGCTTGTGTCAGCATGAACGGGGAAAGATCGGTATAAACCACCTTTGCCGTGGACGGATACACTTCACGGCGAGCGAAGGGGCAGGTTCCGGCACCTAACTCTAAAATGGATGTGGGTTCGGATCCATATTTTCGCCAAAGCTTTGCGAGATGACGGCCCCAGGCATCATAGTCCACATGCGCCATAATCCAATCATAATAGGGAGCGATGATCCGGTAGGAAGTCTCGTCCCGCATTGGTCAGATCAATTCCGTACGGGGATGCCGCCGGGCAGTCCTTGGGCAGGGGAACCATTCCCCCCATTTGCGC
>JAYVCH010000181.1:0-12421 GCA_043750055.1 Fibrobacteria bacterium
GGGATGTTCGCGCGATAATTTTTCAGCTAATGCCAAAGTCTTTTCTGGCTGCTTGGCATTGGTATAAATTTGCAGCAAGGCAAGTTGATAAGTGAGATCGGGGTTTGGCAAAGTGCTCAATACCTTGGCGGCGTCGGTATAGGCACCGATGCCCGAAAGCCTTGATGTATACAGGGTGATGGCCATTTTGTTATGCGGCCAACGCTTATACATTTCTTGCGTTACTTTAAGCGCATACAAGTCTTCGTGGTTCATAGCGAAATAGGTGAAGAGCGCCCATTGCCCGATAAAATCTTTATCCGGAATCAGGCCCGACATAAATTCATTGAGAGGGATTTTCAAACTATCGGGTTGTTGGTCGATATATTCTCGAGCCTTATTTTCTTGGCCGATGGCCATGTAAGCGGCCAATAAATAATTCATGACCACTGGACGCTTATCCAAGACTCGCATCGACTTGATGGTTTCCAAAGCGAGGGCTGGATTTTGATTTTTAAGATTCAGAAAGAAAGACATGGTTTGTGCGCCCATTCGCTGTCCGGGACCCAAGTCGCCGATCCGTTGGTATAAAGAAAGGGCTTCTTCATATTGGTCTTGCTTGACATGGATCATGGCCAATTCTGAAACAATGGGGATGTTCCCTTCTTTAACCTGAGAAAAATCCTCTAAGGCAGCTTTGGCTTCGCCAAATTTGCTCATACTGGAATAAATTTTTGCTTTTCGTAATTGTAAAGCCAATATATGTTCGGGGTCAATGTCACGCCAGTCATCCAAAACTTTCTGAGCGGAATCGGGTTTGCGTTCTTTTAAATAGCTGTCCACCAAGAGAAGTCGAGCTTGGTTATTTTTGGCATCCTTGGCAAGAATTTTGGTCAGGAATTTCCGACTTTCCACGGTTTGATTTTCCTGCAGGAGAATTTCTGCCAAGGGAAGGAGGGCTTCAACAGAATCGGGATATTTCGTCGCCAGAATTCGGCCTTGTGCTTCGGCTAAATCCAGTCGTCCTTGTTTAGATCGGACCGTGGTTAAAAGCAGACGAGCCGGAAAGGAGTAAGGGTTTATTTCCAAGGCCGCTTCCAAGGCCGGGAAGGCTGTTTCCAATTCACCCTGTTGAAATGCGAGTTGGGCCAAGAGAATTTGGCCTTCCTCTATATCAGGATGCGCTTTGACGAAAAGACGTGTGTTGTCAAGCGCGGATTTGACGTCATTGGCTTGAAGGCTCATTCGATTTGAAAGCGACAGGACCTCTAGCGACACATAGGGCGTATAAACCCCCTTCGCAGTGTAGGCCTTTTGGTACTCTTCGCGCGCCGCGGCGTAATTTTTTTCTTTCAAAAATAAACGCGCTTTACCCAAATGTTTGGCAAAGCGTTTGGAGGGAAGGTTTTGGTAGAAGATGAAAGTTGCTCCGCCCAAAGCAAATAAAAGAATCAGGACACCGAGTTTTTTCATGAATCAACCTTTGGTTAGCCTAATTGGCTGCGAAGTATCTCGGCATCTTTACGTTCGTCAAAAATCAACTTTGAGTCTAAGGAGAGTTGCAGATACTTCTTCGCATCTTCTTTTTTACCCATTTGATTTAATAAAAAGGCCATGTGATAATTGAATCCGGGATGATCGGGCACCAAACTTAATGCCGTGTGAAAGTACCTATAGGCCTCCTCATGCTTTCCATTTTGCGCGAGAATCCAACCAATGGTATCAAGAATACGCGGATCAAGCATTACTTTTTTTTTCAGCCTAACGAGATAGGGCCTAGCCTTTTCAATATTTTTTTGGTTGACGCCATATTCCCAGGCCAAATTGTTCAGGGCAACCTGATTCATGGGATCAAACTTCAGTTCTTTTTCATAGAACTCCGCTGCCTTTACCTTTTCATTATGCGCGGTGTAAAAATCGGCCAAGAAAAGGTTGAGGCCTTTTTGATTGGGATGGCTTTTTAAAAGCGATTGCCCCAAGGTCAAGATTTTTTCTTTCGCGCCTGCTTTCACATAAAAGCTGAGCAAGGTGGCCTGCTGCGGAAAGGACAATCGGGGTATCGATTCCAAAAGTTTAGCCGCTTCTCCGAATTTACCCTGCGAGGCTAATTGACTTGACCAAAGAGTCGTGGCCAAACTGTTTTTGGGCCAACGGGTATGCAGCTCTTCTACGGCTTTGCCGGCCATTCGAGGCTGGCGGAGAATGGTATAATAATTGACCATTGCCCATTGTCCGATAAACTCCTTGTCCGTTTCCAATTGTTCAAGAAACGCTTTCAATCCTGTTTGTAAAGAATCGGGTTGTTCCCGAATTAAGGAGGTAAGCTTGGCATCTTGACCTAGGGAGAGATAGGTTATCGCCGTTAAAGTTGGCAATTCGCCACCCTTATTCCGAATCTGCAAACTCTTTAGAGTTTCCAATGACTTGGCGGGATTCAGACCCTTAAGATTGAGATAAATACTGAGCATGAGGGGTTGTGCGGCAGAGGCGGGATGGATTTCCGACATGTCGTTATAAATTTTTACGGCGGAATCATATTTGCCTTGTTTTGCCTTAATCATGGCTAGCTCAAAATAAGCACCGAGGTTCTCTTCTTTAGGTAGCAGATAGGGAGCTAGAGTGGATTCTGCAGCTTGGAATTGTCCGGTCAAGGATTGGATCTGGGCTTTTCGCACTTGTGTCGCTAAGGTTAAGGACGGGTCAGCCTTTTGCCAGGCGGCCAAAACGGCTTGGGCAGAGTCGGCCTTTCCCTCTAGTAGGTAGCTGTCCAGCAGCATAAGACGCGCATTGGCATTAGCGGGATGGGTTTTGAGGACGGCCTCAACAAATGTCCGCGCTTCCTGCACACGACCTTGTCGAAGCATGTTTTCGGCCAAAGGCAGTAAGGTTAGGACGGAATCGGGATACGCTTTATATAGAACTCGGAGTTGTTCTTCAGCTAAATCTAAGCGGCCCTGTTTGGTTCTCACTTCCGTCAACATTAACCGTGCGGGAAAACTGTGTGGGTCTTCTTCTATGGCGCGGTTGACGGCATCGAACGCGGTTTCAAAATCGCCGCCGTTAAAGGCCAACTGGGACAGCATGATCATGGCGGGTTGGCTATGTGGATTGGCTTCTAAAAATTTTTGGGTATTGGTGATGGCTTTATCGACATGTTTATCTTGCAGGTTAACCTGATTGGTGAAGGTCAGCACTTCCAGGTTGGCATAGGGAGTAAACCCATCTTTGGCGTTGAATGCTTGCTCGTATTCTAGCCTGGCTGCAGGATAGTTGTGTTCCCGAACAAAAAGCCTTGCTTTGGATAAATGTCGAGCAAAACGCTTGGCGGGAAGATTTTGTCTGACAATGAATGCGCCGCCACCTAGTATGATAAGGGCTAAAATGCCAATGATTATTTTTTTCATATTGTTTATTTCGAGGTAGGTCGAAGCCCTGAATGGAGTTCAAGGTTTACAAACCCAAAAAGAGTTAAATTTTTAAAATAACTAAACTTCCGGCAAGCGAGTGTGATCCCCATCGTGAATCCAAAAAGAAATAATTCCCAAGAACAAATGGATGAAACCGAGACTAGTGGTCTTCGGATGCCGTCGGTAGCTAGCCTTCTCCACATTTTCTGGTTGAAGAAATGGCCGATTCTTATTGTTTGGTTGCTTTTTGCAATCCCTACCGGTATTGTCCTCTCTATTTTTGATATACCCTTCAACTACTCTGCCAATACAGTCCTGCGCTTTCCTTCCGTCATCGGCGCGCAAACCAATGTGATGCGAGACGTCGCGATTACGCAACGTGAAAGTATTCTCGGGATTTTAAATAGTTGGCAAGTCATGGAAAGCACCACAAAAAAATTGGGATTGCGAATGCGCATTACCACCCATGAGATGTTTCGTCAAAAAGTATTTCGCAGCGTAACCTATACCGAAGAACTGGGGCTAGGAAATTATATTCTCGAAATTTCGAAAGGTGATAGACGCGCGTCCTTGGTTTATCAACCTAAAGAAGCGAAAGGAGAATATACCCTTTTTAACGGGCCAATTGGAGCTGATAACCATATTGCAGTCAATGGACTCGAATTTGTTTTGCAAGAGGATATCGTGAAGTCTGGCTCAAAGGCCATGATTGAAATGGAGTTCAAATCCATTGAAGAAACCATCGAGGATCTCCGTGATGCCATGAAGGTGAAATCGTTGGGGAGCAATAATCTTGAAGTGAAGCTTAAGGATCGCGATCCATTTTTTGTGGCTGAAATTCTGAACTCCCTCCGTATCCAATTCCTTGAAGTTTACTATGGTACCACGGAAGTGCAAGACGTTGGTATCCTGGTTCAAATGGAAAAAGATTTGGACGTTTCAAAAAAGAAGTTGGATGCAAGCCAGGCCGAAGTGTCCAACTTTTATAGTCAACATCCTGAATTACTCCGAACCAATAATGCGCCTGAGCCCATGGAAAGCATGACCTTCATGGAATCGCGCCAAGAGTCGGAACGGTTGGATAAAGCCTTGCGACAAGTTAAAAACGTGGCTCAAGCCAAACCCGTTACAGGCAGCGAGGACGAGAAGTTTTTCTGGGCAGCGGAAATGGTACAAACCATGATGCAAGCGGATGAACCGAAGGCAACGATTATTCGAGGGTCATTGGCAGCATTAAACGGCAAACAGTCCAGCTACAAAAGCATGTATGGCCCCGACCATCCAAAAATCTTGGAGTTAGTTGCACAGAAAGATTCTCTCTATCTCCAAATTGATAATGTCGTCGCGGCTTTAAAGAACCGGCTTGAAAATGAATTGAACGAATCCAGACAGCGCACTATCAAATCGGCACCGGTGCGAGCCGTGCAGGTTCCGGTGAAAGTGCAATTGGATTTGGAACGGTTAAACCAAGTGAATGTTCAGAATCATCAAATTTACGACAAGTTGCTCGAAAGTTATAATCGCGCCAAACTGATGACGGGTTCGGAATTCTTTAAAGTCACCGTGGTAGATCCTGCGCGTGCCGCTATTTACAAACCCCCTTCACTTCAAACCAGACTTCTTATCGCCGCCGCCGCTGTAATGGTCTTATCCCTGGCCGTTCCGTTGCTCCTTCTGGTATGGCATGTATTCTTCCTTAAAGTTTGGACCCGATCGGATGTGGAAGTGTTGCTCAACATGAAATTGCTCGGAGCCGTCGCCTTCAATCCCAACGTGACGGGCAAGGGGAAGCCTAAGCCGAAGCCAAATAAGAAGAGCAAGCTTAAAGACCAGCCAGAATCCATTGCTGACATAAATGCGCCCAAGCCCACTCGCCCACCTGATCCATTACTGCTATTCTACGGCAGCGCCTATCGCATTGAAGATTTGGAAGGGTTTCGTATCATCCGAGAAGAAGCGGAAAATTTTTTCCGAAATAAGCGCGTGGGAAAATGCTGTCTCATGGTCACCTCGACCCAGCCCAATGAGGGCAAAACCATGATCACCTGTAACCTGGCTATGACTTTTGCACGCAAGGGAAAGCGCACTCTCCTCATCGACGCTGATTTTCGACTGGGCCGAGTCGATAAAGTGTTCAACATGCCGGATGCGACGGGCTTGGATGAATTACTTTCTCAAACCCAGCTCAGTGATGCTCAATTTATGGAAACGGTGACTCTTTGCTTTCAACCCACGATGCAACGGAATTTGGTGGTGGTGTCTCGCAAGAAATTCAATCCCAATGCCGGTGAAATGGTCAGCTCGGATCGATTCAAGGCTTTTATCCGCATGGCCAAGGAACAATTCGACGTGGTGCTCATCGACACGCCGCCGGTCATGATCACTCCCGAGCCCCTATCTCTGGCGGAGGTAACCGATGGCGTCATTTATGTATGCCGTTCGGGAAACACCTCGGTTAGCGATTCCTTGGAAGCCGTAAAAGTGCTGGAAGAGCGTGGCGTTAAGGTCGCGGCGATTTTGAATGGAGTCAAAAATTCTCCCTTCATCCAAAACCGTTATTCCAAGTATTCGTATTATTACGGAAATCCCAAAACCGAAGAACCTCAAGCCTAGCCCCTCATGCTGATATTGGGCTTTCTCCTTGTCGGCACGGCTCTGAATTTGATTCTGGGATTTTTAGTCCAGTTCAAAACCTATAAGAAAATTTTGCGCCTCGTCTTGTTTGGACTGGGTGGACTTTTTGTCGCTCATCTGTGGGTAGGCTATCTCACGGTGTTTTCCAGTACCCCGATGGGCTGGTTTCAGAATCAAAAAATCCTGCAATCCATCGGATTGTTGATAGCCATAGCATCCATGGAATTGGTGCGACATTTTCTTCGCGGCGATGAAATGGAAGGGGGATTTGCCTGGGGCCGTTGGCGAGTTTCTCTTTTCTCTTTGTTGTATGTGGGAGCAGCCATTGGTGAGGCCATCCTATGGTTGCCTGGAATGGTCGTGCCTGCCGGAGACGCATCCGCTCCCATGATGCGCTTTGTGGGCATTGGTTTATTCGTGCCGACTTTACGTGCCATGGTGGCCATCTACACCTTGTTTTTATTGGAAAGCACATATCGCTTTTCGCAAGCTTATCAAAGACGCATCGCGCGACTTTGTTTCATTGGACTTGCCAGCTTAGCCATTTTCCATGTGTTGTATTTTTCTTATGTCCTTTTATACCGGGTGATGCCGCCGCATTTTGTCGAGGCTTCATCCGTTGTTTATGGCGTCATTTACCCGGTGGTGTTAGTTGGTTTTTTGCGTTACCGATTGGGTTCGGAAAAAATTTCTATTCCCCGGGACACTGTCTATACTTCCGCAACTATTTTTCTCACCGGCGCGGCCTTTCTGGGAGTGGCCCTCACCATCTTGGTGTTCCAGTGGTTGGATCTCGACTTTTCTTATTTCGAGCGCTTTCTCCTTGGGTTCTCGCTATGCTTTTTGTCGGTTTTGGTTTTAGGATCGGGAACCATGCGTCGTCGCATTAGTCGCTTTGTGAACGATCAATTCTATCTACGCAAATACGATTATCAGGAACAGTTTTTTCGGTTGCATAAAACGGCCATGTCTGGAGCAGATGTCGATTCGGCCATGAATGAGTTGGTCGAGAACATGAAATATTCAGTCACGGTGGATGATGCGTATTTTTTCCTGCTCAATTGGCAAGACGGTAATTTTTACCAGCAAGAGAATAAGGAAGAAGCCACAAGGCGAGGTTTGGTCATTAGTGGTGATAGTCCTTTGTCGCGCATGTTGGCGCAAGAGGGCAAGGCCGTGGACTTGCTCGCCCATGAGGACGAGGGATTAGCCAGGCGCACGGCGGCACGTGAGGAGCCACTGGTCTATCAGTTAAAATTCGACGCTATTTTCCCCATTTTTTTGGGTGAGCGCTTGGCGGGATTTTTGGCCTTGCAGGGCGGACGCTCGGAACCTTTCGATACGGAGGATTTGGATTTGATTGCCGTTTTCACCAATTCCCTTGGTGATGCTCTGTTTAAAAATCAACTCCTCAATCAACGCATCGAGCAAAAACAATTCGAATCGTTTCATCATGTCGCTTCCTTCATTATCCATGACATAAAAAATCAAATCGCGACCTTGAATTTGCTTTTGAAAAACGCAGAACGTAATATCGGCAATCCGTCTTTCCAGGCCAGTATGTTGACATCAGTCAACAGTTGCGCGGTTAATTTGCAAAACCTGATCGATAGGTTATCGGTGGCGCCTAAACGCCAGGATTTGGAGTTGTCCGCTTTCCCGCTTAAACCCCTGCTTCAGGAAGTGGTGACCAATTCCGGTTTGTCCTCGATGGAAAATTTGGAGTTTCATTTTTCCGGAGATGGGGAGGCTGCCATCCCAATGGATAGGCAAGCCCTATTTTTCGTGGTCCGGAATCTCATCAATAATGCCTTGGAAGCTCGGGCCAGTCAAGGCGAGACAGCGCGCTTGACTTTATCTTACGGCCCTTTAAGCACAGCCATTCCCGCGCATTTGCGAGAATTGTTCGGAGGCGGCGAACAATTTTTTTCCGGGTATGGCGCTTATATTTTAGTAGAGGATAATGGCGCGGGCATGGACAAGGATTTTGTCCGGCGCAAACTCTTCCAACCCTTCGCGACCACTAAGGAAAAGGGCGTGGGGATTGGACTGTACCAGTGCAAAACCTTAATTGAAAAGATGGGCGGACGGATTTTATGTCATTCAGAACTTGGAAAGGGAACGGAGTTCTGTATCTTGCTTATATGAACTAAATAACACAAGGCATATCCTTGCGATGAGTATCTTTTAAGGTTTTTAAGGATTCTTCTCCAAGTAACCGGGAATGGTCATGGTCAAACTGCTTTTAGTAGAAGACAATGTTGGCTTAAGAGAACAAATGAAATGGGCTCTTAATTCCGATTATGAAATTCTGGAAACGGATTCTCTCGAAGGTTGCCTTGAACAGGTTCGCGGTCAACATCCCGGCGTTTACTGCTTGGACATGGGACTCGAGAACAAGCCTGAACGCGGATTAGAAATCATCGATGCCATTCTGGGTGAAGACCGCTTGGCCAAGATCATCGTCATCACGTCCAACACCACTCAAAACTTGGGCAATCGCGCGGTGGAACGAGGCGCATTTGATTATTTGCAAAAGCCGGTCGATATAGATGAACTCAAAGTGATTTTGGCGCGCGCTTGTCGCTTGAGTAAATTGGAAAAACCATCTGCAGAAAAAGCCCTCGTCGGCTTGCCCAGTGATTCTGATTTTCTGATGATTGGTAACAGCGAACCCATGCAACGGATTTTCGAGCATATCCGCAAGCTTGCCCCCACGGATGTCAGCGTACTCATTACCGGCGAAAGTGGAACGGGAAAAGAACTTTGCGCCCGCTCGGTGCACTTTCACAGCAAGCGTCGCAATGAAATTTTTGTTCCCATCAACTGCGGATCCATTCCCGCCAGCCTCATGGAATCGGAATTGTTCGGTTATGTAAAAGGCGCTTTTACCGGCGCGAACACCGATAAGATGGGTTTAATCGAATCTGCACATAAAGGCACTTTGTTTCTCGATGAAATCGGCGACATGCCCATGGCTTTGCAGGTCAAACTGTTGCGCTTTCTTCAGGATCAAAAGTTGCAACGCGTCGGCGAAACCAACTTTCGATCCTTGAACGTGCGTATCATCGCTGCGACAAACAAAACCAATTTGTCGGATAAAGACAATTCCGCCATGCGCACCGACCTTTACTATCGCCTCAGCGAATTTGAAATCATGCTGCCTCCCTTGCGCGACCGTAAGGATGACATTCAGCTCATCGCCGCCAAGATCATCGAACAGAATCGAACCAAGTTCAACCAATCCCGGCTCAAACTCAGCACGCGTGCAGAACAAATGCTGCTCAATTACAGCTGGCCTGGAAATGTTCGAGAACTGGAAAACAAACTCAATCGTGCTTCCATCACCTGCACAGCCCAGAATATCGAACCCGAAGACCTCCAACTCTCAGAAACGTCTTTTACGATTCTCTCCTATCGCGATGCGAAGCAAATGTTTGACCGCAACTTTTTGCTCAATGCCTTGAAGCAAGCCAAGGGCAATATCACAACAGCAGCCAAGGTAACCGGACTGACCCGACCTACGCTTTACGACCTGATGAAGAAGAATGGAATCTCGGTTCAGATGGAAGCTAAGGTGGAGGAATGAGAAAGACCCCTCTTGCGCCGCTCGCGTTTTGTTTGTTACTCCTTTTTGCTTGCGGTAAGCATAGTGGCATGGCTTTATCCGCGCAGCGCAGCGCTCCTGTGGGAGGTGAATTCATTCGCTTTTTTAAGGATGGCAGTGTCGATTATGGATTCGCTGTGGTGAAGGAAAATCTAAAGGCTCAGGGGAAATACCGTTATTCGCAAGATACCCTTTATTTTCTTTCGGATTCGTTCAAAGAACATTTTCCGTTAGGCTATATCACCATCAGGGGAGACACTCTTTACATGGAAAATGGGCTACATTTTAAAGTAATTGAAAATTTATTGAGAGAATGAACAAGAATACTTGGAGTCTATATGGCCCGCACGCCGCTCTTGAACGCGATTCAGAAATATTTTCAAACCGCTTCGGTACCGGAAACTTCTCCTTCACGCCGAGAATTTATCGCCGGCGCAGGAGCGTTGATTCTGGGTGCAGCATTACCTAAGGCAGTTTGGGCTGGGCCAAAGGGTCAACGTATCGTTATTGTCGGTGGTGGTATCGCGGGATTAAGTTGCGCGTTGAAACTCTCCGACCACAAAGTCAAAGCCACCGTCTATGAAGCCTCCACCCGATTGGGTGGTAGAATGTTCAGCAATACCGGATTCTGGAAGGACAATCAGGTGAGCGAGTGGTGCGGCGAGTTAATTGATACGGCTCATAAAACGGTTCAGAGTTTGGCGAATCGTTTTAATTTGCCTTTGGACAACTTGTTGAAAGCCCAACCCATTGGCTCGGAAGACACCTTTTATTTTGATGGGCAGTATTATCCGCTCGCCAGTTTTTTACTCGATATCGAACCCGTCATCGTGCGCGTGCAGGAAGATTTAAAAGCCACGAATTATCCAACTTCCTATAATCAATTTACACCGGCAGGAAAAGTCTTGGATAAGATGAGCGTGTACGAATGGATCGAAACGAGAGTCAGCGGTGGCCATGCTTCCCAATTGGGGCAACTCTTAAATACCGCTTATGCCATAGAGTACGGGGCGGATACAACGGATCAATCCTCACTGAATTTGATCTATTTACTGGCCTATCAACCCCAGAAAGGGAATGTAGGCGTATTCGGAGTTTCGGATGAGACCTTTCATATTCGCGGCGGCAATGAGTCTTTGCCACGCGCTATCGCTCAGTCGTTGGGGCCGGATTGGTTTCAAATGGGAAAACGTTTAGTCTGTCTCGAAAAAAATAAACTGAACGAGTATCATCTTTCTTTTAAGAATAGCCAAGGCGTCGTGGAGGATGTGGTGGCCGATGCCGTGGTTCTGGCTCTCCCTTTTTCCGTCCTGCGAGAAATCGACACCACCCGAGCGGGCTTTGATGCCCTCAAGACCAAAGCCATTCAAGAATTGGGGATGGGTCGCAATGGAAAAACCCAACTTCAATTCAACCAGCGATTGTGGAATAAAAAAGGCGCTTGGCCGGCAAAAAGTACCGGCAGTACCTACAGCAATACCGGCTATCAATGCAGTTGGGAAGTGAGTCGGGGTCAAATCGGTGATAGCGGAATCCTGAATTTTTTCAGTGGCGGCACCGTCACTGAAAATATGATGACCAAGCAAGCCTTTACCTCCAATGGAAATCCCCAGGCGAAAATAGACGCGGAAGCAGCGTTGCAAGCGGCATCTTCGGTGTATCCTGGCCTTCCAGATCAATGGAATGGAAAATTGACCCAATCCCTTCCACATTTAAATCCATTGATGAAAGCGTCGTATGCGTACTATCGGGTGGGACAATACACCACTTTCGGTGGTTATGAAAAAGTGACTCAGGGCAGAATCCTTTTTGCCGGAGATCATACATCGCAAGATTTTCAAGGTTTCATGGAAGGCGGTGCTTCAGAAGGCCAGCGCGCTGCTGAAGAATTATTGAGGTAACGGGAATGATACCTCTTTGTCTTGGCGCAATGCTACTGGGGTAAAATTTCGCTTTATTGTAATGAGATTAAACATTTTTTTCTGAATTCTTCGGAATTATAAACCTTGACTCCTACCTGTACAGCTGCGGCATATTGGGTTGGGTCATCTGTCAGCAGGGTTAAATCATTCACCTTAGCATAAGCCACATTCATATAGTCTCCGGCTTTGATATGGGGTAGCGCCGGATCGAAATACTTGGCGAAAAAGGCCTGGTCAATGGGAATAAAATTGTATTGCAGCGGCGTGGACTCGCTCACGTCTTCATTGAGTGTGAAATGACTCCCCAGTGCATTCGCATCTTTTTTGGCATGCAACAATCCCGACCTTATTTCAAATAGCGCATGCATGGGAACGGAAATTTTCACGCCATTATCAATGAGATAGACCCCGATGAGCTTTCCGAACCGATGTCCAGGTCGTGTAGTTACTAAAATATCCAGAATCACACTGGTATCGACGACAATTTCCTTTTCCATATCCTTTTCCCTTATGGAGAAACTCCCACTCTCACATCATACCTCTATTTCGGGTCGATTGTAATTTGATTTCAGGTTAGATTCTTCCGAATAGTTGGTGTTTTACCATTAGTCACTACTTGGTTAGCATTAAAAAAAATTCTCTTTATTACGATCTATTTGGTAAAGGTTTTGTAAAGTTTATCATTCCCCTAGACAAAACCCAATTCTGAAGATTATCTTGGAAACTCCAAATACGGAGAAAGTTTCCACAGTTTTCGATTCCCATTTTATGACCACGCTAACCAAACCCGCAAAGCTCACAAAGGCCGACGAAGCTATCAAGCAACGTATTATGGAAGAGGCACGAGATCTCTTCTTTCGTTTTGGTTTCAG
>JAYVCH010000182.1:0-13384 GCA_043750055.1 Fibrobacteria bacterium
GGGGCGAGCAGGGCAGCGACCATCTCTTTGGTGACCGCATTTTTCGCACCTCGGATGCGGATTTCCCCTTTTAAGTAACGCCCGCCTTCAATAATGAACTTTTTTGCCATTTTGGAAATGTACAAGCTTGCCAATGGGGTTGCCAGCCTTTACACTTAAGTCTATGGATGGAATTTCTGGATTTGGAGCAAGCGGCGTTAGCACGGATGTAGCCGTTGATATGGCCATGCTGAAACAAACCCAAGATTTGATGAAGGAACAAGGGGCAGCCCTTCTCGCTGCCTTACCACCGCCTCCAAGAGCTCCCAGCCCCCGAGGAGTCGGTGATCACATCGACATTCTCGGTTAAAGAGGCGGGCTTCTTAACCCCGCGTTTCCACGCCCCCTTTCCCATCCCAGTCGACGACCCTTTCAATCACCATCAGCGTCCAAATTACCAGCAGGGGAAGTAGCGGAAAAGCCTGCCTCGGAATAGCGCTCAACAGGGATAACCCACCCAGTGAAATAAGTCCAAATCCTAACCCAAGATGGATCACCACAGGAATTCTTTTTCGACCCAGCCATCCCGGGACAAGTGCGAAAAGGAAAAAGAGAAAAGGCGCGGCATAAGCAAAACTTCGATTCCCAGTGGTTAGCTCAATGTCGGATCCGGGATAGGGAGAAACGGGAAAACCGAATATCATTCGACTGACATTGGCCCTCCAATTCCAAATAAATTTAAGGGGATGCGCTTTTATATTTTCAATCGCTGCCTTTCGAAAAGCTTCATCGCGCGGAACAAAATCCAGTTTTGACATCTTCCAGAAAAGGTCCGCTTCCTGTTTGAAGAAATCAGGATGATCTCGAACCGTATCGAAGTTTAACCAATCCCCCGACAACTCTTTTTCAGGAACTGTCAAACAGTACAGTTGCAATCCACCCGAGTTTCCCCAGTAGTGAATTTTACCTGTCATGGACCAGGTGTAAATCAAATAAGGAATGCAAAATGCCAACGCTAAACTGCATATCAAAGTTGCACTCCCAAGCGCGCATATCCAAGACTTTCCATCGGTATTTTGAGGCCTAGGGGAATGTGAATTCTGAATTTTGCCGACTATCCAAAGCGACGCAACTAAGAGTAGCGAAACCTCAACAGCATAACCAAAAAAAACCTTGGTCCAAACCAGGTAACCCAGATAGAACCCCGATGCCATCGCATGCCAAAGCTTAGGCGAATGCCAAGACCCTTGCGTATGGACTGCGCGAATAAAATGGTAAAGGGCGCCGCATACCAATAAAAGGGATAAGGACTCGGACATCAGCATATCCAATAACGGACCATGCCATAACAGTAATATCCCTACGGCATAGGTATATTTATATGCGCGCCGGACGACACCGGACTCCCTTAAAATATGGTAGAGATAAATCATGGCGAAATAAAGAAATAGACCATTGACTAAACGTGGCACAATTAAAGGCCATTTTAAAGCCATAAAGGGAGCCAAAAATAGCGGGTAACCTGGACCGTTCCAAAACATTAAAGATTCTTGAGAGGCAAAAAACCCATTCAGAATATTATGCGCGTAAACCAGATAGCGGCTTTCGTCACACCTTAGCGACTCGCGATTGTGAAGCACTCCATAGAGTAAATAAAGACTAAGGAGAGGAAGGAACTTGAGGAAAACCTCCTTTGAGTTATTGGTTGCAGTTACGTATGGCATGCGATTAGGAACATCTTCCAATTCCTTTACAGGCGATGTCCACGACTTGGACAGGCCTGGCCTAAAAACCCAGAGTAAAGCCATTAAATCATCCGTTTCTAGGCCGGAATCGATTGGCCTGATTTTTGATTTAAGCTGTAGCACCAGGAACGATTAAGGTTCCATTCGATCCCTTCGTTCCGGAAAGGCTGACTCATGAAGTCCCTCATCCCCCTCTTATTCCTTTTCTTGCTTATTACTAACTGTATGGTTGTCGATTTAGGTTCTTCTAGAGGAGATGGAATTGCCGTCACCGAGATCCGACCCTTGTCGAGTTTCTCGCGCGTGGATTTGGAATGTGCCGTTCACCTGACTATAAAAAGTGGTCCTGAGTATGCGGCATATGTAACCTCGGATGGAAACCTGTCGGGTTATTTTCATACCGATGCCTTCGGAGGTGTCTTGACTGTGGGGCTTACAGGCGCTATTGATCCGGTTGTCACCCCTGAAATCGTGATTATGGTGCCTGATATTCAAACCGTTATCCATAATGGTAATGGTACAGTTGAAATCCTTGAAGGAGGTCACTTTCCCAACCTCAAGCTACAACTCAATGGCGGCGGAGACATTCATTTTTCAGGAACGGCCACACATTTACAGGCACAGTTGAATGGCGCAGGAAAAATCATCTTGGATGGATTCGCCGCTCTTCTTACTGTGGACTTAAGAGGTAGCGGGGAAGTATCCGCTGAAAACCTACTTGTGGAGGATGCGGATGTGGAATTAAGCGGTTCAGGAAATATTTATTTGGATTTGGATTATGAATCCAATTTAAATCTTGTCTTGTCGGGTTCAGGCAATGTGGAATGGTGGGGCGCGCCCAAGGGATTATATTACAACCTGATTGGATCGGGAAAAATAATTGAACACCGTGGGCTTCCCAAAAAGAGTGCCAATGGTTCAGAGGTACCGGCAACCAAAAAAACCGCTGCCAACCCAGGATTATACGAGTTGATAAACCCCAAAAAAGCCATTGTTCATTAAGTGTTATGCTGGGTTACCGTAAACAAGTCCATACGATAAAGACGTAACTAGCCCTTGTCCTTGGCCTTTTTGAAGGCTTTGGTAAATAATTTTTGATCCGTTAGGTAGCGCGTAGCCTCTTGTACTTGTGAATCATTCTTAAGTTCAAAAGCGGTTTTGACATCCTCACCCAAGGTCGCCCCCAGCAATTCAGCTTTCAACTCAAACTGGATAAAGTTGATATTCTTATCGAACTCTTTATCCGCTTCGCTGCGAAGCACAGCTTCAAGGGTATTGGCGGCTTGTTCCACTTGTGCTTTGTCCGCAGCCACTGCAGTCGTATCCACCCGATCCGAATGTTCTTTTTTCATGATCTCTCGAAAATTATCTAAAGCGAGAATGGACGCGCTTTTAAATCTGGAAAAAGTCGTGTCCGTGTAGATCCATTTTCGGAAATCTTCGATTATCTCCTTGGAGACAATAAAGTCCGGGGTGATTTTAACCTTCTTGGCGATTTCATGTCTCTTCTTGATCACATAGTTGAAAAAAGTGGTTTTACGTAACAGTTCTGTGTCGAAACGGGTGATCTTTCGACCATGCACAACAACATCAGGAGTTATGCCTCCGCCTGCCAAAACCTTTCGTCCAGCTTTGGTATAAAACCAAGCGGTATCCCCTTTTTTGGCAGAGTCCGCCATGGCCTTGAGTTTGAATCGCACGGCATTTTCGGGTTTGTTAATGCATCGACCGGCAGGCGTGTAATAATACGCCGTAGTCAGCTTCAGGGTATTTTGTTGGCCATCTAGGGGCAAGATGGTTTGAACGGAGCCTTTTCCATAGGAGGTTTCCCCCATGACGATACCACGATCCCAATCTTGAATGGCTCCAGCCACGATTTCGGAGGCAGAGGCGGAATTTTCGTTAACGAGAACCACCATTTTCTTTGTCCACATAGGGCTACGGCGGCTGTGGTATTCCTGATTCTGGGATTTGACTCGACCCTTGGTGTAAACCACCATGTTACCCTTATCCAAAAAAAGTTCGGAAACGGATATGGCCTGATTTAGTAATCCTCCTGGATTGACACGAAGATCCACTATCAAGTGCTTCATCTCTTTTTTCTTCAGCTCATTGATTTTGGCTTCCAGATCCTCGCCGGTGCGTTTGGCAAACTGCGTGATTTTAACATAGCCAACGGAGTCATTTAACATCGCGCCATAAGAAACGCTTTCAATTTTGATGATTTCTCGGACAATGACAAACTCCATCGGCTCCAGCATGCCTTCGCGAAGGATCTGAATCTTGACGGGTGATCCGGGTTTTCCGCGGAGTTTTTCCACCGCATCATCAATACTCATTCCTTGTGTGCTAATCGTATCAATTCGAATGATCTTGTCGCCTGCCTGCACCCCCATCCGATGCGCCGGGGTTCCAGCTAATGGGGACACTACGGTGAGAATTTGATCGCGAATACCGATTTGAATTCCCAAGCCCCCAAATTCGCCTTCGGTGTTAACCTTCAGGTCTTCATAATCTTTGGGGGTAAAATAGGCCGTATGCGGATCCAAAATGGAACGGATGCCGCCAATGGCCGCGTCCACCAGTTCTTCCGAGGTGACGTCTTCAACGTAATTCTCATTGATCTTGGTTACGACCTTATCAAGTCGAATGAGATCGGAATAAAACTTTTCTCCTCCCGCTTGAACCCGGTTACTGATGAATGCGAATCCACCGATGAGAATGACAACCGTGGCATAATAGTATTTGCTCTTCTTCATCGTATTTCCCTAATGAACCGGGTTTTATCAAGCCTACCCTCGATCTTACTACGCTGGACCCCAAAATGCGACCCAGGTTAATAACCTCGTGAGAAGCTTAGTTCTTTGGCTTGGACTTTAAATGAATGTACAAATTTCGCAAGAAACGGGATTCTGATCCAATTTGAACGGGTTATTTAAGCTCGAGCTCGGTTAGGAAAGGGTACAATTTTTCAAGAATGGTACTATGAAGAATCTCTGGTGGCAAAGAGCCATCCAAAACCGTGAATCTATCTGGATAGGCTTGAGCTATTGCTAGGTAACCTTCACGAACCCTTTCAAAGAAGTCGGCATTTTCGTTTTCCATTCGATCAGCAGGACGACCCTCGGCCTGGATACGAGCTCGCATCGCCTCGATGGAAATGTTTAATAGGATGCTATGCCTGGGCCAAATCGGTCCGCAGGCCACTTCGAAAAGTTTGAAAATGGATTCTTTATCCAAACCCCGTCCATACCCTTGATAGGCCAAGGTGGACCAACCGAACCGATCGGCAATGACAACTTGTCCCCTGGCCAAGGCGGGTGCGATAACCTGGTTCACCAATTGGGCCCGAGCGGCGGAATAGAGCAAAAGTTCAGCAGAGGGAGCGACCACATTTTCTGGGGCAAGCAGAATACGACGGATTTGATCGGAAACGGGAGTGCCACCGGGTTCCCGTACGGAGATGGGATTCAGTCCAAGGGCCTTCAGGCTTTCCATCAACAACTTTATCTGAGTGGTTTTACCACTCCCATCCACCCCTTCTAAGGAAAAAAAACCTCCGTGCCCTTGAAGGATCAATTAGGCACCAGTTCCATGGCATTTCTTGAACTTTTTGCCGCTTCCACATGGGCAAGGATCATTACGGCCCACGTTTTTCAATTCTGTGATCGACCTGGGATCCACACCGCCTGAAGCAGGCCGCATGGGCTGAGGGGAACGTGCTCCAGTGGCTTGAGATGCGGATTGAAGCGCCGGTCTCGGCATTGCTGCTGCGCGAGAGGCTTGAGGTTGGGAGGGAGTGGCGACATCCACCTCTTGGGGAGGAGGAGCACCAGGGGCACCGGAAGGCTCTCCGGGCATACTGAATTGCATTTGACGCATGCGTTCCATTTCTTGCTGCCGAGCTTGAATCATGGCTTCTTGCTGGCGGCGGAGAAAATCTGGATCGATATGCAAAATCCTTTGGGTCACTTCCATCGCCATTCGTTCCAGAGTCACCGCGAACATGGCAAAGCCTTCCTTCTTGTATTCCTGAAGGGGATCTTTTTGGGCATAACCACGGAAACGAGTGGCATCGCGAAGGTGATCCATGGCGTACAAATGTTCACGCCACAAATGATCGATCACCCCAAGGAGCACTTGACGTTCGATTTCACGCAAGGTTTCAGATCCGACCTTACCTTCAATTTCGACATACTTCTTTTTTGCCAACTCAAAGACTTGATCAATTGTTTCATCTGCGGTTTGATGATGAAGCTCCTCAGGGACGATAGCATAATCAATGTTAAAGGCCCTCTTCAGCTCGGCATACATCTTTTCCAGTTCCCAGTTTTCCGGATAGTTTCCGGCTAACGCATAAAGGGAAACCACCTGGTCAACGGCTTCTTCGATACGACCTTCAATTTCGTCTTTGATTTCCTCACCATTGAGAATGCGTCGACGTAATCCATAGACGACAGTTCGCTGTTTATTCATCACGTCGTCATACTCAAGCAAGTGTTTACGGATTTCGAAGTTCTGCCCTTCCACGCGTTTCTGCGCGGTCGCGATGGCGCGATTAACCAAGGAATGGGAAATAACCTCCCCCTCTTCCACTCCGAGGCGATCCATGATTCGGGAAATTCGGTCTGAACCAAAAATGCGCATCAAATCATCTTCGAGGGACAAGTAGAAACGAGACTCTCCAGGATCCCCCTGACGGCCTGAACGACCACGCAGCTGATTGTCGATACGGCGACTTTCATGACGTTCGGTTCCAAGTACATACAAGCCACCGACTTCAATCACACCTTCGCCCAATTGAATATCGGTTCCACGACCTGCCATATTCGTCGCGATAGTGACCCGACCCTTTACACCTGCTTCTTGAATAATTCCGGCTTCACGCTGATGATGTTTGGCATTAAGGACCTCGTGAGGGACACCTTCTTTGAGCAGCATAGCGCTTAACTCTTCCGACTTTTCAATGGAAACGGTTCCCACCAGAACCGGTTGGCCTTTGGCATGCCGCTCCTTGATATCGGTTGCGATCGCTTCGGTTTTTTCCCGGCGAGTCTTATAGATGAGATCATCTTCATCCATGCGGACCATGTTGCGGTTGGTCGGAATAATGACAACCTTGAGTTTGTAAATGGTCCAAAATTCGGTGGCTTCCGTATCGGCCGTGCCCGTCATGCCACCCAATTTTTTATACAGTCGGAACAGATTCTGGAAAGTGATCGTCGCCAGCGTCTGGTTTTCCCTCATGATAGGAACATTTTCCTTGGCCTCAATAGCTTGATGAAGGCCTTCGGAATAACGACGGCCTTCCATGAGACGGCCCGTAAATTCATCTACAATCACGACCTGGCGATTCTTGACCATATAGTCTACGTCGCGTTTAAAAATCACATGCGCGCGCAGGGCTTGTTGGATATGATGAACCCATTCAACGTTTAGATCGCCGTATAAGTTTTCGAGTCCAAGTTTTTCCTCACAAACATTCACACCTTCTTCGGTCAGGGATGTGTGTTTTTCCTTTTCATCCAGAGTATAGTGCGTGTCTTTGTTGAGATAACGAAGGACTTCGTTCGCCTTTTTGTATTTATCGGTCGATTGTTCGGCAGGTCCGGAAATGATCAGCGGAGTACGAGCTTCGTCCACCAAAATACTGTCGACTTCGTCTACGATGGCATAATTCAACTCCCGTTGTACGCAATCGTCAATTTGATGGGCCATGTTGTCACGCAAATAATCAAATCCAAACTCATTGTTCGTGCCGTAAGTGACATCGGCGCCATAACTTCGCTTTCGTTCGGTCTCGTCTAAACCATGAACGATGACACCAACGGTGAGCCCCAAAAATTTATAGACACGGCCCATGGTGAGCGCATCGCGTTTGGCCAAATAGTCATTGACCGTGATAACGTGGACGCCTTTACTGCTCAAGCCATTTAAGTACACGGGCAAGGTCGCGACTACGGTCTTACCTTCGCCCGTTTTCATTTCCGCAATTTTTCCTTCATGAAGCACCATGCCGCCAATCAACTGCACGTCGAAAGGTCGATATCGGAAAGGAAATCGACTCTCGGGATTCAAGCGGCGGATTTCCGCATAAAAGGAAGCGGGAAAATATAAGGTATGATGCTCGACTCCGGGTTGTCCCTCTGGACCTTCTTGCAATTTTTCACGCGCATCCAAAACCAAACGCTGAGACTCCGCCGTCAGTTTGGAAATATCAAACCCAAGTTCCACGTTCAGAACATTGAGCATTCCAAGTCGTCTATCTGCGGCCTCGCGGCAAACTGCAAATGCCTCCTCCAGAATATCGTCGAGTGTTTTTCCATCGGCAAGCCGCTGACGAAATTCAACCGTTTTTTGAACGAGTTGAGAATCATCCAGAACTTCTATGGCTGAACTGTGTCCGTTGATAAGAGCAACCCTGGGTTGGAGGCGTTTAACCTCACGCTCATGGCTGGTCCCGAAAATTTTAGCAAGGAGGGCATTTATTATCATGCCAACAAATTATTAAATGTCGCGCCTCATTGCACCGATTTGGGTAGGAAACCGCTTGCTTTAAGGGGTTTTAACGCACAACGGCCACTTTACCCTTATGCAGTAACTTCGAGTTACCCGTCATTATGGTAAATATGTACACCCCGGTGCCCACCGTCTCCCCTGATTTGGTTTTCATATCCCATTCCATACTATTTTGGATATGGCCCAAGTCAACGGAAGTGAGTACTCGACCCATAGTTTTAGAATCGTAGATTAAATCTCCAGACATCGAATGCACGTATAATTGGACCTGTTGACCGGGCACAAATCCACTCAAAGTGTTGAGGTTTTTGAAGGAAATGGTTCCCTTGTCAAGATGGCGAGAATCTGAAAACCGATATGGATTTGGAAAGACATAAAAATCCTGATCCCGCACAGAAAAAGTCAAAGAAAACCGATCAACTGAATCCGCGCTCGAATAGAGCCAATCGGGGAATTTATTGGCATTGCCATCTAACGAAAGCCCTGAGGTATCCAGAATTCCACCTGAGAGCGAAATTGTCACCGTATCCCTGGCTGGAAAACGAGGTCGTGTCTTAAATGTCAAGGTCGAATCCCCCCGTTCCAAAGCCAAAAACTGAAAGTCATATTTTTTGTCTGCTTGGAAAATAGAGGTTACGCGAATACTGAAATTGGAATCGCCTTTCAAAGACTTCAAATTTAGAAGCGTGACTGTATCGGACCCTTGAGGAGGATGAATTCCCAGTCGGCGGTTAAAATGGAGTCTTATGGTATTGTCGGGGTTCCAATTCGCCTCATGGAATGCAGGTTCGGTTTTTGTTACTTGAAAGAAACCCGTATCGACCTGAGCCTGAAAGACCGTGTCAAAAAGTCCGGCAGCTATCGGCACTCGATTCAACCGCAAGTCCAAACTGTTTCCTGAAGTGTCAGTAATTCCATTGGAAAGCTTGAAGTGAAGAATATCCCTATGGATAAAGAATCCAGGTGCGGCCTTCACCTTCAAAGAATCGGAAATGAATTTCATGTTGGGAGTGAAAACGAGAGTATCGGCAAGCGAGTCCCCAGCCGCACTGATTTTTCCAAGTCCGCTTCGCTTCAATCGATATGAAAAGTCACCTGAAATCAAATGAAATCCCTTCGGATTTTTAAGAGAATCGAGATACGAATAAATTCGAAAATTTTGTTGTGGATTCTTGACCTTAACCCTTTCTGAAAAGGTGAAGGCAAGGGTCGATCTTGTTGGAATTAATTTTGGAAGCCCGGCCGAATTATAATCGGTATCAGAACCAGAGGGTTTTGAACCCGGAACCCCCATCCGCATTACTGGTAAATCGTCATAACGAATTTGAAAAGGGATTTTCACCAATGGATTGGTGAAATCATTGGTTTGGATAAGAAGCGTATCGCTCAAGGTGGAATCACCCCGTAAAAGCCTTGTGAAAAAAGTGAGATCAAAAGTCAGTTTCGTATTGGGAGCAACCAGTACTAATTTACCCGTCGGAATAATATTGTTTGAGGTAAGGCCTGAAAATCCTAAACTGTCCAAATCAAACGGGGAGGTTTTTTGCCAAGTGACTTTCAAGGAAACCCATTTTTGGTCATCCCTTTTGGTCGCCACCGAAAGAATTTTCAAGGAGGTGCTGCCTAAACTGGTTAACTCCGCTCGCACCGAGGTGTCTTGCCTCATGCCCCCAATAATAAACTTCAAATCTGAACTCAACACATGACTCGCAGCAGCCAACCCAGTGGGACCATTCCCCCCCGAATCCGCCACGGGATATTCCAGCCAAACTTTCTGCTCCCGAAAGGCTCCTGAGCGATCGGAAGCCCGCAAAGTCAAATAGTGTTCCGATGTCGAAAAAGTATGTTGAAAAGTGGAGCCAATACCGGAATCTGTTTTTTGATAACAAGCCAGATTTCCCCTCGGCAAGCATCCAGAATTAGCCCGCCAAGACCCCCAACTTAAAATGAGTGAGTCGCCAAAGGAAAGGTCGCGATCGGAAATGCCCGCTTCTAAAACCGTGAGCAAACCAGAGGGAACAATCAGACCCGTATCCGATCCAAAATTTTTGATCCTGTCGAAGGGCCCGGTTCTCCAAGTTGAATCCTTGAATTTGTAGGCGGTATGCGCCAAGGTATCCACGGTAGGAATTCGATTGGGCCGAACTAAAAGCCGAAAGGATACAGTAGTGTCCTTGTCTCCCACGGTGAAAGTGACTGTATCAATGAATGGCGCGACCGTATCAATGGGAAACTTGAAAGTCAACGTATCGATGTTGGCAATTTTTTTTGAAATCGCTAGTGTTCCATTTTTTTTCCATGCGACGGTAAGTGTATCGTCATTACCATCGGTATAGGTTCCTTTAAAAGTTAACGTATCCCCTATTTGACCCACTACAGTCTCGAGGGCAATTGGACTGAGAGTATCGGTTCCCAAACCACTGGGGCGATATACATGAGAAGAGTCCCGCCCACGGTATCGAAAGGCTTTAATGGTTTGTGTCGGGACGAGATTTCGATAATCGAATAACAACGTGTTTGGATTACTGGACCAGCCACTGTCATCCACAGACGTGATCGTCAATGGCAACGGATTGAGAACTGTATCAGGAGGCATAAATGTTTTTGTGGCTATATATTTACCGAGGGCAATTTTCACACCGGTCACCGAATCGATCACCTTGTTACCCAAGGAAATTCGAAATTTTAGTGAAGTATTGTCTAAATCAAATCCCGAACAGACCATTTTTAGAGAATCCTTGCGAGGTAATAAGGGATTCCCCAGAGTTGGGTCATAGGAATCGATGGGAAATTTTCCCAGCTTTACTGAATCAACTACCGGCACTCGGGGCTTTACATTGTAATTGATTTCCAAACTCTTGAGCTTTCCTGTCTTGGTTTTAAGGGGGAGCATAGAATAAACCCCCACTCGGTACTTGTAAAATTTGGAGACCGTTGTCCAACTATCGGCAGGACTATGCAAAAGCGTTTTAAAGGCACCGCCAGGAGCGGCAAATAGATTATCCGGTGAAATGGCTAACTGCAATCCGATCCTGGTTGTATCATCCCCAACCATCGAACGGAAGGAAACGGAGTCACGGGAAGGGTCAAATACAGAGTCCGGAATCGCCGTGTTCTCAACGGTGAAAATCTTACTCCGGAAAAAGGAAGAATCATAGTAGGTCGGAGTATTTCTTATTAAAGCCACTTTCGCGTTGAATCCGTTTTCATAGGTTCCTATCACATCCCCTTTTTCATCCATGGCCACGTTAGCGGTTTTCAAGGAATGGGTAAAATTCCAACTAGAACCTATTCCTTGAAAACTAATGGTATCAAGGGCGAATAACTGTTGCTTAAATAAATTTGTGGTCAAATCAATGTCATTTCCCACCTTGTCAAAAATGGTCCCTTTAAAAAGATATTGATCCGGGAGAATGCTTCCAGACATCAACTCAAACCAGGACACGACAACTCGATCTTTTGTCACGGCCAATCCTGGAAACTTGGCCGAGTCAGCAGGTGTTGAAGTCAACGGAACAGCAGGGGAACTTATAGAAAAAGGTTGGGGACCGATTGGCAACAATATTTTTCTGTAATAAACAACTCCCGCAACGGTGTAAACAAGCAGAAATTTGCCATTGGTCATCGAAGCCAATTCATAGGGGCGGTACTTGTGATCGTCATTCTCAAAATAGATTCCAGAAACAAGAAAAGTGGTATCCAAGATAAGGGTATGGGCACCATTATAGGCCACAGCATATAACTTAGCGGTATCCCTCCATACCACCAATACGTTGCCTGCAGAATCTGCCGCGATACCAAAATCATCCGGCATGTGTTTTGGCCGTTGGATTGGGGTCGCGGTGACTGAAGTTCCTAGTGTGAAGTCTTCCCAACGCACTTCGAATTTACCTGCGGGAAATGTAGTCGGGACGTCATACACAAGAGCTGTATTTATTCCCCCGGTATTTGGAATCACACAGGAAGCCACGGTTCCGTATCCTCCCGAGAACACATGGGAACTCGGTGTTACGTACTTACCCCAACTGGAATTGGAGCCTGCAGCGCCATCAATCGATGTAGTTCGACGGATAGGTCCGAGCTGGGTTAAGCCCCCCCAATAAGCGGAATAAGTATTTCCGTCTGCAGAGAAATTCAAGTAATAGGGTGCGGGAGGAATTCCTGAAGGGTAAGCAAAGGATGTGTCGGCAATGTTTTCTTGTCCGGCTATGATAGTTGAAAAAGCGTCAACAATAGCAGTATCGGGGCTCAGTTCCACATTACGAAGCACGATGTTGGCCCGTGGTGCAATTTTCGAGGGTGGCGCATTTGTGTTGGAATGGACAAAGGCCCCCTTCCAGGAAAGGTAGGCAACCTTAAAGCTAAACGTCCCGTTCGCTGAGGCTCGTGGTGAGGCCGCTGCATCCCCGTTTTCTCCAAATCCATCACTCAGCTTTTTAGTCAACACACTCTTATAAGTGAAAATACTATCCGAGGTTAAAAGTGAATCTCCCCATCCGAGGTCCAATCGAAAGGTATCGCTACTTGCTCCCGAGAAATCATTTCTGAAATTGGTGACACTATGCACCAAGGCATGGGTTGACGGAACCAAATTGAAAATAAAGATCAAGAATAAATAAAGGATTCGACTACCGGGCATTGTCGAAATCAACTTTCCTGAGGGCCTTCATGTTTCGCATCGGTATCGGCCACTCGACGTAAAAATCCTGCCGAGGATTCATCAAGATTTGCATATTCAAAACGGTTGCGAATGGCTTTATACTCGACTAATTTTCGCTCTTTAAGCTTCTCGATCACTTTTCGCTCACGCATAGCCTTGAGCAATAAATCCGATTTTTCTTTTAAACGTATTCCTTGTGCGACAATTTCACCTTCCTGGCCCTCTATCACCCTGCCCATATACTGCGCATACTGGAGAATTCCCAATCGGCCACGATAGTCAAATTCAGAATCCATTTGTTTCAGGCCCGAATCAAGCACTGTATTCTTTTCATTTTGTGAAGCCAAAAGTTTTTCTTTCAAGGCTTCCAAAGCTTGAACTTCCACCGCTAGAGCTTTTTTAGCAGTCTCTTCGCGCCAAGCTTTCATGCGAAGAATCTGTTCCATTTCAAACTTGAATGCCTTCATTTAATCGGCCCGGC
>JAYVCH010000183.1:0-6782 GCA_043750055.1 Fibrobacteria bacterium
CCACGTATGCGGGGAACATGCTAGGGGATTGGAAATGCAAAAGCCGCAACCCGGTTCATCCCCACGTATGCGGGGAACATAGGCGAGCTTGGACGACCCCAACAACCTTAACCGGTTCATCCCCACGTATGCGGGGAACATGCGGCTTATGAGGCCAAGAACTATACACCCATTGGTTCATCCCCACGTATGCGGGGAACATCAGGGCGGGCGTACAGCATCCCGTTATCCTGCCGGTTCATCCCCACGTATGCGGGGAACATCGCATGTACGAGACCTATGATGAAATGACCGCCGGTTCATCCCCACGTATGCGGGGAACATACTAAGTCCTAATTTTTTAAAAAATCAGGAGTTAGGAAAACAAGAAAAAGCTACCAAATAATAAGCAATTATTGGGCCTATATTTTCAAAGAGCTTTGTCCTCTCGATGAAGGACAAAATAATTTTCATAGTATCCTCATAATTCGACCGAATCAGGGGCAACGACTTCGGTCCCACTCATTTCACTTGCCGGACGAACAGGAGCAAATGCGACTAGTTTCAACCCTTCCAATTCTACTGGGGATCGACAATTTTCCCCAAGGGCTAGAAAGTCAAAACCAGAGTCGGTATTTGTACTCCAAACCATGACAGCATTGCCATTTTCAAAACCATTTTGGACATGATCCCAAACCATTTCGCGGACACGCCGATTTAGATTGCCTACATAGACCCCAGCGCGAACTTCAACGAGATAAATACCTAGCCTACCTCGAAGTCGTTGTGGCACATTTTCAACCGCGATGACCACCATCTCCCATGGACTCCTTATTTGGAATTGCTATTGGCATTGCCTCTGGTGGTGCTTCAGGTGGAGCCACGCCCCCCGCAGCAAGAACTTGCTCAATAAGCGGAATGATTCGTTTTAAAAGTTTAGACTGTTTGAAAATTTCCCGGCATTCCGCTCGTACTTTCCGTTCGGGGGATTGTGGAGACTGGGAAGCGATTTTGAAGGCGGCTGGAACCACAGTTTCGAATTTAAAAATATCGGCAATATCATAAACAAAGGATTGTGGTTTACCAGTATGGATGAACCCGATTGCTGGCGCGTATCCTGCAGCAAGAATCGCAGCTTCGGTAATACCATATAGACATGCAGTTGCCGAACTAAGGCAACGATTTGGCAAATCTCCACTTTCCCATTCATCGGGGTTATACTTTCGATGAGTCCAATTTACTCCATATTGTTGCGCCAATATCTGATAGGTTTTTCGGACTCGGGCCCCTTCAATTCCCCGTAATTGCTCAACGCTTCGCTTGGCCGGCGGTTCTTCTCCAAAACGTATTTCGTACATCTTTCTGACCACTTTCAATCGAAGGTCGTCATCCAATGCCAGTTTGGCTTGGTAAAGTAATCGATCCGATCTAGCGCCTCCGGGTTGGCCGGCGGAATAGAGACGAACACCGGCTTCCCCTACCCAGACTAATAAACAACCTACCCGAGCGGCTAGGACTACAGCAGCATGAGAAACCCGTGTTCCGGGTTCAAGCATCAAGCAGGTGATAGTGCCAATAGGTATTTGTATGCGCACACCTTTTTGATCTACCAGAACGAAAGCACCATCAATAACATCAAGCTGTCCATACTCAAGAAAGAGCATGGCAGAGCGATCCTTAATGGCAATCGGTCTTGGTGCGGGAAGCATCATGCAAATCCTTGGATCGCTATTTAAATAAATCGATCAGGTGAAACACCGAAAATTATAGAGAGTTTTTTGGCCATGGCTTTACTCACCGCACGTCGGTTCCCCTCCCAATCCGAGATTCGGCTTCCACTGACTTTCCCCAATTGTAAGCCAAGAACTTCTTGCGTCAAGCCGGTCGCTTCCCGTAAGTGACACAGCCAATCGCCAGGAGTCAATGAAGCTTCAATCTTTTTATGAAGGTCGGTTGTATGCCAATCTACAAGTGAATCACCATCCACGAGATAGGATGCATAGCGTTTTCGAGCCTCAACCAGAATCCGGCCAGGAGTATCTCGCCGGAATTGCAAATTAATAGGGCGCGTTTTGGTGCGACCCTGCATAATAGATTTCGATGATGACTTCTTGCTTGCGAACTTCCCAACAGACGACATATGCGTGACTCCTAGATAAGTGACAATGGAAACAGTCCTTCTGCCCTTTAAGTTTTCCGTAATTCGTCCAGGTATGGGGCCCATTGGGTCCCGATTCAGTAAGCACATCAAGCAAAATTGCGAAACGAGCTTGCATTTCACCTGGCAGCTTTGTCACGGCTTTCCGGACAGAAGAACGAATCAATACCTTCCACTTCACAATCTACTCCATTTTGGGGAAGTTAGCAACAGAATCCATTCTGATCCGATAAAAGGCCCAAAAATCATAATTCCATTGTTCCGTATAGAGTCCGGACTCTCCGAGGTAAGAACTGTCTGCGTTCGGATGCGAAAGACACTGGTGAATCAGGTAGTGAATCGAGCCCATCACTAAAATTATCCACCTCCTCTTGACGAGTAAAAAGCTCTATGTCCGCATCTCCAAGAATGAGGCTCAAGGCGGTTTTTCGATTATTTTCCAACCCTATAAATACCGGAGAGGTTGGTATGCAAGACTTTCGACCTAGCCAAACTCCCCATTTAGGATTTCTAAGGCCAACTGAAATATCAGCTAAAGAAACTGAACTACCCTCTAAAAGAACCCCAAAGCACGCATCAGTTAAATATTGACGATGAGTAATGTGGCAATCCTTGGTTTTCCCTTCTGCCGTTTTTGTGTTCTGAACAGTATGAAAATCTTGTAGCCGGCGAACCGAAAGCTTAACGCCGTTTTTTGTTTTGGGTATAGCAATAGCCGTCATCTTAATAGAATCAAATACGGACAGGAAATTATGTTCAGCGCCACTTCCTCGCTGCAACCCCAATGCCGCACAGCAAATACCGGCAATAGCACTTTTAGTTGGCAAAAGCCCAGTATTCCTGCGATTAAACTGACTATCAAACCCCCAAGATTGAAAGGGGCCATCAAGTCGAAGTACTAAAAAACTGGTTTCAGATGACATGTTGTGATATCTCGTCTAAGAAACCCTTCAAACTGATTGCAGGAATTGATTTTTCAAAAACGGACTCAATACCCCAAGTCTTTGAGAGGTTTAAATGCTCGGCGTTTAGCAATTCAATGGATTTGGCAGCATAGCCCTGCGCTGAACGAACGGGATTTTCAAAAGCATTAATTAATTGAATAGGATGGCCTTTTTCTCGTACTATTCCAAGAACATGATTGGGAACAGTATTTCCATTAGCCGTATTTTTTCGGGCTCCAGGTATAGCCAATATTGTTGCTTCGATAAAAGTTCGCACGACATCTTGCCGTTCGTCCCTAGATAGGCTTCCTAGATGTTCAGCATCTGCCAGCATATCTAAATTTAGGGCCGCAAATCGGTAGTAGGTCGCTGAATTAAACTCCAAAGTACCTGTCATCCCAGCTCCAGGCTCGCTTTTGGACTGCAGATCATCCACCGCTGAAAAAAAATCGATCTCATTATCCACTTTGTGCGTGGAAAGTGCGTGTGAGAACATTGAAGTCGCTTCCACGGTTAGAGAATGATCGCTAGCAACCATACGTCCAAAAAGTGAAATATCTGCGGCGTCTTTTCGCGATTTTGAATCTATGGATCTCAACGCTTTTTTCACATCTTTAAATTCAGCGTAGGTGCCAGCTAGAGTTTTAAGTTCAAGTGGGGACATAAAGTACATAGTAGTAGATTTAACTTTGTCTTTAACCTTTGAATCTAATTTTACTAAAGCTTCAACAATTTTTTTTGCGCCATCATCGGAATCCGCTTCAGACAAGCCTGCAGCTTTCATTTCCATAAATAAAGGTGCAAACATCAACCTGGTGCGTTCTCCTTTAAATCTCTGCGGGGCAATCTCTTTGGCCATCTCACGAATTGCTCGTTTCCAGGACTGACTGGAAACCCTTGCTCGTTGGACACCGCCAAAAACTGCTGTTTTCGGTGAATTAAGATCATCACGATTGAGACAACTTACAGGTACCGATTGAATGATATGTAATTCCAAATGCTTCATGATATTTTCCTTTTTTAGTCACTACGTTTAAAGTTTAATTGGCGCAAGCAATAGAAGGCCGAACCCAAATCCTTTAGCACTACCAATGCCTGATCGATAAGTTTGGGAAAATTGCACGTTATCAGTTACTTCTAGAGTGCCTCGAAACTGAACACCAGCATGATATCCAGTATGATTATTTTTCCGAAAATGAAACTCAGCCACTGGACTAATTTCCAGCGGGTAATTTTCCTCGATTTTGAACCCACCTGGTATGTCGATTCCGGAAATTGGATCTCGACACCTTGCTTCACCTTTATGAATGATCCATGAACGCAGCTCCTCGGATTTTACGATTGGAACCCTTTTCCCAGTTGCTCTTTTCCCATTTGAACGGAAAAGTGGTTTGCCGTCTGGATCTCGCTGAACCAGTTTCTTTACCGGATTTGCAAGTAGGTCAAATGCGTAAAAACGATGGCTAAGAAATGAACTTGAAATTTCTTTGATGGAAAACTGCGATTCGTTACACCAAGGGGGACGGATTGGCTGCCTATCACTCAATATCCAAAGCCTAAAAGCCCCTTCAAGATGATCTAATCGCGTTAAAAAATTCCGCTTTAAATCAGGTGAATCGGGGTAGCATTCCCATACTCGCTTATGCCAAGCGTAGTTGTCCGAAACATTTTCACCTCTCATGCTCTCCGCAGATACCTCGATTCGGACTAGCCAATTCACGCGCCCCCCTCAGATGATTTTTTTTCATAGTTCCAAAAGGATTCGGCCCATTCCGTTTTTGTCCGAGCATTCCAGAATTTCAAGTCATTTTCCAATTGGGCATAGTTAACTGAAATGCCTTTGGCCGATTTTGCCATGAGTACCATTCGCAGAACACGGCCATATAATTCATCCCCTTTTTCTGCTGTAAGGAGATGCTGGAACCTTCGTTCAGTTGGAGTTAATTTATTATCATCACCCTGCTTCTCACCTCGATCACGCTCGATGTACTTACAAGTAAGACCCATATTCCCTTCGGCGGCTTCCTCAGGATGCGCAGCATAAAGTCCGGCAACATAGGATTGAACATCATCATTAATTTTTATGCCAAGGCGACTTAGTGCCGGCCAAGCGCGGTGTTTTTTGCTATCAACAAAAATGCATTGAAGGTTTGCCATCATCCCCCTGTCATCCTTGTATTTGCGTAATTGTTCAAGAAGCCAACTCATTCTTCCTCCTCTTTGATTTCACTAGACCCAGATTCAGGTTCAAGTTCAAGTTCAAGTTTTTGGGGGGCCAGCTTATTCCACCCTTTTACAAACGCTCGCATTTGCCTAGGACTTTCCTGGCCGCAAACAATTCGAAAGGCTGCACAGGCAGACATGAAAAGCATATTTCGCCATGCCTCGCGAGTGGGGATAGCAGCTTCGGTGCCAATTGACTCGATATGCAAAAGCAAATTTCTGAGGTTTTTTTCTACTTGAGTCCAATAATGAGTGAACGCTGGAGAATGTAGTTTTGACTTTAATTCCCCTTTTGACGGCCCAGCCATTTTAATTTTACCCTCCCATCCGCAATCAATTTCTCCTCTATAGATATCAATCGCCCACCCTAACCGGCTGGCAATTGCTTCAGCAGCTTTTACTTCGGCATCATAGGCCGTTGTTCCTATTTCTGTTTGCAGTAAGGGTGGAATATGAAACAGCGATTCTGCTGTATCCACAATAGTTGCTTGGTCACGTGCAAATGCTGCAATAATCAGATCGCAACCATGGCCGTCCTGAATGGCTTGAAGTGATAGCGGACCACCAGTCCCACCCGCTTTTCGCTTTATTATTACAGCAGAAAGTTGCCTCCAATGTCCTTTTGAAGGACTATAAGAAAGAATCTTGCGTTCTTGCTCCTTTCCTTTTTGTTTTAGGATAATTGTAGCCGTAGGCTCCTGTGGAAATCCATCTGTATAGGAAGGGTACACAAGTCCATCACCCATAAGCATTAACGGGCGAGAAGAATGTAGCCGAATTAAGCGTGTCATTGGAACTAAGCGACCAATATAGGTTTTCGTAGCATTTTCAATTGGTACTAAATCTGTCATTGATTTTGGAGGAAGCTCCCATACCGGCCTACCTAAATCCCCATCGCCATAATGAAGATGGATGTCCTCAAACATTGGCAGATTCAGGTGGATCGTTTCGAGTAAATTTTTTCCCCTTAAAAAGGCGTGTAACATTGATGCCGTTACGCATGGAGCATCTTTAGACGACTTTCCACTTTGATCGCCATTCCAGAAGACTTGGGAAATAAGTCCTCCTGGTGAAAAACACTGATACGTTAACATTGAAACAATCGTATCGTGCATTAAAAATGCTCGAGTTTCAGCCATACCACCATGATCGAATAGCGTTGAGTTATTTCCCGTCGCAAGAGAAAAATTTAGCTTGGAAAGCGGCGTCCAGTCCTCAGCGGCTGACTCTAAACTATTCTGACTCTCCTTTTTTGAGAGACTTGAAACCTGTAGCCAGGGCGTAACTTTATGAAACAATTCAAATACGCTACCCCATTCTCCGAGATAATTCTCGACAGCCCTTGGGAGAAGTTGAGGTACTTTCTTCCACTCAGAATAATTCTTTGGCCCTTTGAGCGCTGCATGTGAAACACTAAGGAACAATCGCATCAGCGCAACCCGCTCATGAGGTCGAACAGCCAAGTCGGCGAATCGATT
>JAYVCH010000184.1:0-7382 GCA_043750055.1 Fibrobacteria bacterium
GGAGGCATGCCCCCCATCATCATTGAACTCCAATATTTTTCGCGAAATAGATTAACAAAAGGAGCTCGGTAGGGAGATTGAACCACATTGGGAACGCGGGGAGCCAATTCCATCAGAAGTCCCGCCAAGCTTTGTCCACCGAAGTAGGGTTCAGGCTTGCTGAAACGTTGGTCGGTCCATGCGCCACGATAAGGTGTGAAGCAATTGCCTTGCAAGTATCGTTGCACATTGGCTTCATTATCGGACATGACCCATTCGACAAACTTATACGCACGGTCAATTTGTTTACTCTTCTTCAGAAGCACCAAACCCTGTCCCGAAAAGCTGGAGGTAGGGGATTGGCCTTTAGAAAGGGAATCGGTCCAAATCGGAAGCGGCATCGCTTTCCACTTCCCACTGTGTTTTGGATCCATCCCCTGAATCATATCGAGGCCATACCAATCGGCTCCGATTACAGCAAGGATGCCATTATTGGCGACATAAGAATTAAAGAATTCGGGTTCAAAAATGGAACCTCGGTCTGGCAAAAGTCCAATGCCATCTTTTGCCCAATGGAGAATTTTGTGTAGGGTCTCGACCGCAACCACCGAATCGGGAAGCGGGCTACCGGCGGCATCATATAATTCATAACCACGTTGACGCATTAAAATTTCAAAATAGGACCAGTCGAGGGCAACCATACTGCGCGCATCCGTATGGATTTTTTTAGCGACGGCTTCAAACTTAGTCCATGTATCGATACTCCTTGGGGTAATTCCCAAATCTTTGAACACATCTTCGCGGTAGAAAAGCACAACATTACTGACGCTCTGGGGTAACCCGTAGATTTTATCTTTCCAAGTGAATAAACCCATTCTTTGAGACAATATGGCTTCATCCAGTTTGGCCTTTTTCACGCGCTCGGTTATATCTTCAAAAGGCAATTCCCCACGCAAGTAAAGGCTGAAATAAATTTCGTCCAACTGGACTATATCCGGGGCATTGATCCCGGTTTTAATCGCAATTGCCAACTTGTCCGGCATCTCCGTAAAACCATAGGAATGAACCTCAGCTTCAAAGCTTTTATCGACCGTGGTTTTATAGGTCTGAATCATATTGCGATAATATTTTTCGTCACTCGCTGAGTTGACCCAAAATATCACGGGTTTAGAGTAGATGGGAATGACGCTCCAAAGCGACAATGCCAGCGACCCTTTTAATAGTGTGGAAAAAATCGACCGCATAATCATAGTCTCCCTGTGCAATTTTCGAAATCTAATATACTAGCAATAGATGATAAAAACGGGCTCATCGCACTCAATCACCGTTGTCAAATTGACTCATAATCGACACGCAATTTCTCCGAGTGGGCGGGCCCCGAGCCAAACTCCCATGCCCATGCGGGCGTGAATGGACCCAAGTACCGGAACTTCATTGGTATCTGGCTCTAAAATGACTTTGACTTGATAATCCAATGGATCTCGAAGATATGCGTCAATTAATTCCCGAACTTGATTCAATAAGGGCTGGTCGGCCTCACTGTCCTCGGTGGCTGGGTTTGGTTCTTTAGAATGGGGTTCCATAGAATCGGGTTCTATAGAATGAGAATCTTTAGTGATGGTTGTAATGAAGCTTTCGGGATTGGGTAAAAATCGGTTAAATAGGTTGCGTTGCATGGGACCTATTTCGACGGTAAATCGAGAGACTCTATCTTGCATGCGGTCTCCAATACGAATCGACTTGCCTAGACGAACTTCCGTTTCACCCAAGCGTGCTCTCACGGGAATCTCAACCCATGACGATTCGAACTGGCGGATTTTGACCAGAGGAAAGCCGAAATACCCGCGTATCAGTTGCTGCAAGCCCTTCGCTGAACGGACGCGGTTGCCAAGGAAACGGGCATAAGGGATACGGCGTAGATTGAACTCAGAAGAGGTTTTCTGGATAACCGCCTTGCTTGGTCGATGTGGCCATTGTCCGGTTAATGCGAGAAGGCGAAGCGAGTAGTCATCGGGACGCAATGGTTCAAACTGGGAGTAATGGCGATATTTTTTCCAGGTTCGATAGAACATGGAATAAAGTCTATGGGTAAAAATGTCGAGAAACTTTTTCAACTCAAAGTACTCGATTTTTTTTAGCGTAATTGGATCCACGAAATAGGAGGGTAACGGGGAAGAGACCCCATACAATCCCATGAAGGTTACGACAATTCGAAGCGGTCCTTCGCCTAAATCGAGCATGTCTTTTATCGGAGGCAATTTGGTAGACTCGGCAATGGGCCCATCTTTGTCAACGCCAGCCTCCAAATCCGCGGCCTGTTTTTTAAAAGAAAGTGGGGGAAGAATGGCATGGATTTCAGAAGAGGGAAAGCCAAGTGTATTGAGTGTTTCGAACCGAACCGGCTCCGAATGCATATCATCGCCGGTACCAAGGCGTCCTCGGCCAGCAAAAAGTTTTTCCAAGAGATAGACGGCCTGGAAAAAATTAAGCTCCGTTCCTTCTGATAGGAAAACCTTATTTAAATCAAGTGGCATCGGCCTTCTCTTGGCGCTAAAGTAAAGCCCTTACCAGAGGGTTGCAACTGAATCTTTAAGGAAATGAGATGATTGATGGAGCTATATTGGGTGAAAAACTCAAGCAACACGCGGCCGAAAATATGCAGCTCTCCGGATTCCGAGAATGCCCCGTCTCGTAATTCCACCGTGATTTCTGCTCCTGATACCAATTGTGCGTCCATGAGAAAATTTCTCTTTAGCGCAGACGCGCCAATCATGCCGTCGATGATTTTTCGATTTACGGCACTATGAGTCCAATCGTAAAGGGAGAGAACTTCTTTCAAATTTCCCTTTTGGCATAAGGACCGATAATTCATATTCATATGTGAGAGTACATACCATAAATAATGTTCGGATTTGGGAGGATAAACCGGCACCGTTGGCCGGGTGAAATTACTGAATTCGCAAAAGGAAGGAAAGCTGGGATGAGGATCGACGATCCCTTTTTCCAAAATATCTTCACGTGGGACAGAACCGTTTGTTGCCAGAATGGTTACGGAAAGAAATTCTTCCGCGAGAGTGGGGACCGATTTGTGGGAGCCAACGGAAACATAAGTCTGGAATCGATTCTTCCCTTTCATTTCCTGCCGGGACTGCCAAAAAGAATCTTCGGCATCACCGCCTTTGGTCAATACCTGAAGTCGAAAATCGCTGAATTTGAAAAAGGGTCTTTGGACCCCGGTATTCTTGTCCACACCAACCATGGATTGGATTTCGTAAATCTCCATTTTGCTTCTGGTATCCGCATAGCAGGGGTACTCAAAATGCTTTTGATTTAGGTTGATGGGCTCACTTTGAGTCAAGAATAAATTGGCGATGGGAGTGGCATGCACTTTAAAATTTTCTGCCTTCACCCGCTTGCCTTCAGGGATGGCATCCTTAAAGTAAAAGGTGATGGAAAACTTGGATGGATCCGGCATCTCCTGAATTTTATTTAATCCCTTCACTTTAACGAAGCGAAATTTTTCTTCAAAGGCAAAAAACTCCTGGAGAAAGCGGCTGCCCTCAAAAGAATTGTCAAGTTGAGGTAGCAAGCTTTCATTTTCTCCAAAGCCACCGGGTTCAATCAATTCCTGACCCCCCAGTATTTCGGAGTATCCTTCTCCCTCCAAAATTATTTTGGAAATCCGGTCGGTGAAAAAATGATGCAAAAAGTAACCCAGAGTACGTTCACCGTGAAAGTAAATCGGCAATTCCGGAATTTTTAATTGGTCCATTTCCGCGCCTTTGTCCACCAGAAAGCTTAGGCGAATTCCCTCACCATGTACGCCATGATGCTGCGTATCGGCAGCGGAAAGCAGAATGGGATAGACCGTAACGTCCTGGGTACTTTGAAAACGACAAATCGTTTGATCGGGTCCAACGGCTTTGGAAAGGAAAAGGGTTCCCTTGGGGACAAAATGCGGCTTCGGTAGCATATTCTCACGAAAACCAATTTGCAACATGGCCATGGATGGAATGCAACGTAAAAAAGCGGGATCCACCATCTCCATGAGATTCTGAGTAAACTCTGGAAAATCATCTTCGAGTTTTTGACGGATTCGACCCGTTAAGAAAGCGAAGCCCTCGAATAACCGCTCGACATAGGGGTCGCGGTCTTCAACGGTTGTGATATTGAGGTAACGTGCACGTTCCGGGAAGGCCTCGGCGAATTCCTTGCCACCCTCGGCTAGAAACCGGAGTTCCTCGTCGTAGAATTTTTCGAAATCGGACATAGCGCCTCTTGGAAACTGGGTTTCAGGCGGAACGCGCGCGCAACGGTTGCACATGCGTTTCACCGTTACTGGTAAAACTGGTTTGTAATGAAATGCGGTCTCCGCCTTTGACTGTCGCAGATAATTCGAAACTGAGCTTGAATTCTAGCGGTGTGGTTGTCAGAGGCCTAATCCGAACGCGTTCAAGTCTGGGCTCATATTTGGTGCAAAGCGCAAGAATGTTGAGTTCTAATTCTTTAAGGCTGAATGGCAGTTTACGATAGATCTCAGTTATATCCGGTAAGCCATAGTCGGGAAGGTTGGGAACGGAACCTTGACGGGTATTAAACATTCGCCAAAGGTGATCAGCAATGCTTTTGGACCGACGATGTTCTAGGGGTACCACGCTTATTGGGGTCCCATCGGCATATTGGTCGGCCAGTTTTTCAAACAGGCTTTCCGACAATTTGGAACGGTCTGCCATTGCTAAATAATAACAAAAAAGGCCGGAAAGTTTCCCTCCCGGCCAATGCAGTGAATGACTAAATCAGAGACTAGCTGTTGGGAGCTTCCCAGTCATCCATAGCGGTGATTCCGCCATCAATCCAAGTCCATTCGATTTTCTGGTAAGTGAAAGCCACTTCTTCGTATTCAGCGTATTTCATCAAGTCGGGATGCTTATTGTTAGACATCCGAAAGTCGATGGATGCAATGTTCGCATTGGTGAGTTTGACTGTGTAATGTTGCTTTTCTGCGCCGGTAGCCGAAGGTGTCCAGAACTGGAGTTCCCATTCCGTAATGTTTTCATTATTTGTGAGTGCATTGAAGAGAAGGGGAGTTGATTTGTCCAATTCTTTGGTGATCACAAATGGCTTGTGCATACGTTTGCCTGTAGGCAATCCGGAAGCGGCGTCGCGAGGGGATACGATTTCATGGGAAACTGCAATGACAGCAATTTTGGCTTCACGACCCTTTTGGGTTACGGAACCATTAATTGCCCCTTGCTTTTGTCCCTTCAATTTCAAATATGCGTTCAATGCCATGACAGTACTCCTTTATGAGCGAGAGGGTTGTTTGTGCGATGAAATATAACTCATCTTTTTCTCTCTCTCATTAAGTTAATCTTTTTGAAATGAAGAATCTGTGACCACGGTCACATGGGGAAGCGGAGTGTGATAAATGATCCCCCATAGAAAAAAAAGGCGAAGGGTTAATCCTTCGCCTTTGTAATTTCGAGAAAAAATCCCGGGCTACATGCCCGTCAAGACTCGTTTTATTTGCCTTTGGGCATCTGGGAAACGAGTTGCAGGTTGACATCAATACCTTCGACCTGGAAATGCGGGCTAACGGCCATGGTCACACGGAAAAATCCGGGATTGTCGGCAATTTCTGTCACCGTTACCTGAGCGGCGCTTAACGGACGTTGAGCTGCTACTTGTGGGCTTGGGTTTTTCATTTCCGTGACCAGGTTCTTGATCCAATTATTCAATTCTTCCTGCAAAACCGAGGCATTTTTAGTGGCACCGATATTTTCGCGTTGGATAACCTTGAGATAATGAGCAAGACGGGAGGTCAAGAATATATAGGGAAGGCGGGAATTAATGCGGCTATTGGCCGTTACATTTGGATCATCATATATCTGAGGCTTCTGAGCAGAGTTTGCGGAGAAGAAGCAGGCATAATTTCTGTTTTTGTAAAAGCTTAGTGGAATGAAGCCCTGATTGGCAAATTCAAATTCTCGAGTTTCAGGAATCAAAATTTCCGTTGGGATTTTCATCTGATCGCCACGGCCCACATCATACAAGTGAATAGGTAAGTCTTCGACTTTTCCACCGGCTTCGGGACCGCGAATACCTACGCACCAGCCATTTTCCGCGAAAGCACGGGACATATTGGCGGCCATAGAAAAAGTTGCATTGCCCCAAAGGTATTTATCATGCTGATCACCGGTGACTTTTTCCTTGTAAACGAATTGCTTCACAGGAATGGTATCCGGTCCATAAGGCAGACGCAATAAGAAGCGAGGAAGCACGAGGCCAACATACCGGGAATCTTCGGATTCACGAAATGCCTTCCACTTCAAGTATTCAGCGCGTTCCATATAGTTTGCGAGGTCTTCAATTGCGGGCAGCTCGGCAGCTGTTTTGCGATTAAAGAACTGGGCACCAACCGATCCAATGAAAGGACAATGAGCGGCTGCAGATATTTTCGAGATATTCTGCAACAAACTGATGTCTTGAGGTTTGGATGAGAATTCATAATTGGAAATGATTGCACCTACGGGCTCGCCACCGGGGGTGTCGTATTCCTGGGTGTAGATATGTTTGTACATACCTGTTTGAATCGTTTCGGGGGAATCCTCGAAATCTTCTAACAATGCACCTTTGGCAATGTCCACCATTTCGATTTTGATATTCTTGCGGAAGTCAGTTCGGTCCACTAAGAACTTCATGCCCTTCCACGATGATTCCAGTTTTTGGAAATCGGGATGATGCAAAATTGCGTCAAGCTGAGCGGAAAGCTTTTCGTCGATCGCGGCGATTTGCTGGTCCAAAACAGTCTTATCAATTTTTTCCACCGTAATGGAACTTTCTGAGATAGCGCCGATAAATACCCGCAAGGCAGCGGTGACGCGCTTGTTGGCTTCGACTTCGGCAATGTCCTGCTCTTCACGGAACAATAAAAGATCAACGGGTTTATCCGGCGCAGCCTTTATGTCCATGAATTCCAGGATCTCGTTGACTAGGGATTTCTTTTCCTCGGCCATTATTACTCCTTGTTCTTTTTTCCTGGATGTTTATTAAGCGGGCTTTTCGGCTTCTTCGTCTTGGCCCATGGGAACGATTTTGTCTAACTCGGCAACTAAGCTGTCCATAGCACCTTTATCCTGCATGATGGCTTCGAGTTTCTTGCGGAACTCTTTATTGTCCATCAAATTGGATTTAAGGTCTTTGATCAAATTGCGCGCAGCCAATAGCTTAGAGAGCTGGGGAACCTGCTTCACCACTTCAAGCGGATCAAAAGACTTCATGTTCTTGAATTTCAAATCCACCTTAAGGTCGCCGCCACCGGGATTAATTTTGTTCTCAACACTTAAATTCAAACCAAGATCCATAGAATCCATGACTTGGTTAAAATTGTCTTTATTGATATT
>JAYVCH010000185.1:0-7770 GCA_043750055.1 Fibrobacteria bacterium
GGACCCAATACGGGTGGAATGGGGGCTTATGCACCTGCGCCTGTGATGACCCCGGAGCTTCTCGAGATCGTCGCAAAAACCATCGTTGCTCCAACATTAAAAGGCATGCGCTCGGAGGGAGCCCCCTACAAAGGAATTCTTTTCGTAGGCATTATGGTCACAACCCAAGGACCAAAAGTGGTGGAGTTCAACTGTCGCCTCGGCGATCCAGAAACTCAGGTTGTCCTGCCTGTAATGAAAGAGGATTTTTTGGATTTAATTCTAGCCTCATTGGATGGAAGTTTGGATAAATGGTCCTTGGAAGAACCCCGTGGTTGGGCCGCCGTAGTGGTCCTGGCTTCCAAAGGATATCCAGGGTCCTATGAAACTGGAGCACCGATCGCGGGCCTCGAAACCTGTACCGAACTTGCCCATACCCATGCTATTCACGCAGGGACCAAGTATTTGAACGGACAACTGGTGACCGCAGGCGGTCGCATTTTGGGCCTGGTGGGTGAGGGAGCTAACTTAACTGATGCAATCGCCGCCGCTTATTCGGGTGTTGCGAAGGTGAAAATTCCCGGTGTCCAATTTCGTAAGGATATTGGTAAAAAGGGATTGGCGATATTGGATCGATAACGGGAATGAGATTATCCCCTACCCTATCCAAGGCATTCTCGACAGGTTTCTGCTTTATCCTGGTTCTTCTTACCTCCTTGGTTTTCGGAGTTGGATCCACAAAATCAGTTCCCACTAATTCCATTTCCACACCGCTTCGGAATCTCAATCAAAAAGCCTTGCGAATCCCGGAAAAACTGGTCTTTGATGTGGTCTGGGGTGGGTGGAGCTTCAATTGGGTCAAGGCGGGGCAAGCGACCCTAGAACTTATACCCACATCGGATTCAACTCAATGGAAAATCCAATCTCTGGCTCGTTGCAATCATTTTTTCGAAACCTTTTATGAGGTTAGGGATACGGTGACATCGATTATCGATTCCCGAGGCATTTTCCCCCTTCGCTTCGAGAAACATCTGCATGAGGGGTCCTATCGTGCCCATATTTTGGCAGTATACGACCAAAGTCAGCACACCCTTAAAACCCTCGACACCACTTTAAACATCGAACCCTTCACCCATGATGTGCTTTCCGCTTTTTATTTCATCCGTACCCAGAAAATTAAAGTTGGGGACAGTTTTGATTTGGCTGCCGTCTCTGGGAAAAAGAAATACAACCTCCGGGTATTATGTCATGGTAGGGAGACCGTCCAGGTTCCAGCCGGGACATTCCAAGCCCTCATCGTGGAGCCAGTGTTGAAGGGAGATGGTCTTTTCAAATCCAAAGGGAAATTGACAATTTGGGTCACGGATGACGACTTCCACATTCCAGTTAAGATGCAAAGCAAAATTCCCGTGGGTTCCATCAAGGCCGAACTAGTATCCCGGTTTTAAGCCGTTCCCGATAAACCAAAACTCACTGTGAAATTTTTCTTTTTTATTCAGGAAACGTGACTATATTCTGGGTACTCTTTCTTCTGTGAAGCTTCCAACCAAGGAGACCCTCGTGAGCAATTTGCACCTGGATGACATGAAGGACACTATGCAAAACAAAAAATTATATACCGGTTCATCCAATGGTGGAGAATTCGGAGAAGACAACACGATAACCCAGGCTCCCGCAGCCCCAGCCGCCGAAAAAGACGAAGACGATCTTTGGGATCTGGAAGATGAAGCCACCGATTCACCGGAAACGATGAATCCCAGTGTGGGCGAAAGTGTCGTTCCCACCGCCAAGAAAAAACCTGCGGCGAAAAAGAAGACTCCTATTAAGGCGAAGTCTCCTGCCAAGACGGTAGCACCAGCCAAAAAGACTGCAGCACCCGCAAAAGTCACAGCCACTAAAAAAGCCGCTGCGAAACCCGTAGCGACTAAAAAGAAATCGGCCAGTAACTCGAAAAAGGTCGCTCTCAAAAAGAAGATTTCAGTAAAATCTACGACTCCTGCAAAGTCTAAAGGGAAAAAGGCGCCAGCTAAGGCCAAAGCAAAAGTAAAAGCAAACGCTAAAAAGCCCGTTCCAAAAGCGAAGGCGAAAAGCAAACCTGCCAAGGCCAAAAAGAAGTAACTGACAAGTTACCCCTTAATAATCCTTAATGCTTTTATCAAAATAACCAAACCCCTGTAGTCTCAAACTGCAGGGGTTTTTTATTGCCTTAACTTCTATGTTACCCTCAAGAGGCTGTGGAAGTTGCAGATACCTCGGCCGCATCTGCTTGAACCCTTTCCAGGAAACAAAGGCTTCCCGGTTCAGCTCCCTTCCACCGCCCTATGCTGACAGTGTCCCGATCACTTTAAGACTAAAACAAAATCCCTTTTTATCTCTACGTTAATCATTGGGGATGGAAGGTATATTCTGTTCGATTTATTACAAATTAAACACGGGAATTTGAATTTGAGACAAAGACCTCAAAGCGAGGGCACAAAAGATTCCAAAATGGGATAGTTTTTTAAGGAGGTATTCTAACGAAAAAGGCGGAATCGAATCGTTTTTCCACCAACACCCAAAACTATGGTTGTATCAATGGTAGGAAAGCTTCGATGGGTAATCTGCACCTTATGCTTGCCAAGGGGCAATTCTTTGTCTTTAACTGGAGTTGTACCAATAAACCGGCCATCCACAATCACTTCTGCGAAAGGTGGGGCCGATACGACATTGAGCAAGGCCTTATTTGCTGCGGGTTTTTCCGTAGGCGCTTTCGCGCCGGGCGCATTGGCAAAATCCACTTCTGCTCCATCGGAGGGCGGTTCCGCGACTGGACGCTTCGGTGTTGTGGCTTTTATCACCGTCGTTACCGGGTTGTTTTTAACTGGGTTAGGCTTGTCCGTATTTTGAAATTCAGATCGAGGTTCAGGCTTTGCGGCTCCTGTCACGTTGACTTCCGTGGTTCCACTTTGGGTCGCGTCCACGAGTGAAATTGCCTTAATGGTAGTTTGACCTTGTTGTTGAGCCGAGACTTCGCCATCTTGAACCGAGGCTACCGACGGGTCCGCGCTTTCCCAACGAACTGCCGTGGAAGCAGAAGCGGGCTGAACTTCTACCAAAAGTTTTCGCTTTTGCCCCAATTGCAATTCCATAGAAGTGGGTTGTAATGAAACCAAGGTAATCGAAATATTGGCCGAGACTGACGGCGTCTTACCTGAGGCTTTTGTCGCTGAGGTAGAAGGCTTATTGGTAGAATCGGTATCCCCAGTCTTCAAAACGACAAACAATGCCGCGACGAGAATTAGAGCTGCAAGAACGCCAGCACCAACCCAAAGACCAATAGTTTTGCCTTTTCCATTGGATTGAGATTTTGTTCCACTGAAATCAAAATTATCATCTTGTGGTTTTCCACCTTGCCAAGTCCCAGGCCGAACCCCCATTACCGAGGAACTCGAACCCTTTTGCGCCCCAGGCTTGATGGATGTTCCCGGTTTAACCTTAGGCTTTTCCACCTTCATTCCAGGTCTTAAGGGAGTCTTGCCTCGGGAGGACATTTCATCGGGACCGGGTGCAGGCGTGAGATCGATGACGGTTTGATTTCCCATCTTTCCGACCTTATCAAGATAGGCCTTGGTTGTCTCGGAAGGATCTAGAACACCCCTCTGATTCAAATAGGATCGCAATTGTAAGGAAAGCCAACGAGCACCTTTCCCACGATCTTCCGGAGCCTTCTGTAGTAGCGTTTCCACCAGGTTGTCGAGCACGGGATCGACATCGGGAACGAGTGTGGCCAGGGAGCCATGGGGTAAATCACAGATATTCCGCATGATAGTTGGGATATTAGGACCGGTGAAAGGTTTGCGTCCGGCGAGACAATAATAAAAGACCGCACCTAATGAAAACATATCCGTTTGATGGGATGGCTTTTTGCCTTCAATTTGCTCCGGCGACATAAAGTTGGGAGAGCCTAAGATACTGCCCGTTTGCGTTAGGTTTTGCTCGCTGATATGGGCAATTCCAAAATCTGCGATTTTCAATTTCCCATCGGACATGAACATCATATTTTCGGGCTTGATGTCTCGATGGACCACGCCGAATTTATCCGCTGTTTGTAAACCTTCGGCGGCTTGGAAAATAATGGAAGCGACAACTTCCGGCTCCATGGGCTGTCCACCGAGCAAATTCAAAACGAACTGCAAGTTGGGTCCATCGATATATTCCATCACTAAATATTGGAGGCCTTCCTCCAAGCCATAATCAAAAATTTCCACGATGTTGGGATTACGTAATCCGGCTGCCGTTTTGGCTTCGACCGTGAACCTGTCTAAAAGGCTAGCATTGGAAGTCAAATGAGTATGGATAACTTTGATAGCAACCATGCGATTCAAGGCGGGATCTTCAGCCAGATAAACCGTGGCCATAGCGCCTTGCCCCAACTTGGTCAGGGCATTGTACCTACCGAATTTCATCTGGGCTGAGCCCTTTGGCGCTTTTGCCATTCTAGATAGAGTCGGTCACGAGTGGCAATGGATCCCACCTATTCCGACTCGACGAAATTGGGGGGAAAAATTAACGAAGACCGGCCTTTCCCAATGAAATTTAAAAAAGATGGCCGGTTTCGAGGGGGGAAGTCTTCTAGAAGAACAGGGTTTTTTTAACTTCTGTGGGTTGGGAACAAACTGACTGGAGACCCGCATGATTGCTAATTCCGTCCGAGCTATTCTTGAAAAGTTAAACAAGTACAATAAAAGCCTACTTGAAGGGGCCGTCGGAGCGTGTGTCACTCGCTCGCATTATGAAGTGACTGCCAGTCATATTCTGCTGCAGGCTCTGGATGAAGGAAAAGGAGATCTTCCCTATATCCTTGCCTATTTTAAAGTGAATGGCGGATTGTTCAAGAGCGCCCTTCAACAAGACCTCAAAGAATTAAGAGTTGGAAATACGGGGAAGCCGGTTTTTTCCCCCAATTTTATGTCCATGCTGGAAGCCGCATGGGCCGAGTCTTCATTAAATCTGGGACAAAGCGAAATTCGCACTGCCGCGATTCTGCTGGCCTTGCGCCGCAATCCAGGCGGCATTTCCCGCGGACTATCGGATCAATTGGTCATGATCAATCCCGAGACCTTGCTTTCCAAATTTGCGGAAATCACCGCGCACTCTAAGGAATCCGAAGAAGCACCCCAGGGGACCGACCGTAACGCCGATGGTACGACTGCGGAAGGCTCGGCTCTGTCTCGCTTCACCGTTGACTTTACGGACATGGCTAGAAAAGGAAAAGTCGATCCCATCTTTGGTCGCGATAATGAAATTCGTATGGTCATCGACATTTTATCACGCCGCCGTAAGAATAATCCCATCATGGTTGGCGAAGCCGGTGTCGGTAAGACAGCCGTGATCGAAGGCTTGGCCCTGCGAATTGCGCAAGGCCAAGTTCCCGACATTCTGAAGAATGTGGAAATCCGTGGATTGGACATGGGCTTACTTGCCGCAGGCGCAGGCGTTCGCGGAGAGTTTGAGAATCGGCTCAAAAGCGTAATCAAGGAAGTGAAAGCTTCGACAACGCCAGTGATTTTGTTTATCGATGAAACCCATACCATTATCGGGGCGGGTGGAGAAGCGGGCCAGAATGATGCCGCCAACTTACTCAAGCCGGAAATGGCTCGCGGTGAATTGAAAATTATGGGTGCAACCACCCTTACGGAATTCCGAAAATATTTTGAAAAAGATCCCGCTATGGCCCGTCGTTTCCAGATGGTCCGTATTGAAGAGCCCGATCCAGCTACTGCAGCCATCATGCTTCGCGGACTTCGCACTAATTACGAAAAGTTTCATGGTGTGAAAATCACGTATGAGGGTGTGAAGGCTGCATGTGATCTTTCCCATAAATTTATCGCAGGCCGACAGCTTCCCGATAAAGCCGTAGATCTACTCGATACCGCCGCCGCTCGCGTCAAAATGGGCTTAACTGCTAAACCTCCCGTTCTAGTGAATCTGGAACAGGCCATCGAGAATATGAAAATCGAAATTGTCTCACTGGAAAAAGATGATTCCGCGGGTATTCTTGCCGACCGTGAAGTCGTTGGAAAAACCAAGGAGCGATTGGAAACAGCCCAAGCCGAGGCAGCAATAGTGGAAGCCACGTGGACTAAGGAACTCGACTTGGTCAAAGAGATCATAGTCATTCAAGACAAGCTCATCGCAAGTAAAGCGGCTTTGGCTGGAAAAGACGCGAAGGGAGAAGCCAAACCCTCTGCCAAAGGTACTGCCGAAGCTAAAGCGCCATCCGTTCCCCTCTCTGCGGAGGCGGAAGCGGCTTTGCGCGAAGACATGGAAGCGAAGTGGAAAATCTTGGAAGGACTGCAGGGCGAAAACCCCATGGTCCACGCCCATGTGGGTCCGGAAGTCATTGCCCAAATCATTGGAGAATGGACCGGAATTCCAGCGGGAAACATGCTCAAGAACGAAGCGCAAGCTTTAATTGAACTGGAAAGAACCATCAACGAACGCGTGGTTGGCCAAGAGAAGGGTGTGGAAGAAATCTCCTCTACCTTACGCAGCGCGAAATTGGGCCTAAGCAATCCAGAGGCACCGATGGGCGTGTTTCTCGTAACTGGCCCCTCGGGTGTAGGTAAGACTGAAGTGGCTAGGGCCATTTCCGATATCCTCTTTGGCGGTGAAAAATTTGTGGTCACCATCAATATGTCCGAATATCAAGACAGCATGTCCATTACTCAGTTGAAGGGAGCTAGCGCCGGTTATGTGGGCTATGGAGATGGCGGCGTGCTAACCGAAGGCGTGCGCAAGCGTCCCTATACCGTGGTCATTCTGGACGAAGTTGAAAAGGCCCACAAAGACGTGCTCAATATGTTCTACCAGGTTTTTGACAAAGGCTCGCTGCGTGACGGAGAGGGTCGGGATATCAATTTCCGGAATACTGTTATCATCATGACAAGCAATCTTGGACTAGATACCATCACCCGACTTCATGCTGAAGGCAGCGCCAATACACTGGATGATTATCGCCAAGCGATATTGCAAGAACTGACCGACCATTTCGCGCCGGCTCTGCTTGCACGGTGCAAAGTCGTTCCCTTCTTGCCCTTGGATTCGGATGTTCTCAAGCGCATTGTTTTCCTCAAGTTGATGAAGCTCGGAAAGCGTTTGATGGAGAGGCACAAACTCGCTTTCGCCGTGGCTCCAGAAGTGGTTCGCGACATTGTTATGCTCTGCACAACCTCTCAAAGCGGCGCGCGTAACATCGACTCCATCATCGATCAAAAGCTGATGCCTGAAATTTCTAAGCATCTGCTCTATCATATGGCGGATGGGCAAATTTTCACCCACTTGTTCTTGAGTACGGATGATAAGGGAGGCTTCAAATGCTCCTTTTCAACCGGAGATTTTTCATTTCCGGAAACCACCGAAGTCGCTCCCGATGAGGATTCGTCTTTTGCTAAAAATGACGAGGAAACCTTGGTTATCGAGAGAAGTGAAACTGAAAATTTGGAACCGAAGCACTAAAAAAGGCAGTTAACCTTAATCCGAGCCTGGTGATGTGACCGTTGTCACATCCTCTCAGCCTGCTATTTGTTTTATTTCTAAAACGATATTTTCGGGTACTTAGTGCTTGTGAGTATAGTCTAATTCTTGAGGGACTCCATGGCATCTGCGGACACATCGATATTTTCCTTTCAAGTTGGCTCCTATCCCCTGGATACTTTTCGGGTCATTGATTTTTCAGGCCAGGAAGCCATATCTGAGTGTTATAGCTTTAAGATCCGGGCCGTTGCCTTTGACTTAGACCTGACTTATGAA
>JAYVCH010000186.1:0-4243 GCA_043750055.1 Fibrobacteria bacterium
CGGACCGAAGCGAGGTTCTACAAAGAACATAAACTGCTCTACATTTCACTACATGATTTGGAAGAGGTGGAAAAAAGAATTGAAACCGGTTTCTGGTTAAGCAAAACAAAACGCAATCCCCTTATTTTAGATCTCCTGGATGAAAGCGAAAAAGAAAGTTCGTTGGAGGCGACCCGCTTTGAAGATATCGAAAAAAAATACTTCCCACGGCTTCAAGAAACGCTTGGCTCGGCGGATGCAAAAACTATCGTACTTCGTATCTACCCCCATTTTGATATCAATGACGTCGAGCATTGTCGAAATTTTTACAAGGATGTCAAAACCGTATTATCTCAAATCCATAAACTTCCCACCGGCAATCCTGCTATCTATTTAACCGGTGACCTGATGCGAACAGTCCAAAATGAAGGCCGACTTTATTCTCAGATTATCAATTCCGGGAAACGCTCCCTTTACTTAACCGTTATTCTACTGATGATTTACTTCATTCGTATTCCCGTTGGCGCTTTATTAGCCGCCATACCTTTGGCGATGGCCATCGTTTGGACCTTAGCCATCACTTCGGAATGGATTGGATATCTCAGTCTGATTTCAGGGCCGTTGGGATTGCTTCTGGTTGGTATTGGCATGGAATCGGCGGTGCAACTTTTAGCACGATATCGAGAGGAGCGCAGAAAAAATTTCAGTGCCGCTGTGGCATTTGAAACCATCATCCTCGAAACAGGCCCCGCTATCACCACGGGTGTACTAGTCAGTGCCGCCGCATTTTTAACCTTGTGTGTCACAGATTTCAAAGGCTTCGCTCAATTTGGATTGATGGCGGGAATTGGGTTGCTTTGCACCTTGGTGGCCATCCTAGTCGTTTTTCCTTGCATCCTAATTTTAGCCGAACCCTTTGGATTGCTTCCAGTTTTGGGTGGCCGTATTTATAACTTCAATCAATTTCGAAGTCATCCTTATTCAAAGTGGCGTTGGCATTTGGCTATCATTGGATTCTTCACTATTTTTGCAGTTCATCGCGGCATCCAATATCATTTCCAATTTAACTTTGACAAACTGACCTTTCCCAATTCCAATTTCGTCGCTGACAGTTTGATTCAAGCTTCTGGTGAAGCAATTGTACCCCCCGCAGTTGTCTTGACACCCGGATATGAAGAGGCAGAACAAGTAGCCAATGCGGTTCGGTTCAGAATGAAAAGCGATTCTCTTTCTCCCACTATTCAATCGGTCATGACCATGACCGATCTGCTCCCGAGGGATCAGGATCAAAAGCTGGCTATTATTCGCAAACTGAGGCGACAGATCACACCCGCTATGATTGACAGCACTCCCGAACCTCTGCATTCCAATTTGGTGAAACTTCGTGACGCATGGGAATCGCGAAAACTAACCGTAGCGGATCTTCCTCTGAATTACAAAAAAAAATTCATTGGAATGGATTCTCTATCCGGGCAGTTCACTTTTATTTTTCCATCTGTTAATTTAAGATCGGGTTGGAACAATATCGCCTTTGCTGAAGATGTCGCAGATATTCGAACTGAAAATGGGAATACCTATCATGCCTCGGGGCTACCCATTGTACGAGCGGACCTTTTGCGACTGATTATCCCCGATTCTCGCCGTGCCTTGATACTTGCACTTCTGACTATTTCGTTACTCGTTCTCGCCGATGTTAAATCGATACGAGGCACAATGGTCCTAGTGCTTCCCCTTCTCTTTAGCCTACTTTGGACCCTGGGGTTACTGAAAATTTTTGGAATTAAGTTGAGCTGGTATAATCTAGTAGCCTTCCCCGCCATGCTGGCATTCGGCATCAATAATGGCATTCACTTGTACCATCGATACCTGGAAGAGGGCCGTGGATCGGTCCGCTTTGTGTTAAGACGTACAGGTGAAACGATGGCAGTAGCAACCTTTGTAGGAATGGCTGGCTTTCTGTCTTTGGCTTTTTCAGAACACCAGGGATTGGCCGCCCTGGGTCAAACGGCGTTGATTGGATTAGCCATGAGTTTAATTGCCCCGCTGCTTTTTATGCCCCTCATTATCGGTATTCTCGAAGAACGAGCCGAAATCAAAGCCAAAAATCAGGGGCCTTAAGTGAAGGCGCGGCCCCTAATTCATTCAGTCAGATTGAATCAAATATATCGGTTAGCCAGGTTCTCCAAGCTTTCCTGACGACCGGATCGTGGCTTTGGATCGAGTCCTTTAGAGATTGCAAGATCGGCCAACTCCTCTAAGGACATTTTGCCCTTCAGAATCTGTGTGCCCATGGACTCATTCCACCCTGCATAACGTTGTTCCAGACGTTTGGTGAGCACCTTGTCATTGATCATCTTTTCAGCGATCAGTAAGCCGCGTGCCATCACATCCATGCCGCCAATATGAGCGTGGAACAGGTCTTCGGGATCGATGCTCTGACGACGTAATTTTGCGTCGAAATTCATGCCACCGGATTCAAATCCACCGCCCTGCATCAAGGTGAATATCACTTGGGCGATTTCAAGAGGATCGTTGGGGAATTGATCGGTATCCCAACCAAGTTGGTTATCCCCTCGGTTCATATCCATGCTGCCAAATATGCCATTGGCCAAGGCATAGGCAACTTCGTGTTGGAAGGTATGCCCCGATAAGATGGCATGATTCGCTTCGATATTGACCCGGTATTCCTTCTCCAGCCCATAGCGTTGAAGGAATGCATAGACAGTAGCGGTATCGTAATCGTATTGATGTTTGGTCGGTTCTTTTGGCTTGGGTTCCAAGAGTAGGAATCCTTTGAATCCAATTTTGTGTTTGTACTCTGCCACCATGGACAGGAAGCGTCCCATTTGATCGGCCTCACGGCTCATATCGGTATTGAGAAGAGTTTCATATCCTTCACGTCCACCCCACAACACATAGTTCGCGCCTTTGAGTTTCAAAGTCACATCCATCATTTTCCGGACTTGAGCGGCAGCGTAAGCAAACACCTCGGGATCTGGGTTAGTGGCAGCACCACCCATGAAACGGGGATGGCTGAAAAGATTAGCCGTGCCCCATAATAGCTTCGTTCCGGTGCGGGCCATTTCAGCTTCAGCCCCACCTACCAATCTATCGAGAATGTTGAAACTTTCTTTTAAATTCGCGCCTTCCGGAGCCATATCCCGGTCATGGAAGGTGTAATAGGGCGCACCCAGTTTTTCAAAGAATGAAAAAGCGGCCTTCTGTTTGGCTTGTGCAGATTCAATGGGATCGGCAATTTTATGCCAGGGACGATCAAATGTTCCAGTGCCAAAAACATCCGCACCATTCCACGCAAAGGAATGCCAATAGCAAACAGCACAGCGCAATTGATCTTCCATGCGCTTTCCCAGAACGATTTGATCGGGGTTGTAATATCGGAATGCCAAAGCATTTTCGGTTTCCGGACCTTCATAGCGGATTTTTGGAATTCGATCGAAATAATTCTCGGACATAAAAAAATTCCTTTCGTTCAAATCTTGGCTGCGAAATGCGGCTGCAAGTCTCGATATAGACTACGGTAGGTGGTCATTTTTCGGGCATAGATTCCGGCCCAGTCGGCATTCGGTTCGACCACATGATCGATAGGAGGCGCGACACAAACATCGGCGGGATTCTCCCCAGTAATGGACAATCGTGCCAGTCGCGCAGCTCCAAAGGCTGGCCCAAGTTCTCCGCCCTGGCGATAAGTCAAAGGCCGACTTAAGGCTGAAGCCAGAATGCGGCCCCATAATGGACTTCGCGCTCCACCACCGATGACGCTAACTTGATTGATTTTAGCATGCGCATCCATGAGGGCATTTTGCCCGTCTGCAAAGGCAAAAGCTACGCCTTCCAACACCGCGCGGGCCAAAGCACCGCGAGTGGTTCCATGGGTCATTCCGAAGAAGACTCCCTTGGCCAAAGGATTATTATGGGGTGTTCGTTCACCAGAAAGGTAGGGCAAGAAAATGGGAACATCTTGCTCGGGACCGCACGCCTCCGCTTCCGCTAAGAGAACGATTTCATTTTCTGCACCTGTGGCTTGAACTGCCCAACTGAGACAGCTGGCCGCGCTCAGAATTACGGACATCTGATGCCACAACCCTGGAATGCAATGGCAGAAGGTATGGACAGCACCTTCAGGATTCGCGGAGTATTCGGAGGAGGATACGAAATAGACGCCGGAGGTTCCCAAAGAAAGAAAGGCTTCACCGGGGAGAACGACGCCCATTCCTACCGCGCCGGCAGCATTGTCGCCCGCTCC
>JAYVCH010000187.1:0-3389 GCA_043750055.1 Fibrobacteria bacterium
GGGCTAATATAGAGTTTCGATTTTTCCTTTCGTAAGAAGTAACTAAGCAAGAGTAAGAAGTAACTAAGCAAAACAAGGAGTGGCAATGGCATACCCAACTACTGACGCATCACTAAAGCGATACATGGAGGACATCCGTAAAACGAGTCCCATCTCCCGTCAAGAAGAGCAAAAGTTATTCGAACGCTTTCGCCGTGGAGATGTCGCAGCCCGTGAACGCCTGATCAAGGCCAATATGCGATTCGTCTTGAAGGTCGCGTTACAGTATCGCGGCTGCCCAATTCCATTGCCTGACTTGGTGAATGAAGGATGCATGGGCCTCATTCGCGCAGTCGAGAGTTTCGACTCTACTCGCGGAATCAAATTCATTTCTTATGCCGTGTGGTGGATGAAAGCTTATATCACAAAATCAATCAATGAAACCGGTTCGTTGATTCGTTTGCCTGCCAATCAATGCTTGCGCGTTCGCAAGGCTTTGAAAGAACAAGGGCATGGCCAGGATTTGGAAGAAGAAGTTCGTGGACTGTTACAGACCGCAGGCAAGGGCATGTCCTTTGACGCTCCCGTGGGCGCTGATTCCAAGACCACCTTCCAGGAAATTCTGCGTGATGACCATGCTGCTAATCCCGAAAATGAATTCGAGAAGGGTGCGACTGGCGAATTGGTTCGTGAAATTTTATCTGAACTACCCGAGCGGGAAGCTCAGGTCATTACGGGCTTATTCGGCATGGACCAGAACTCTCCGCAAACTCTGCGCGAAGTTGGCTTGGGTTTGAATATCTCTCATGAACGTGTTCGCCAATTGCGTGATCAGGCCTTGCGTCGCATGCGAATCAGCGGCACCTTCGACAAGTTACAACGGAAGTATCGCGGTTATCTGCAGGCGATGGAAGTTTGAGTTAAATTCCCCTCATTCGGTTTTTTTCCAAACCCAGATTTAGCTCAATGCTAGATCTGGGTTTTTTTATTTGATAAAATTTCGCGTTCATAAACTTGTCCGTAAATTTTCCAGATGCTGAGAAAAAGCGCGCCCAGAATTGGACCAATGATGACGCCGATAAATCCGAATGCGAAGATGCCCCCAATGGTGCTCATCAATACCAATAGATTGTGCATCTTGACGTCTTGCCCTATTAGAATGGGAAGCAAGAGGCTGTGAATGGCGTGCAAGACTATGCCGCATACGATAAAGACTGCCAAGGCTCCTCCAAGCTGGCCATGCAACAACAGAAAAATTGTGGTGGGCACCCAAATAGGTCCACCACCAATGACTGGGATAAAGGTTCCAATGAAGATAAGGCTACCGAGAAAAACTGGAGAGCCCATTCCCACAGCCCAGAAAACCAAGGTGGCTAATGTTCCATTAATGGCGCCAATGACAACACTGGCCCTAAGCGTCCCCTTGGTGACGGAAATGAAATTGGCGATCAGGATTTCATCGTATTCATCTTTAAGGGGTGACCATTGAACCAATTTCCCTAGGAGCTTTTCGCCCTCGATATAAAAATAGAACATGGCAAAAAGCGTCACGAAAATCCCAATAACCTTTTCTAAGAGGCTGAGTGATAGCGATGTCGCATATTTGAGAAAGGCTTTAAGACCATTTTGGAGGGCGTGAATACCTTTGGTTACCGTTTCTTGGGCATCTAAATCTTGCAGCAGAAGTGGAAAACGAACCTTCATGTTCTTTAGAATTTCCAAGCTCCTGGCTTGTAAAGCCTGCAGATCTAGGGAGGATAAAAACACGGCGGCTTGATGGTAGGCGATGCTTCCTAAAATAGCCATGGGGACAATGGAAATCATCGCCAAGGTGACTAAGCTAAGCGCGGCCGCGGGAGCCGGTTTTTTATGGGTCAATTTCAGAAATCGTAAATATAGCGGATACGTAAGACCAGAAAAAATGGCAGCAAGGAGAACGGGCATGAGCATGATACGCGTCACCCATAAAAATGCTGCGGATATAACGAAGAGGAACATCAAGAGCGCATTCCGTTGGAAAGCTTGGATTTCTCCGTCTTCTTTGTTGGATGTCATGGGTACTCCTTGAAAATCCCCAACTACGAGAGGGTTGAAAAAGTTGGAAAGATAGGAAAGCTAAGAAATTCGGGAGTTACAACTGGATGTTGAGACCGATTCTCCAGGCCAGGCCGCTCGCTAGGTTTAAGCCGGGAACAAAACCCGATGATTTATAGTCTCCGCCACCGGCCAACCGAATTGGAGTGGGGAGGTCGAGCAAGGGGGAAATCAGATTCAATGAAATGGCCCCTCCCCAAAAGGAAGGTGTAATGCCTTGGTCGTCAACTTCAAGGCGCAATCGAGGTTGCTTCCACATGTGCAGGCCTATATCAAGATCGAATCCAGCCAAGGACACGGCATTGATTCCCTCCAAGTCCAAACCCCAGTATTTTCGAAAGGTATCATCCCCGATACGGCCCTTAAGCGAGTAAACGCGGCCATTGAATTCAGCCATATTTTGAAAAAGGTATTCGGGTCCCCAGGGTGTGAGGCCGTATCCTAAGAGAGGAATGTCATGAACGGGTCCTATGGGAATACTGGGATAGTCAAAGACGCTTTCACCGGACCAGAGTTGGGTCTTAAGTACGGTCCACCAGGAGTACCATAAAAAAGGGTCCCCGTAAGTCAGGTTAGACATTTTTTCGATGCGAGAAAGATGCAGTCGAAAATTATCCGGGTTGCTTCGACCGACTTTTCCATTTAAGCCAAGGATATAGTTGGACATATCATTCGACAAATCCGGATCCGTGGTGATTTTAGATTCCTCAGTTTGGGCAAGGTAGCTGCGGAGGTCTCCGGAGGTAGTGATATACAATAGGGCCCCATGGAAGTCCATGTTGCCCGCTAGGAGCCAATAACCACGAAGTTTATCCGCCATCACGGCCGAGGCTTCCACGCCAGCCGTGGCGACGGCCAGTTCTTGATCCGGGGTTCTCCCTGTTTTGGGATAGGTGAATTCAGTGAGGCCATAGCCTTTTCCATAGGGGTATGGCGCGCTAAAGGTATAACTAATATCGTCGAATCCAAATTCACGCACGCGGTAGCCATGACCAAAAATTTCATGTTGAGGGATGGCTGTGAAAAAATCGAGCAAATCGAAATCAATGAAATTTATTTTGAGGGCGCGATAACCTATGGCCCCTACTTTTCCCAGCCAACCGCTTTCTTCCCAGGGGCTGGGAGGTAGATAGTTGTCTTCTAACCGTCCCAACCCATAATGCAAGCTGAGAAGATCCTCACCACCGGTTACCGGTGAAAGGTTATCACTGTACCAAAAAAGTATACGCGGCGCTTTCCATGTGGTTTGGGAATAACCTGGATGAAGGAGTAATATTAAAATTAGCATGACAAAGGTGATTCGAAGTGGAATCCGA
>JAYVCH010000188.1:0-7864 GCA_043750055.1 Fibrobacteria bacterium
ATTTCTTGGTGGGTTGTATGGACGAACGTACGACTGGTACAAGCTCGACAACGGGTAATCCAACCAAAGTGGGTCTCGGTTTTCAGCAAGATGGTGCGACGGTCAGAATTACGGGCCGGGCGCAACTTTATGCAAGTAGCCAAATTCCGGTTTTCGATTCGGTGGCGTTGGCGGTTTATGAACTTAAGAATCAGGACTCCCTTTATTTAACCAAGGATACTCTTGAAGCCATATTAAATAGGGCTGGGAATCGCTTAGCTCCGATAAGTTCAGATTCTGTTCTTGTCCTTAATGCCATCATTACTTCAGTGGAAGGTCAAGGCGCTATGTTGATGGGGATTCGATATAATGTTGGTCAAGGAACTTTTCAGAAGCTAGTGGAATGGATACCGCCGAGTGGAAAGATCGTATTGGGGAAGATGGTGGATTATCACGGGAATGTTAGCGTTGAAAGAAGCGATCAGGTGGCCTACTACATTTTTGTTTCCGGCTCACCATTCTATGCGCGTTTGGAGAGCAACGGATTCACTTTGAAGGGACTTTTACCTGGTCGCTATGAGCCTCTACTCATGCCAGTGGCCACGGCGCGCACTTCTACCAATTCTCCTTTGGAAAGTCGGATTTTTTTGTTGAATGAACCATTGAAAACAGGTGAGGAAAAAACCTTCCAGCTTGGTGCGCTCATGGATACAGTTCAAGTCCCGGATCCTTGGTGGATGGCTAACTTTGCAAAGTAAGTATTTACGTTTCGACTTCACTTTTCATCTCAAAGGAAAAGAATACTAATACTACCGATTTGCGCGGGACCCCGGGTCCCGCGATTCGGATTAGTGCAAGTTTTCCAGGTTGTAAGGCAGATGCGTGCGGCCGGACAGCTCGGCGAGAAAAGGATCCCTATCTTGGGCCCGTGATCCCCATCACTGGATGGGTGGGCCACCAAATGTGAAACAGAATCCGATTAGCGTCGAGGAGGAGATTAGCTGCCGGCCTGATTCGTGCAGGGCGAACACTCGTTCCTTGACGCGGAGGGAAAAGACGGGGCTCAAAGAGTAACCGTATTCGGCTTCCGTCCCGTAGATTGGAATTGTCACGGAATAGCGGCTTAGCCAAAGCGTGTAAACGCCCGCGATGGGACCCAAGCGGAAGTCATGGCTTCCCAAGTCATGTCCGAAGTCGATTGAAAAGATTTCATTGGTCACTAGGCTATAATTTCTGTATCCTGCATTCGCAGTCGCGCCTAGGCGCAGCCACTTCGCTAGGCACAGCCCCACAGGCCGATGTCGGTTTGCATAGCAACGTTCCGTCCGTATGAGGCATAGTTGAAATACCCGGAGGCTTCGTATCGTCCGGGCCGGTCCATGCCAGTAGCTACGGCGTGGGCCAAGCCTTGGAAAGCAAAAAAGGCTGCGATGAGTATGTGCCGCTTCATTTCGTCCAATAGCTCCGGATAACGTTTTCCGCGGGTTTGTCCCTAGGAGTCGCATCGTTGTTTTCCAGTCCGCCTATGCCGCCCAGTTCCCATTGCCACCAAGCAATCCCTTTTATTGCCGGGAACTCCCAAGCCTGGGACAAAAGCGCAGCATAGCACTCGCCCTGCAGATCCGGGTCCGGAGCCTTATTTCCAGACCAATCGCCGGGATTCTTCGCCGCCGTCGTCCGGCTGAAATAGCCCACCTCGGTGAATATCACAGGCATTCCCTTCAGATCGGCGAAGGTGGAAACCAGATTCAGCCAGTAATTCCAGGTTTCCCGGAGCGCCTGCCGAGAAGGCGGCCGGTTGTTGTCGAGGTTGAAGTATGCGTTGATTCCCATCCTGTCGACATGCTCCCAGATTCCCGTGCCGATGAAATGATCGAACGAAGCTGCATAGGTTAGCCGGATCGGTGAAGTTCCACGCAGGGAGTCGCATAAGCGACGGAATCCATCGCGCTCGGACACACCATCTAATTCCGTACCGATGACGAAATCCGGTAAGTCCTCTGATCGGGCAATCTCCAGGTAATGCAGGATAAAAGTTTTGTAGTTCGCAAGCCAGGCTGCGAAGTCCGTAGGAACGATTTTAAAGCGGGGTTCGCCGTTCTCGAGGTCAATATGCGGTTTTAATACAACTGCAAATCCCCGCTCCCGTCCCAAGGTGATTGCCCTTACCAGTTGGCTGTCCGGGATGGTCTTAGCCGTTGCGTAAATCCGATCGGAGGCCTGGTCGGGGGAGAAGTAGTATGGTACCAAAAAGAGGGTGTTCACGCCGAGAGAATGCAGCTTGTCTAAGGATTCGATGAAATCCCCGCTGTTGAAGGCATTGCGGGGTGGCATGAAGAAGATATTCATCCCCTTACCGTATTCCGGTCCGTAGCCGATTCGATCTTCGGGAAGAGCGCAATGGAATAAGGCCAGCAAGGAAAAGGCCGCTAGCCAAGAATATACCGCCACTCGTTTCAGCGGGAATTCGCGGTAAATGTGGAATCGCCGCAATCGCATACCGTTCCTGCCGGAGGCCGGGCTCCGAAATATCTCGAATACATGGATGTGTATGTCCAACCAGGCCGACCCCTGACAAGCATCTTGCTGATGAGATGTAACGTATCTCCGGCGAACGCCGCGCCCAGCGTATCCGCAGTAAGGATCAATCCCGTTCCCGGCACGAATCGATATGCGAATCGGGTTCTGAAATAGCAATTAGAACTTTTCGCAGTTCCGGCTACGGTCCTAGTCTCGAATTGGGTCATGGAATCCTTGCTAATCTCAACGATGGTCGGGCACTCTGTATCGCGGTATCCGGTCACGGTCTCCGTGCCGGAAACGTCGTCTATCCGGACACGCCGATCGAGTTCCCAGATGCCATCCATCCTGACATGGATGGCATCGTCAAGGCCACCGACCACTACTGCCTTTTTGCCGCAACCAAGGAAAAGGGCTGTCAGCAAGATCAAGTCGAGCATACGCGAAGTCCGCTGGAAGTTAATAATCATGCGACCCTCCGCATTACCAGTCATCGACGAGAATGCAAGTTAAAGGTAGTTCATCTCCGATGAAAGCAGTCCGGAGGCAGTGCCCTCCGGACTCGTACTCTATTTCATGCGGACATTCCTTAGTACCGGCGCGCTCACGGGCATAGTCCCTGCATTTAACAAGGCAGGACTCGCCGCGGAAGAGACCGATCCCGTAGTTACGTTGAAGAATTTTTCGGAATCAATCTCATCGGCACTGGAAACGGGGACGTTTACGAAACGGTTCAGTGTAACGCTCTTATCAGTTTCCGTGGCCACGGTATAGGAATAGGCCGGTCCGATGAGGATTTCCCCATTGGACCGCTCGGGCAGTCCGATTAAGAATGCACTTGGAAACCTACACGTTACCTAATATTTTCCCCGCTCATTCCAGAGTCATTTCGATCCGGTGGTTTTCGGTAGACCGGTTCCGGCCGGGGCGTAATAGTAAACGGGATGCAAATTCGTAGTACCTAACGTCAATGTGCCGATGGACCAAAGCTTCGGATTCATTTCAAGCAAGCCCAATTTGGCATATGGGCCGGTGGTTGTAACGGTGTTCCAGTGAATCATATCACTGGTATTGGAAACCGTGTATTGGTCGTGGACCCAGACCTGGCTATTGAAGACAGCGGCAAGTAAGAAATGATCGGCCGGATTAAAGCCGGTTACCCCCTGGGCCGTGGTCCAATTGATGCCATCGGGGGATGATGAAATATCTTTGAGAACTGCATTGAGATTATGGCCGCCCAGGATCCAAATCTTGTTTTGGTAAACGACCGATTGCGGAAAAACCCTGGGCGTGAATGCTGCGGTGTTCGCGAGCGTCCAGGTTGAACCGTCCTCCGAGTACCACACATCGCCAAGAGCGCGGCCGACCGTCCCTGTGTTCTCTCCGCCCAACACCCACATTTTCCCATTGAAGACTTGTGAGGCGAAGTTGACCCTCGACGGAAAGGCGGCGGAGTCGGTCACCTTCTCCCAGGTTATTCCGTCCGCGGAGTTCCAAACGTCCGAACGTGAATAAAAAATGGGGCTGCCCTTTTGTGTCGCGCCTGCAATCACCCAAAGCTTATTATTGAACACAAGCGCGGTATGACTTTGCCGTGGCAAGCAGGCGGCCGCGTCCGTTACGCGATCCCAGGTCTTCCCATCCGCGGAAGACCAAATGTCCCTTGTATCCTGTCCGTTATAAAGCCTTCCGCCGATGACCCATAATTTGTTTTTGAAAACGACGGTGGCCGGGTTGAAGCGTGGAGTGAAGGGGGCGTTGCTGATCGCCTGGGTCCAACGTGGATCGACGGTTTGCTGTGCCGTAACGACGGATAGGATGGACAAGATAAGCCATGATACAAGGGCTGTCTTTTTCAAGGTGTGCTTCCTCTCTCTAATTTTTAATTCGGCGTATTATTCCAGATGCTGTGGACGACCGCGTTGCCTTTGGTAATGCCCCCAAAGCACCATAACTTTCCATGATAGACCAAAGGTGCAAGTCTACCGACAAAGGGCGCTGAGGTAGTGCTCTCACCCCAGTTGGACATATCGGACGTCAACCATATGTGATTATCTTCCCAGGCCCAAACCTTGCCGGCATGGACCGTGACCTGGAAAAACTGTGCGGCCGGATAAAAGGGCTTCTGAATCGGATTATCGGTCCAAGTGATTCCATCAGGAGAGCTGAGTATATCACTCTTTTCATACCCACCGACGATCCACATCTTGTTGTTGAAGACTACCGATTTGTGATAAACCCTGGGCGGGAAGGCGTTGGCGTTTGCAAGCGTCCAACTGATGCCGTCCACTGAGGACCATGAGTCACCCAGCATTTTGCCATTTTTATCCTGTCCGCCCATAATCCAGATTTTATTATTAAAAACAAGCGTCGTATGTTTTTCGCGGGGGGCAAAGGCAGCCGAAGCTTCTTCCCGAGTCCAATTTATGCCATCGAACGAGGACCAGACATCACTTTGAGCATTGAAAATGCTGCCCCCAATCGTTGCCGCGCCGCCCATCAGCCAAAGCCTTCCTCCAAACTCAACAACTGTGTGACCAGAGCGGGGCAGGCATGGCACCAGTTCGGCTTCTCTTCTCCAAGCGCTTCCATCCGCTGTTGACCAGATATCCGTAAAGCGTGTGCCGTCATATGAACTTCCGCCAATCACCCAAATACGATCCTTGAAGACAACAGTTGCGGCTCCATACCGACCTCCGAAGGCAGCCGAATCGGTGGCTTTGGTCCAGTTCAATTTTGCTGTTATTTTTATCGTATCCGTCGCGGACATGCCGTCATCGTCCACAACCTTGAAAATACAACTATAGGTGGAATCATCCTTTTCATTAAATTTCAGAATTGCGTCATCTCCGCTTATTGAGGGAGAGAGCGGGCTTGATCCGTTACAGGACCAGGATTTCTCAACGAGTTTTCCATCGTCCGTAGCCGTGCCCTTTAGGAGGATTTTATTTCCCGGATCCACGGTGGTATCCTTGCCGACCTTAACAACCGGCTGTTCCGCCGTCACCTTGAAGGACGCCGTATCCATCGCCGTCGCACCATCGCTATCGGTAACTTTGAAGATACAATTGAAGGACTGAGTCGCTGTAGACGGAGCTTTAATATTCGTGTCGGGCTTTGATACCCGAACAAAATTCCCGGTTCCTCCAAAATCCCATTCCATTTTTGAAATCGATCCATCCGGATCGGTGGCGGTTCCTCTTAAGGTAATGACGTCGTTTATGGTCAAGCTTGAATCCTTGCCTGCATTTGCGGAGGGGTGCAGATTGACGTTCCTCACGCCGATCTTTATGGTTTTGGTCGTTGTCAGGGAATCATCCGAGGATGCGAAAATGATTTCATAGGGGATTGGCTTTCCTTGGGAATAGGAAGGCCTCCAGGAAAAAAGCCATTGTCCTTTCAGGGAGTCAACAGGTTTGAATACGCTTCCCGGCGGTAATCCCGTGGCCTTGATGTTGAGGGCCTGGCCATCGGGGTCTACGGTAGATACGCGCAGCTCCAAAGAATCATTCTCGGAAATCGATGTGTCGGCGGCTTCGATATCCGGTGGGCGATTGTAATTGCCGACGGTGACTGCAACCGTTTGCGAATCCTTGAGTTCGCCATCAGACGCCGTGAATTTCAAGGAATAATTACCTGCTTGATTGAATTCGGGCGTCCATGTAAAGGTGTCGTTGGAAAAGGACGCGCCCCTCGGCAAGCTATCAACCGAAATAATCAAGCCGTCATTTCCATCCAGGTCGGTAGCCGGTACACCAAACGTAAGCCGAACATTTTCTTTAGTCGCTTGGTTTTTAATAGGGGAAAATACCGGAGCACGATCCGTGTTCCGCACCTTAATCCGCACGGTTTTTTCAAGAGTCGCTGCCCCGGCTTTAACGAAGAACGTCACCGCATAGTCCGTGGCCTGGCTCTGGTCGAAACCGGGTGTCCAGGAAAATTCTCCTTGGTAGCGGCCGTTCATTCTGAACGCGGAGCCGCTTGGCAAATCCCTACCTTTGATCTCAACCGAGGTGTCGGTGGCATTCACCAATTTCACGGTCGCAACAATCGGTTGCCCCTCTTGAAGGGTCCTATCAGGGAATGCCTCCAAAGCGGGCAGTAGCGGCTTTATGAGGTTGGTATCGTTCTTAACGGGCATCGTATCGGGTTTCACGGATACGGTGTCCTTTTTGATGGGTATTTCCTTTACGACGAACTCATTTTTCCCGGACACGCCCACTTGCTTGTCCATCGTAAGGTTGCCATTCTTGAATCCCTTAATGCTCACGGTGAAGATGTCGCCGATCCCGGCATTCAAGGGAATGTCCAGGAGTTGGTCCTTGGATTTCAGTTTCCCCTTTAAGACGACCTGTGCCACCGAACTGTCTTTGCTATACAAGAGAATTTCCAAGCTGTCGAATAAAAGCAGGCTGTCGTTTTTCTCCGTGATGGCGATGTCCAAAGTGCGCGGCTTGGTGGCATCATTGGTTCCAATGCAAGACCATAGAATGCAGAGGGCGACGACGGAGAAGAGAACGTGAGCATGACCAAAGTTTTGCAATGAATTTTTCATGGCTGTTAGGGTTCAATTCTGGTTTTTGCGGGAACGACTTGCTTGGAATCCTGATTGAGCACCAATAGGGTGCCTGTTATTATCGTGGCGGTGCCGACGCCGCCCAAGGTCCACCAGAGCCATTTTGTGGAGTGGGGTTTGGGAGTGAGCGCGGTTTCCGTTTCCGGCCTCCGCTTTTCATTGCCGAGGACGTCGTGTTCCTGCACGTATTTTTGTTGCTGGAAATAATTTGACTTCACATCCTTGAAAATGGATGCAATATTATCGGAGATATACAGATCAATCAATTCGATTGCTGGTTTCATTTTGATGAGTTGCACCATACAGCTCTCGCCCTTTTTTCGGGTCGAAGGGTCGGCGGCGTAAATGACGCTGAGATATTTATACACGAAGGTGGAATCATCCTTGGTGGAAAAAGCAGGGAAGGCTTGAAGGTAAGCTTCCAGGGGTGGGAGTATGCGGTCGAATTCGCCTTCAAAGTAGGCATGGCTGATCGCTTCTTTGTCCAGGGTGCCGTCCAGCTTGAAGCCGAAGGCAGCGTGGGTTGCCGAGGGGATGAAGGTAAGACAAAGCGCCAGAAAAAATGCAAAGCCGTTTCTGTTTTTTGGAGTCCATGATTTCATCTAATGTGTCTCCCCAACCGGCCCCAGAACAATGTAATAGAGCTCTTGAAGCCTGTTAACCTTTTCATGGCTTGTTCTGTTGGTTTACTAAACAGTAAGCGGCTTTCCATCCGTTTTTGCGAACGAAAGTGCATTTCAGTGGCTTATCTTGAGGCAAGGGGATTAGTAGTACGATGCTTTTTGGGTC
>JAYVCH010000189.1:0-4824 GCA_043750055.1 Fibrobacteria bacterium
GGGCTATTCGCAAGGGGGCGCTAAGCCCTTTCAAAGCGGGGCTCGACGACAAGGCTAAATCATCTCTTGAATCGGCACACAATGCCCTGAGAAGAGCCTGGGAGGCTGGCTCCAACAAATAAGCCAATTTGGATTGCGCCTCTAGATCAGCCAATGGCAACCCAAAAGTCTATATTGGTAAAGGTTATGTTTTTAGTGGGATTTTGGAAAAGGTTACGCGTCAGGCAAATTGAGAGAGAATTTCTCCTCCCACCTCGAATAAAAAGCCCATTGAGAAAAAGGTTCCAGGGAGTAGAATGATTATAGGAATAGGAACGGATATCACTCATATTGAAAGGATAAAAAAATTAAGTCCAGAGATTGTTGCCAGGATTCTCACAAAACCGGAAGAAGACTATTGCGGTCGATTTTCATCACCCTTTGAGAGGGTGGCGGGCCGTTTCGCAGCGAAGGAAGCCATACTGAAAGCCTTGGGCACCGGTTGGAGTCAAGGAATCGGGTGGCAACAAATTGAAGTACTTCCCGATTCTGCCGGCGTTCCACGAGTGACTTTTTACGGTAAAGCCTTGGACAAATTTCATTCTCTCTGCGCAACCCACTGTCATCTCACGATATCCCATCAGGGTGACTATGCCGTGGCTTTCGCCGTTATTGAATGATATAGCCACCCTCCTTTCAAACCCCAGGAAATCAAGGCCGTGAGCTCCCTCCCAGAGCTCTATTTTCACTTGACACCTCCACCGGTAAGCAATAGAATTATCTATAGGACTACTGTGAAATTTGTAGTTTCCAAGTACAACCGCAGGAGAAAGATATGAAACCCCTTTACGTCAAGTGCCCACACTGCAAAGAGGTCAGCGAACTTTTCTTGGGATCAGAAGCTTACATGATTGTACTGAACTGTCCCTCCTGCAATTCCGCACTTATGTACTATTACGGTAAGACATTTGAGATTGATGAAAATGAGATTGAAAAAATCCAAGGCAATCTTCAGATGACAACGGTTCAAGGCATTTTAAAGAACATCAATGCCCGCGAAACAACCAAGAGCCATACGTCGATGATTGTGAAGCCTGCCGAACAACGGGCGTCTCATAAGGCTGGAGCCCCAATTCGAGATGGCCATTTTAAAGGCGATGACATTACCAATTTGAAAATTGATTTGGCTATGATAAAAGACGTAAACGACTTCATTAATAGTCTTTAAATTGGCGACACTTTGGTAGGAGTGAATTCCACTCACTAGAACATCCCAAAAGCCCCGCTGACCTGCGGGGCTTTTTTTATTTATGGCGCGCGGTGGAAAATTTCGAAAAGTTTCAATTCAATGGAAAATGGCATGCAACCCTTTCTCCAGGAAGTGGCTCCACAAGTTCGGGCATTGCGGATTCACAGATTGAATGACGCTCTTTAAGAAAAATGGGACAACGGTTTCTAAACGGGCAGCCGCCCTCAAGTCTATCAGGTTCCACATCAGGATAGGCGGCAAGGACATGCTTGATGGCTGAATCCCCAACGCTGGGCGCGGAGGCTAACAGCAATCGTGAATAGGGATGTCGGACGCCGAGAACGGTAAAGTGCTCTACCCGCGCTTCCTCAATCAAATAACCCATATACATGACGCCAATTCTGTTGGCAAGAATTTTCACAAGTGAAAGGTTATGTGAGATGAACAAAAAAGACAAACCCAAATGGCGTTGAAATTCTTTAAGCAAAGACATCACTTGGCTTTGGATGGCCAAATCAAGACTCGCCACGGGCTCATCACAAACAAGAAAGGTGGGTTTGGTGATCAATGCCCGGGCAATGGTGACACGTTGCTTTTCGCCAGAACTTAAATTGCTTGGGTAGCGTTGTCCATGAGCAGGATCCAGACGAACTTGTTCCAAAGCTTCGGAAACCCGACGACGGATTTCCGATTTTTCCAGCTCGCCATCGCGTTGAAGGCCTTCAGCCAAAATTGCCTCCACCGTCATTCCACTATTCAACACTCCTTCGGGATGTTGGAATAGCATTCGAACCTCTTTCCGAACCGAGAGCATCTCCGCCTTGGTCAATTTAAGCAGGTCTCGGCCTTTATAATTGATGGAGCCCTTATCAACCGATTGAAGAGCCATAATGGAAAGCCCCAGCGTGGATTTTCCCGATCCACTCTCCCCTACCAATCCATACGTTTTACCCTTCTGGATGAACAAGGAAATATCGTTGAGGGCCATGAAAGTACGGTTGCCCTGAGAAAAAGTTTTCCGAAGATTGCGAACCTCTAAAATTTTCTCCATGACTTCAGATTGGGTTCCCAACTGATCCAAATGGGAAAAGGATGGCGTACCTGGCCCATGCGCTTTCGATTTCTCAGGAAACGAGCATTTTGACCAAGTCTTAATGCCAATTCCAAATCTTGAAGCCTCACCTGTTGGCTTGCCAACCGAGGTATCTTCCGTGTCCTGCAATTCGATTTGTCCAAGCGGCTTGTACGTTTCACAACGAAGTCGTTCATCAGGTGACAATTGTCCACGATAAGCTGCACACATGTCCCGATATGCGCAACCAACCCCATCATCTGGATTGGATGGAGGTAAAGGCAGCTTTTCACCAAATCGGGAAAAGGAATCTAATAATGAGGCGGTATAGGGATGTTTGGGCGCGATCAAAACTTCCGAAGATTTCCCTGTCTCAACCACGGACCCACGGTGCATGACATAAATCCGACTACAGACTTCCTGAATCACTCCGATGTCATGTGAAATGATCAGAATACTCAAGTCATGTTTATCTTTTAACCGCACAAAAAGTTGTAAAAGCTTGGCCTGAGTAGTGACATCAAGTGAAGTAGAGGGTTCATCAGCAATTAGGAGTTTCGGTTTTGCGCAAAGCGCCATGGATATCATGACTCGCTGAGCCATACCCCCGGAAATTTCATGCGGATAAAGATTCCATAAATTCTCTGCATCAACCAGGCCAACATCTTTTAAAAGTGAAACGCCAACTTCTTTAGCGTCCGTCTTTCCGTTACCATTAAGTGCAAATCGATCACTGTTTCTGTCCAAGGCCTCCAACATATGGTCGCCCACGGTGTAAAAGGGGTCGAGGGAGGCTTTGGGTTCCTGAAAAATTGTGGCGATATCTCTGCCTAATATGTCCTTTAATACTTGGCGATGTGCCCTTTGAAAGGGGATATATTTTTTCTTTACGTTGCCATCTTGAATGGAGGCATAGGGAGCGATATGGGGAAAGAGCGCCTTCCCAGCTAAAGTCGCCGAGCCTTTCCAAACGCCAGGAAACCCTTTTACAAGTCCGAGCAAACCCATGGCCAATGTGGTTTTACCACTTCCTGATTGCCCGATTAGTCCAACAATTTCCCCTTTCCCAATTTCCAAAAAGGCATGGTTGACAGCCTTTAAGTAATTGGGGCCTGCTCCAAACCAGATACAAAGGTCGTGAATGGACAATAGGGATGGCTCATTCTTTTCCATGAGCTGTTTAACGCCCTTCCCGATAAGCTAAACGTGCGTTAAGTCCATCACCGAGATAAAAAAATCCGAGAATCGCCAAAATGATGGCCATTGCTGGAAAAAAAGTGATCCAATAAAATCCGCTGAAGAAAGACATTTGGCTTCCTTCAATAATATTTCCCCACGAAACTTCCGGAGGTTTTGTGCCAAATTGCAAATAGCTTAAAGTCGTTTCTACCAAAATGGATTCGGACATAATCAATGAAAATTGAATGAAAAATACGGCCCGATTCTGATACCAAAAAAGATGTCGCCAAAGAATTTTAGTATCGCTCAACGCCGCCTCTTTGGCAGCCAAAACAAATCCCATATTCGCCAGTATCCTTACCCGTGTCGCAATCAATTCAGACACCCTAGGGATTAAAGTGCAGCCCAGCACTCCCATGGTGTAATAGACATTTGGTTCTAGAGCACAAATGACAACCAATATCAATACCAAACGAGGTAGTGATAAAATCGTGCTATTCAAGGTTTGAACTATTTTTCGGATTTTCCCGCCATAATACCCAGCCCATAAACCAAAGGGGACTCCACAACCAAGAGCGACTATGCAAGTAACTAATCCAGGAAGAAAGCAATTTTTTGCCCCTGCAACCAGCAAGGCTAGGATGTCTCTACCGTTTCTATCCGTTCCTAGAAAATGTTTAGCTCCGGATATTTGTTTACTTTCCTCACTACCGTCATCTGTAGAAGGTTCCGGGCTTGCAGAGTCTTTTGCTGTTGCTCTCTCTAAAAAATCCAAGTTTTCTTCATCACCCGATTTGGACGCCCGGTGAAGCCCAGCTCGACCGCCCGCTTGATTGCGCAATTGCATGCGTAGGCCTTCCTCAGTCGCTAATAGATGTCTCAACCAACCAGGGGAAGGAGGTGTCAATTGGCTTTCGAGATCCATGTCATCCGGCCCAAATTTTGTCCACCAAGAACCAGTCAATGTTGCCAAAGCCAACAAGGTGACAATCAAGGTCCCTGCCAGAATACGGTAACTTCCAGGTTTCTGCAGATAAAGAGACAATTTGGATCGGCTCATTCCCGCATCCGGGGATCAAGCCAAACTGCGAGCAGATCATTTACAAGCATGAACAAGCGAATTAAAAAGGACATGACCAGGGTAATTCCCATAATTACTGAAAAGTCACGCTTCAAAGTGGCTTCCCAACTTAGCCATCCTAATCCGTGAAAGTTGAAAATCCGTTCCACAACCACCAGCCCACCCAATAGAACGGCCATATTGGTTACAATGATATTGAAAATGGGTAATACCATTGATTTAAAAAAATGCTTCCACAGGCTGCTTCCGCGCGCCCGTGCGGCC
>JAYVCH010000190.1:0-6593 GCA_043750055.1 Fibrobacteria bacterium
AACCACCTACTACTGGCGAGTGAATGCCAAGAACACCGCAGGCACAAGTCCCTTCTCTTCCAGAAGCTTTACTACAGTCGTAGCGCAGCCTCCGGCCCCGGTACAGACCGCACCACTTGATGCCTCTCCAAATGATTCTACCATTCAAACTTTGGATTGGAGCGCTTCCGTGCGAGCGACCTCCTATCGCCTCCAAATCGACACTAGCTCGGTCTTTGCCAGTACGGTATTTGACGACTCCACCATCGTTGCTTCATCCAAGACCGTGTCGGGCCTGAAGATCGGGCAGACCTATTTCTGGCGCGTCAATGCCAAAAATGCTGGCGGCACCAGCGCCTTTTCCAAAACATGGCGATTCACAGTCACGACCGTCGGTGTCCTAAAAGCACCGGTCTTAATCTCGCCCCTTGACTCGGCGTTGAATATCTCAACCCATCCAACTTTTGATTGGAATACCTCGGTTGGAGCGGACAACTACACCTTGCAAGTTGACACCTCTATCGCTTTTGCCTCGCCTGTATATGACAGCGCCACGATCACGACGACTTCCCAATCAATCACTGGGCTTACAGTAGGGAAGACTTATTTCTGGCATGTCCGCGCCAAGTACAGCGGAGGCAATAGCGCGTTCTCCGCAACCCGGCGGTTCACCGTCGCCTTGATTCTTCCCCCACTTGCGCCTGTCCTTGCCTCGCCTTCGGATTCGGCGGTCAAAGTCCCGAGGAATCCGTCACTGAGCTGGAATGCCTCCGCGGGCGCGACATCTTATAGGTTGCAGGTTGATACCAGTGCTCTGTTCAGTAATCCATTTCTGAACGACTCCACTCTCGCTGGGCTTTCGAAATCCCTGGCAGGCTTGACGGATGGGAAGACCTACTTTTGGCGCGTCAATGCCAAGAACAGCGGAGGCACCAGCCCCAATTCTCAGGTCCGGCGCTTTACCGTTGATTCGACCCAGAACGCCACCATCAATTTAGGAGCAGCGCAACATTTCGGTAGCATGGGCAGCGGGGCTGGCATCACCAACCATGGTATCTTCACTCAGATCAAAGGTAGCATCGGTACCACCGGCGCTTCCACCTTGATCACAGGATTCCATGATGGCACGGCCTCACCTTCCAACGTATTCACAGAAACGCCTTTGGATATCGGAGCTGTGAGTGATACCATCTATACGGCCACGGCACCTCCAGGATCCATTCCTGGCAAGGTAGCGACCGATGCCTTGGCCGCCGCACAAACCGCATTTGATGTCCTCAAAGGTCTTCCCCCAGGATCGGATCCGGCAGCGGGTGAATTAGGCGGGCTCACCCTCGCTCCCGGCACTTATACCTCCGCGGGAGGCACTTTCAAAATCACCTTGCTGGACTTGACCCTCGATGCCCAGGGCGATCCGAATGCGCGCTTCGTTTTCCAGATGCCGAGCTCCCTTACCGTGGGAGCAGCCGGACCTTTGGGTGCTCGCAGCGTTAACCTGATCAATGGCGCACAAGCCAAGAACGTATATTGGGTAGTCGGCACGGGGGGTAGCGGCGCGGCTACCATCAATGGCTCCGGAGGCGGCACCATGGTGGGCACTATCATTGCCTTTTCTGGCATCTCCTTCTCCACCGTCGGCAATGTCGTCTTGACGAGGCTAGAAGGCCGGGCAATCAGCCTCAATGCCTCCGTCACCTTGGTAAACACCATCATCAATGTGCCGTCCCTATGAAAAACAACCATACTTCCATCAAGGGGTTATCCATGTACCGGCTCATTCTCTGCGCTCTATGTTTATTTTGTTTGATATCCGCGCCCAAGGCGGAAGAGAGCGACAGGGTGCAGCCCACTTGGTGGTTAGGCCTATCGGCCGCAGACAATCTGAATTTCTACAGTGGGACGGCGCAGGTGCTGAATCCCGCATTGACTACTCCAGCCCCATTCCATAAGGGCTTCGGAAATGGCCTCTATATCGCTCCACATATCGAGTATCGACACGATTCTATCTGGGGCGGCATGCTGGAGGCGGGATACGACAGCCGGCGAGGGTCATTTGATCATGTCATCTGCCCCTGCGGCCAGAACTCCACCTTGTCGACGACCCTTAGTTATATCTCCATCGAACCGAGCTTGCGAGTCGCGCCATTCGCTGGCCGCTTCTTCCTGTATGCCGGTCCCCGGCTCGCCTTCAATTGGGCTCCCGAACTCGTAACCGCCAACAATAGGCGCGAGAAGACCTTCAAGTACAGGCAGGATTATGTGCCTTCCACCACCGCCGAATTCAGCAGCATGCGAAATACAATATTCTCAGGACAAATTGGATTGGGTTATGACATTCCTCTCGCCTCCTCGCTCAACCAGACCCAGCTCGACCTTTCTCCTTTCATTTCCTACCAGCCTTACTTTGGGCAAAAAGTGCGATCGACAGAAAACTGGTCGGTATCGACTCTTAGGATAGGCGCCACTCTCAAGTTCGGAACCGGCAAAGCCATTGCCCAAGTAGAACCGGTATGCTCGGATCGCGATATTCAATTTTCGGTGAAGGCACCCAAGGCGATTACCGTTAAGCGCAAGGTGAAGGAAACCTTCCCGCTCCGCAATTCCGTCTTTTTCGATTCCGGCTCGGCCGAAATCCCCAAGCGTTATGTTCTGCTCACCAAGGCACAGGCCTCAACTTTTAAGGAAGAGCAATTGCAGGAAGTGACGCCCATCAGCATGACCGGCCGCTCACTGCGCCAGATGACCGTGTATTACAATATCCTTAACACCGTCGGCGACCGCATGAAAAGAAGCTCGGGCACGACGGTCGTCTTAAGCGGCGCCTCGGACAAAGGTCCCGAACATGGCAAGGCCAGGGCTGAGGCCGTCAAACATTATCTCGTAGACGTTTTCGGGATCGACGGTGCCCGGATCACTTCGGAAGGCCGGTTCCTTCCGCAGTCCCCGTCTATTGGGCTAGACAGCACCAAGGATGTCGCCATTCTCAAGGCAGGCAATAGCCGGGTTGATATCGAGAGCAAATCTCCCGAGATGATGATTCAGGTCGGAGGCGGAACCCAGTTCGTGCTAAAGCCAGTGCAAATCATCGCCGATGTCGATGATCCGCTCGACAGTCATGTCCTTTTCAATGTATTCGGAGCCGGTGAAGCACTTTCGTCTTGGTCTCTGGAAATCAAAGATGAAAAGGGGACCATCCAGAATTACGGTCCCTATACGGGTGAGAAGGAAAGTATTTCGGGCAATACCATCCTGGGTGATCGTACCGAGGGTGATTATAAGGTAGCGATGGTTGGCATTAAAAAAGATGGGAAGGCCGTGAGAAAGGAAGCCTCCGTTCATCTTATTCGCAGAACCGAAGTTATTCATGAGGCTTTGCGTTTTAGCATCCTTTACGAGTTCGATCAATCAAAATCCAAAGGCAACTACGAGAAATTCCTCAATGAGCGGGTTGTCCCCCTTATAGCCGATAGCAGCGTCGTGGTCATCCACGGTTATACCGACACCATCGGAGAAGAATCCTATAACCAGAAATTGTCCGAGGATCGCATCCAAGACACGAAGGGCATCATCGAAAGGGCAATTCCGGAAAGCGACAAGCGTGGGATAACGTTCGAAACTTTCGGTTTCGGTGAGAATCAAAAATATGCGCCATTCGACAATAACTTACCCGAAGAGCGCTTCTATAATCGCTGCGTGATTGTCGATATCGTACCCAAATAGGAATGCTGAAGCAGAAAATAAAACATCGATGTCCTTGGCTGGATTTGAGCAAGCCCGATTATGTCGCGTACCATGATTTGGAATGGGGTGTTCCGCTTCATGATGATCAAGGTTTGTTCGAATTCCTAACCTTAGAGGGCGCCCAAGCCGGTCTCAGTTGGTACTCAGTTTTACGCAAGCGAGACAATTATCGTAAGGCTTTTGACAACTTCGACCCAAAAAAAATATCCTGTTATACCGAGAGTAAAGTGGAATCTCTCATGGTAGATGTCGGAATTATCCGAAACCGATCCAAAATTTTAGCGGCCATCAACAATGCCAAACGGTTTTTGGAAATGCAAAAAGAATTCGGTAGTTTTGATGCTTATATGTGGCAATTTGTCGGGGGTAAACCGAGAGTCAATTTCTTGAAGGAGATGAAGGATTATCCGTCCACCAGTGTTGAATCAGACGCGATGTGCAAGGATTTGCGGAAGCGGGGATTTAAGTTTGTTGGCTCCACCATTTGTTATGCTCACATGCAAGCGACCGGCATGGTCAATGACCATGCAATGAATTGTTTTCGGAGAAAAGAGTTGTTAGCCTGATCAGATTGGGGACCCTGGAATGGTTTGTTAATTTTCCGTCCGTGTTTTTAAAGGAATGAAGATGGAAAATACGGCAGAATCTCAACTCGTAATGGGGGAATCCCCGGCGCATGGCAAAGGTGTTTATGCGCTTGAGTTAATCGGAAAAGGTAGGGCAGTGATTGAATGCCGTGGCATTCTTCGACACAAAGACGAAGTAGTTGAAGGCATGCGAGCATTGCAAGTTGGTCCGGAAACCTATTTAGCCGAAGACCCAGAAAACCCCCGTATGGACGATTTCATTAATCATAGTTGTTCTCCCAACGTGGGCTTTATTGAAGGCAACCTTGTTCTGTATGCCTTACGCGACATTGAAAAGGAGGAAGAGTTGTTTTGGGATTACAGCACTTCTATAAATGAAAAAGGTTGGGCCATCGATTGCGGTTGTGGTTCGGCGAATTGTCGCGGAAAAATCCAAAGCTATTGTGACTTGACACCAGCGCAACAGGCGAGCATTCGGGGCTATATTCTCGCGTATTTACGTTAAGAGATGCGTTTCCAAATCGAAAATTTTCTTTCGGTTACATCTTGATAAAAATGGACAAAGTCGCTGACGACAGGCCCTTGGCGAATTAAGCGGACCTGTTTATTCTGAAAACCTAAATCCAAAAAATGGTCCTGTTCTCTTTGGGTGTGACAATAAACTAAAAGATGTCCACCCGGTTTCAGGCATTCTATCGCTTGCCCCCAGATTTTTTTGGGTGCGAAAAAGTGCAGAGGCAAACCCCACAACAACAACTGATATCGTAATACAAAGGGATAAAAAATGGAAATAAAATCAAACCCCGTTTCCCGAAGTTTTAAAAAGTCAATGACCCGATATTTTACTTCTGGATTGTCCGTTTGCGCAGCGTTGGCTTCGCCATAATCCTTTCGTGAATGGAAATTCGCATAGATGCCGTATCCATCGATCTCGACTCCTTTAAGAGTCACTTTTCGTCCTTGAGGAGATTGGCTAAAACGGAGCCATCGTTCTAATCCAAACACATAATGCCAATCCTGGGATCCTACATCCAAGGCTTTAATTTCCTCCTGCCCTTTGCCAATACCATTGAGACCTTCGACAAGATCGGTTTTGCCGTCGGTAAGGATTTCGAGACCGTCAGTAGCGGAATTCAGTGTTTCGATCAGGTACAGGTTTTTTCGATATTGAACGGCTGTGGATAGGGATTCCAACGGTTCTAAATGGAACTTTTTACAAAGCGATTGGGCTCGAGATTCGGCGGCGATTTGGGCGGGCCTTGCCAAGTATGCGAAAAGATTTTCTTTCGATTCCTGATAGAGAGTGGGTTTTCCCTTGGACCAATGCAAAGTGCGGCGAACCCAAAAAGAGAAGGCGTTTCCAGGTATACGTGTGTAGGCGAGGAGGGCCAAGAGTCGATTAGGCGGTGGCGTCTTAGCCTCGCCTGGTTTCAGCTTTGCACATTTCTGGAAAGATAACTGAAAATTATGATATTGTTGGACATGGATTCCCAGTCTTTATTTCAGAAATCCAAGCGCAAGGTCTTTGTAAGTTACGATCACTATCGCGATGCCTTGGCTTTTGAAGAGTTCCAACGCCTGTTCGCGTCGCTTTATGAAATTACCCGCGACAATTCTTTAGAACGAGAGATCGATTCGACCGATGGGGAAGCCTTTGTGAAGTATTTACGTGAAGAGGAGTTGAAGGATTGGGGGTGCATGATAGTGATTTGTGGCACGCATACTCATTTGGATAAATTCGTGGATTGGGAAATTAAATCGGGCTTGGATCAGAAAATGGGGTTGATTGGAATTTTACTTCCCAGTAACCCCCGTGATACCAAGGATGTACCTCTCCTACCAACTCGATTGCAAAAAAACCTTGATGGCGGATTTGCCGTGATCTGCGAATGGGATGGATTGATCAGTACTCAAGTGGACTTAACCCAGCGAATGATTTTCGCAATGGATAGAGATGTGGATTTAATTCACAATACTGAACCGCTGCAGGAAAATTCTTAGAAATCTTTTTTAGAAAGCTTGCGGAAAAAAAGTGCGATGGGTAAGACTACCCAAAGACTCATGGCTGTAAATGCTGTAACAATTCCATAAGTTGTCCCGAAAAAGCGTCTAAAGATAGCTCCAGTATATCCGAGTAAAATGGAAGCGTCTAATTGCATGAGAACAAGAATACGCTCCAAGTCCACCGGATTTAAGAGGATTGCACCAATGGTAAATCGATCAAGGGGATAATCTGAAAAATGCGTGAGAACAAAAAGTAATCCACCGTCATATAGAAAGACTAAA
>JAYVCH010000191.1:0-4901 GCA_043750055.1 Fibrobacteria bacterium
TGGTTTAAAATGTTTCAAAGGAGTAATATATGATGTTGCAAAAAGGATTCACCTTAATCGAACTTATGGTCGTTATCGTGATCATCGGTATTCTCTCCGCCTTGGCCGTCCCGAAAATGTTCGGTGTGAGTGCAAAAGCCAAGGCAGCCGAAGCCCCTAGCGCCATTGCCAACTGGGAAACCCTACAAAGCGCCTATAACCAAGAAACAGGAGGAGGAGGCCTATTCGCCGCCATTGGTTTCCAGGATCCCACCGCCGCCTCCAAATGGTTCACCTATACCGCTACCGTTACCTTGTTGACTGCCAAGGTCAAAAAGACCTTTGGGGATTGCACCATTACGGCTGATGGCTACACTTCACTCTATGCTCCCGCTATCGATGCATTCACCCACGGTGGTATTGGTGCTGGGATTAAGACGGGTATTTGCGGAGCCTATGCTCCCAACTTCTTCTAAAATATTTTTTTGACCATTTAAAATGGTCAAATTCTAAATAAGAATTCATACTCAAAGCCAGGGACTCGGGATTGAAGTAGGACGAACTCCAGAATCTCAGGACATGGATTGTAGTCGATTGACAGCTTCTGAGAGGGGCAGCGCCATAATACCCTTCCCCAAGGATAATGGTTCCCTACCTCGGTATATGACCCACTTTTGCTCAGGTTTCAAATCCTCGCTACCTTGGTGAAAACCCCGGCTTAATTTTGGAAGCGAGGTGGCCTTGATTTCCACAACCACTCGGACATTGTCACCTTGAAAGAGGACCAGATCGATTTCTGCCCCGGCCACGGTTCTCCAAAAACCCATTTCCCATCCCAGAGGAAGGACTGCCCTGATTTGTTCCATGACAAAGCTCTCCCAGGAATGCCCATATACCGGGTGACTTTGGAGTTGCTCCCAACTTACCAACCCATGCAGGGCATGCAGGAGCCCAGTATCCCGCAAGTAAACCTTGGGCGATTTGATCAATCGCTTTCCAAGATTGGCATGGAAGGGCTGCAACCTGCGAACGAGGAATACTTGCTCAAGTATATCCAGAAAGCGGTTACAGGTCGGAACCGAAACTTCCAGGCTTTTGGCGATGTAGCTAGCATTCCATAGCTGGGAATGGACATGCGCAAGCATCCTAAGAAAACGGCTAATTCGTTGAGGTGCCATGTTAAATCCCAAGTTATGGAGATCCCGTTCCAGCAAATCATCTAGGTAATTGAGCCGCCACCTAAGGCTGGCCTCGTCCCCGGAAGCCATTAAGGACCGCGGGAATCCACCGCGCAACCACAGCTTTTCCTGAGACACCAAGTCGGGGACGACTTCAATAGCAAGGAAGGGGGTGAGCTCCAAAGTGATATTTCGGCCAGCCAAACTTTCGGCGCGCTGACGTCGCAGATTGGGTGCGGCTGAGCCCAGTAACAGGTAGCTTCCAGGCTTCCTATCTTCATCGACCAGCACCCGCAACGCGGGAAACAAATCCGGCATCCGTTGGGCTTCATCGATTATAACCAGGCGATCACGATATGGACGCATGGCTTCCAGGGGATCCTCCAACAAAATCTTGTGCTGAGTGTTTTCAAGATCGAACCAATGGTAGTGGGCGGCCGTAGCTAGGGATTTTGCCAAAGTGGTTTTCCCCACCTGGCGGGGACCGACTACTGTAACTACCGGGCTTTCGGCTAGACTTTGATGTAGCATGGATTGTAGAAATCTTGAAATCATCATTGTAATTTTAATATATAATATTAATAAAACAATGATAATATAGATTTTTTAGAGGTCTCATTTAAATATGCATGGTAAATTTAAAAAACCACCAAACGAGTTTATTCAAAATTTTCTTAGATCTAGATTCCCCGTATATTTATAGTATACTTTAAATATGCATAGTAAATTTAAACATATATTACGGATAATTCAGGAAGATCTGGTAAAATCAGTCGATAAACGCCAATCATTCTTTTTATTGGGCCCAAGACAAGTGGGAAAAACAACCTTGATCCAGGAGTTGCTGGCGGGGAACTCGGACGTACACTCAATCCCGTTGCAAGACCCAAATTTGCGCCTAGCTTACGAAAGGGATCCGGGTTTGCTGACCAGACAATTCTCAGTTACCGGGACCCATAAAACAATTTTCATCGACGAAGTACAGAAAGTTCCCGAGCTCCTAGATGCTGCCCAGCTTTTGATTGACGAGAAAAAAGCGAATTTCATCTTAACTGGATCCTCAGCACGGAAACTAAGAAAATCGGGTGCAAACCTATTGCCAGGTAGGGTCAAGTCTTTCCATATGGACCCCTTGATGTGGGGAGAACTGGGCTGGATTAAGGAACAATCCTGCCCAGAATTAGCGCTTCCCCCGTTGGAAACAGAAGTCCGCTTCAGTCTAGACGAATCCCTGATTTTCGGCTCACTGCCCGGAATCCTTTCCCTACCCAACGCCCAGGACCGTAAGGATTTCCTGCAAGCCTATGCCACCCTATACCTGGAAGAAGAAATACGGGCCGAGGCCTTGACTCGGAAAGTCGGAGCCTTTTCACGTTTCCTGGAATTGGCGGCACAAGAATCGGGTACGAGCCCCAACCTCTCCAAACTTTCCATGGAAGCCGGTGTCAGTGTGCCCACCCTCCGTGAATACTACTCCATTTTACAGGAGACCTTGGTACTGGAACGGATCGATCCTTACTTGAAGAATTCCCGCAAACGGATTCTGTCCATGCCACGATATTATTTCTTCGATATCGGCGTGCGAAACGCATTGGCCCGAATGCCCCTGGAATCGGCTGCTGCGCAAATGCTCAAGGGCCCCTTGTTCGAACATGCAGTAATGTTGGAAATCATTCGACGCGTGCGCGCGATGCGGAAGGATTGGCGCGTTTGCTTCTGGCGGACGGCGGCAGGAGCGGAAGTGGATTGCATCATTGACATGGGTGAGCGGGTAATCCCGATTGAAATCAAAGCCTCGCGTTCGGTGCGCAAAGCAGATGTGAAGGGCCTGTCGATATTCTTAGCGGACTACCCCATAGTCGCCAAGCAAGGTTATGTCATTACCATGGGCGATGTACCGGAGCGGTTGGCAGAAAACATTGTCGCCATTCCTTGGAATTTCCTGTAATCAATCTGTTTTCCTGTAATTATCCAGTGAAATGCTGGAATTATTCTCGTCCATGTATCAAAATATGGCATTCCTATTCAGTGGGGTCTTTTTCAAAAGGGATCTGAAAAACCTGTGCGGCGTGCGTTTATCCTGATATTCTTATGCCTCACCTGGGGAGGAGCCTTGGCGGTTTCAAGTCGCTTCACCGATCCCGGAATTCTGAAAACGCCTTTGATGTTGTTGGGCATGGCCGGCCTCACCCTATTTTATCTAAAGCGCTTGCGTCCCTCATCTGTTTTAATCCTATTCCTGGTCTTTTGGATGTATGGATATTTCCGACTCACGCGAACCGGAAACTTCCATGAGGCCGCGGTGATGCAGGTGGGGATTCTGTGCGCCTTTCTTTTGGGTTATCTACGCGCGCCGTTGGCTCATCGACACATGATGCCCTTACTTATTTTATTGTGTGTCATTCGTGGTCTCATCGACATCGTCACCTTGTCGCATTTAGGGGAAGGGCTCCGAGTGATTCCCAGCTTGGGTAATACGGCATCGGCCTATAATGTCACTTCCTTTTTTTTGGATAAGAATCTGTTTGGCTTGGTTCTCATCCTGGGTGCGTTCCATCATTTTTACTTAATGGAAAAAGGCGACCCTAATAAGCCCGTACAGGTTTTCCTCTATACGGCAAGCCTGTTGGTGTTGATGTCCATTTTACTGGTAGATTCTCGCTTAGTAATGGGAGTCTTCTTCCTGTGCTTTTTGCCGCTACTTTTCCTGTCATTGAAGCTGGATGGAAAAGAGCCCGCCTTAGAACGTCTGGCATGGATTACCGGAATCACTTTGAGCCTGGGAATCGTTTGGATAAACCTACCACAAATCCAATTACATAAAATGGCCGCAGCGCTTTCGCTGTCTCATGGCTTTCTTCCTTGGACATGGAAGGCTGCCTGGCATACTTTTTTAGACTCACCCGTGATAGGCTGCGGTATTGGAGGCTTCCGATATTCTGTGGTTCCGCTTGAAGGGGTTTGGCCCGCGCGCGCCGGAGAAATGCTTCCCATTTTATTCCATGCGAATAATCATTTCTTGGAATCAATGGCGGAGGGCGGGCTTATCGGTTTCGGTTTGGAGTTACTGCTGATCCTGGGTGCTGTTTTTGCGTTTGGCTATGTGTATTTCCACGAGTGGCGACTGGAAGCGAAGTATGCTTTAATTTCATCGATCGCTCTGCTGATGATGGCTCAGTTCGGTCCCTTTCTGGAACTGGCCCCGGCCCGTTTTGTTCTTTGGGCCCTAGTAGGTTATGGCTGGTCGCTTTTCGCGGAAATTTTTCCACGAACAGAACCGAACGCCCCTTTGTCTAAAACCGCCCTGGCTATGGCGGGAAGCGCATTAATGACACTTGCATGCCTACACTTATTTCTGCGCATACCTGACTTGAGAGCGGATCGACTCTTCGCCAAGGCCCTGACTTTATCAGAAACTAATACTAAGGGTTTTACGGATTTAGTCGTGGAATCTCTTCGCCTCAATCCAAGCAATGAGGAGGCCAATTACGGATATGTGGGTATACTGACTGAATTCCATCGTGAAACGGATGCGGTCAAATGGACCAAACAAGTCCAAAGTTTCGCTCCCGATATCCGCAAACAATCCGACATATTGGCCAGAATCTATTCTTCCCTTTATCGTTACGATTCTGCCGCCAAATACGCCTCCGCCGTACTCGTCAGCTCTCCTCGATTTTTACCCGCGCTAGAAATTTTATCCGAGGCTTTGAAACGCCAGGGGAAATGCGCCGCTCTAGATTC
>JAYVCH010000192.1:0-9514 GCA_043750055.1 Fibrobacteria bacterium
TCGACACGTCCACTCGTTTCGCCAGTGGAAACAAGTTGAACCACAAGCACGGGAAAGACTCCACTGGCCTCGAGGGATTCACTGAGAAGATCCCCTTTACGAAGGCCTGCAAAAATAAAGTCCATCGACTTCGAAAAATATCGATTAACTACAGCCGCAGCGGCAATTTCTGTTGCTTTCAGGATGGGTGTGCCCGCGCCCATTAATAGGGACATCGTACGGCAATAGGTGGCCCAAATGTTTTTTGAATTATTCCACCAAAAACGGGAATTCTTAAAAGAATTTTTTGCACACCGATTTTAAATTCATCCTTCGTCATTAAATATTTCCAAAAGACCACTATCAAAACAACGAGTCCAATACAGGGAATCGTATTGTGTTTAAGCAGATGCGATATCGAGATCAAGATCAAGGTCGGTTTTGGTAATTGTGCATTTAAGCTAGCATAGATGGTTTCAAAAACAGGGACAAGAAACCACATAATTCCAATCAAGGTCAGGCCTACGAATCCTCCAATAATTGAGGGATAACGCAAAGAGGATTTGACCTTGCCGCGCATGATCTCGACACTTTCCATGTAATTAGCCATGCCTTCTAAAACGCGATCCAAGGCTCCGGATTCTTCCCCTGAATTGACCACAGCGATGTACATAGGGCTGAAGGCCCCAGGATGTCGGGATACAGCGGCGGACAAGGTTTGTCCAGTGGCAATGTCGTTGCTGATTTGTTGGATAATTTTTTTGAAAACCGGCCTTTCGCCTCTAGTGAGTTGATCCAGGGCTTTGGAAAGTGGAACACCTTGCCCAACCATTGTTGCTAATTGGCGTGTGAAAAAAACCACCGAGCGGTAAGGAACTTTATTTTTAGAATTTTTTAATCCATCACTGAAAAAATCGGCTAAGGATTTATTAGAATGAAATTCTGTGCCGGTTAATTCTTTGATGAGAATCGGCAGTAAATCCTTTTGCGTCAAACGCTCAAGGACTTCATCGGGAGATACAGCCTCCATGGTCCCGAGCAAAACCCGATCCTCCCGATCCCGTACCTTATAACTAAACTTTGGCATAGGCGCTTACTCGATTTCCTTTGCCATTTTATCCTGCTTCGCCTTCATCTCAGGAATCGCCGGAAAATAACCCGAAGAATCTCTTGGCGTATTCGTATTAGTACTCGCATTCACGCTCGCCCGCGTCCGCCAGCCCAGCATCGCCCCAAATGAAATTCCAATCGTCGCTTCACGTGGGCCGTTGGACCAATCCGAGTTCAAACTCGAAGAAGCATCCATGTCCAAAGTCAAGAAGGCGCGATCGGCGGGTGATTTGAGGGTAACGGCAAGGTAACCTCGGTTCATATCTGGATTGGCAAAGGCTTGGGTAGGTGAAGAATTAGGACCGCTCATCTGTCCATCGATGAGCAGCATGCGGAGGCCGGCAGTGACATCCACGAAGGGCGAGGGTGAAACCAGCAGTCCCAGGAAGGGGTTGGAAATGAACCCCGAATACTTATAACCCTCGACGTCTTCGCTGTTGAGGAACAATGCCCGACTGCCCGCAGTAAAACGTACGATGTCGGCGATGACAGGGGTGAATAGGGAAAGACCGAAAACAGGCGAGATCCCATAATCGCCTTTGAAGTGAATTTGTTTGGACGGGTCCACAGAAAATTGATCCACGCCCACGCCGCCTTCCAATGAAAGATAAGGAAGGGGGGAATAGGCGAGGGAGAGCAAGTGAATGGTTTCATGCGAGGCGACCGAGCTGGAGGTAATGTTTTCGCCTCTAAAGGCCAAGCCATATTGAATTCCCAGGCTATGCGGGTCCATGTTGGCCACGGGAAATTCAGCAAAGGCAAGGCTCGAAACGAAAAGCAGTAATCCCATAACCAACTTTGTTGGTTGTTTCAAAGTCATCGCCCTCCTTTTATCTGGGGAAGGATAAAGCGTTCCCATCGATGTCGCGAATCGAACCGGCAAACCTTTGAGAGGATTATGGCTGTTGTCGAAGAGTTGTACCGTGATGGCGGCGAGCGCTTTGTTGCCGGCTTTGAGAGTATGCGGTAGCGCAAAGATACGCATATTTCCAGAGGTGGAATCTTTGATCCAACCTCCGGCAAGCGAGTCCAAATGCCCGAAAAAAGTCGATAACGAAGCCCAATTAAGTCTTTTGAAAAAATGCAGGAAGATGCTTAGATGTTTGATCATCGTGAAGATGTAACCCTTGTAGTAACAGAAAAAGGTAGTAATCGCCCTATTTTAGTAGAGCGAAAGGAGGCTTCCTCTTTCATAAATTAAAGAGTTATATCGCTAATGTCCCAAAATAAGGGCACGAAATTGTAAATTTTTCCGACAGATCATACATGTCAAATCAATATTGTCTTCACACCATAAAATGGTTTCTTTATAAATTCGACTTCCAATCCTCTACTTTTCGGCTTCCCGATGCGTAAATGGACAAAATGGATTTTCATCTCCCTCACCGGGTTCATTTTGTTATTCATCGTCAGCTTATTTTTGGGCGGTCAACGCCCTTTGCAACACTACCTGTCCAAAGCAAGGAATGTCGGTGGAGGACGGTTGCAATTATTTGAACCTAGGTTTCATTGGAGTCTCAATCTTGCGATAGATTCAGCTGTTTTTGAGAATCCTTCCTTGCGAGTGAAATTGGATCAAGGCGCATTGTCGCTAAGTCTTTTCAGAAGTCTGATCCATTTCGCTCCTGTGGCACAGTTGGAAATAGACGCCGCGACAGTGCAACTGTATCCGTCACCAGATTCGGTAAAGGTGAAACGCGATTCTATTCCGTTTCCCAAGTTTAAATTGCCGGCCGAGATTGGCCTGCGAATCAATCAGTTGACACTTTCAGATTCAGCCGGTGAATGGGGAATTTTAAAAAAGGTGGAGCTAAAAACCACAGGATTGAAAAGCCTTACCCTTCTCATTCATGAAGCGGAGATGACACGCGAAAATGAGAAGCAGCATTTTGGCGCAATGCGTCCAGCTTTGCAAGCCAGTTTGGATTGGAATAAGCCCGCAAGTATTTCCACCGAAATAACGCTGACCCACTCCCGCGATACCCTTTTCGCGAAGGCGGAGTTGACCAAGGCGGATATTTTGAAGGGACAGATGGAACTGCGTTTGCAAGTAGCATCATCCCAGGTTTATGCCAAAGCCTTGGGGTTGTCAGCTTCACTTCCAAGTTTTGAATACTTAACCTCGGTGGTTCACGGGGTTGTGGATTCGGGTTCGCATTTTACGGTGGAAAGTCATTGCCGAATTACCGATTTTCCGGAGAAGGGGTCTTGGCGGTTAAGTCCTCAACAAACTTCTCTAAAACTATCGCTGGACGATTCGGATGGAAGTTGGTCCTTAACAAGCCACGCAAAAAGTCCTGCAGTTTCCATGTTGGCGCAAGGGAAGGAAGATATTCAACTCTCGGGTCGCTTTTTCGCTACAGAACGAACTTCCGATTCCATACATTCAGTATCCTATAGGTTACGTCATATGGGAGTTACGGCAAAAGGCCATGTACGCGGAGTGACTGTAGTGACCGCTGGAAAAAAAATGACGGCGGATTTGATATTGGAAAAGTCCAAGTTCTCGCAGGGCTCCATTCAGGTTCAAGCATTGAGCGGAGAGGGCTCGCGATTTACGGCCGATGCAGAGCGCCGGCTCTTGCCTTCCTCGCGCGGCTTAGCGGGAGCGTACACGACTTGGCGGGGTCAGTTTAGCGCTGACCTTGTGCAAGGCGAAAGGTGGGTCACGGTTTTCACAGATACGAATTTAGCCTTTAAAAAATTCCATTTGGAAGGTCATGGGGAGGGGGGTTTTCTGACCGCCACGACCCAGGTAGAGGGTTTGAAAGCCTATGGGACTTGGGCAGATTCGGCTAGCCTCCAATTTCGTTATCATGCCAAGGCCTTGACGCTCTTACCTTCAAAATGGTCCAGTCATGACCAAACTTGGAATCTTTACGGAACCGCCCTTTTCGAAAAACAAAACAAAACCTTTTCCCTTCACTTACAAAATCCCACTTTCGGCAAAGCCAATTTCACCCTGGCCCGACTGGACTCCCTTTCGGTGCATGCCCAGAATTTCGCGCTCGATCAATTGCCCTACCGGGGGATGGATCGCTACGCGCCCTATCATCCTGTGATATCGGGAGAATTTTTGTGGATGATAAAACGGGGAATAGGCCGGGCCGATGTATCGGGGCATGGCATTTTGAAAGGTCAAGCCGTGGAAGCCCATCTCGATGGGGATTGGACTCGGGAGCTGTTGAGGGTCAAGTTAATGAAAGCCACCTTGTCGGGATCCTCCGCAAGTTTAGCCGGTGAGGTCAAAATGCATGGCCGGCCCTTCTACTCGCTTGGTGGAATCAAGGTGGTCGATGTGGGATCGGTTTCTGTCGCATCGGATCATTTTAATCTTGCCAAGGCTTGGAGCCTGGCGAAGCCCTCCTCTCCGCTCAAATCAGGCAACTTGGTTGGTAAATTCAGTTATAATGATTCCACCGGCTTCGCAGGAAATTACGCCTTACAGGATTTTCAGTTGCAAGGCGAGGCTTCGAAAGTGTCCGTTAAAAATTTTACGGTTTCTGGTAAACAAGACACCCTGGTTATCCATGCAATTACAGCGTCGGACAAGGAACCTCTATTAAACGATACCTTGGTCTTGACGATGAGTGATGCGCTAGGAAAAATCCAACCCCTTTCCATCCAGATTTTTTCGCCCAATGGGACAGCCACTTTCCTGGGTAAAATGCGAGAGTACCGTGAACTGGAGGGCCACATTTCTGTGAATGGAGATATGGTTTTGCCAGGCCGGAGGGGAGAGTTAAAAGGCCTGGCCTTGCGGGCTAAATTGACTTTGCCTTTCAAGTTGGCGCTGCAAGGATTAAAACTCGACGCAGATACCTTACTGGGCACGTATATGGCTCCAGGATTAGACACACAACAATTTTCAGCCAAGGTCAAGACGTTGGATGGACGCATTTCCCTTTCGAACCTATTGATTAAGGGAAATGGGGGTGAGATGACGGGCAAGATCGATTACGCAATCGCGACTAGACGAATGTCCGCTGTCATGGAAGGGCAAAGTTTGAGTGCCGTGCTTGGGGAGGGACAAAAAATTCAACTTCGTGATTTTCGATTGGATGCTCAAATGGATTCGAGCGGCTTTAATTTACAAGCGGCTATTGGCGGAGCATCGGCGGAGCGAATCAAACACCCCTTGCGGGCAACGGGCGACTTCTCTAAAATTTCCGTCCTTTACAGAAATCCGTTTTCCCCTGCGAAGTATTCCAAAAACCAAAAGCACCCCTTGCCCTTTTTGCGTGTCTCGGCGGTCATGGATAGTTCTTCAATTCGGTATCGGCTTCGGGTTCGCAGTTTAGAATCCTTAAAAAACATCTTCAAGAAATCGCCCGCGGCCCGTCAAATCGCTCGGCGGGCCAGGCCCATGCAGGTGCAACTCAATCTGGAAACCACCGGCTATGGAAACACTATCGAAACCGACGCTGTACGGTTTTCATATGTGGGAAATGTGTCCATGGTGGGTACCTATCCCTATGCCCTTGTGCGTGGACGGCTGTCCTCTCGCGATGGCACCTTAGGAACCCGGAGGCAAGCATACCGTATTCGTCACATTGAATTGAAATGGTTGAATTCCCCTTTGGAGGAAGGGATTTTGGATTTGGAAAGTGAAAAAAAATTGGCTCGTGCTTGTGATGGGAAAACAACCGACTCCTGTTCCGTAATCATGCGTTTAGGAGGCCCTCTAAATAATTTACAATTCTCCTATGACAGTGATTGCAAGGGTAGTTATGGCGCTGGAGTTGAAGTTGCCGCATTAATTTATTCGGTGCGCCGAGGTTGCTATTCACCCGGCTTCTCCACGGGTGGGGATGATTTGACAGTTGAGCAGCAGGCATTGACCTTGCTTGAAGTACCACTCAATGGATGGCTTTCGGACCGGGCCGAAAAACTTTCGGGAAGTTGGATCGCCAGCGCCCAGGTGACGGGCCTTGGGGTATTGGCGTCGGACAAATTCAAAAAAGATACAATTGGTCTATCTTCAGCAGCCCCGGGAGCTTCTTCACATGATGCTATTGCACTGGAAATTTTAAGCAAGGAATTTTGGAAGGTTCGGTTGCGCGCGAAGTCAGCGTACAAGCCCGACATTGCTGAAGACGTCAATCCCTGGGCCTATTTGGTTGGATTGGAATGGCGTCCTCCCTTATACCGGTTTATCGATAATCCGGTTTGGAAACAAAGGGTAAAAAACCACGTGAATTTGGATGCATCCTTGTTCACCGACCCAGATCGAACCCAATCAACTCAAGATAAATTACTGCGGAGATTGGGGCTCAACTACACCTATGATTTTTGGGGCTATTGGTGGTCAAAACCAAAAAGTGAGGATCCCGACCGAGGCAAGCCGCACCAGTCGCAATCTGCCATTGTGGATTCGTTACGATGAAGTCTAAAGTCTTTTGGCTGTCAGCCCTGGTTTTGTTTATCGCTGCGACCGAGGGCGCTATTGATATTCATCCGATTGGAAATAGTTTTCTCTCCAATCGCAAGGTATTGGAAGTGATTGCACCCGAATCGGATTCATATGATACAGATGGACTTAATGCTTGGAGCGAGGATGCGCAATTCTATGTAAGCGATTTATACCGCGCGAGCGGCTTCTTCGATATCCAAGTGAAAATCACCCTCAACCCTAAGCCCACCGACAGCCTTAACTGGGATGCCAAGCTCACAATTATTGAAGGTCCACGTTATGCCTTCGATAGCGTACTTGTTCTGTTGTCCGCGGAAATAAATCAGGGCGATTCTTCCCAGCATCCTGCGAGCTCAACGAAAGCGGGCCTACCTGTTCCTTCCGGCGCACCCATTACCGCATTTGATTTGGAGGCCCAAAAAGGAAAACCGTTTCATGAGGATGCATTGCTTACAGATGAACGCATTATCTTACGCACTTATGGCAACGCCGGTTATGTGCGCGCAGATGTGAAACATAAAATGGAGGTTCAAACAGAAAAAAAAACCGTGGCCGTTGAATATTATGTGGATCCTTCCTACCCGGTTGTTTTTGACACCTTAATAATTCGCACGACGCGCGCTCCTCCTGCCGATACGGCCGCCGGTATCACTCGTGACGCCCTTTTGCGATCGCTGGTTCCATACAAACGGGGGGACACGGTCCGTATTTCCCAAAGCGATCGAATAATTGAGAAACTTCAATACACAGGCGCATTTAACTATGTGCGACTCTATGACTCCCTGCAATCTGATACGACTCGAGGCAGCATCCTCTATCTCTATGCCGAAGAACATGTGCCGGGTAATGCCCATAGTTCGATTTTTTACGAAACCGAATATGGACCAGGTATTTCTGGAGATCTGCGCCATAGTAACGTATCCGGTACCCTAAATGAAGTGCGCGTGGGCGCCTCTTTTGCGAAGTCGCGACAGAACGTCTATACCGGCTTTGGCTCTCCGTTGCCTTTTGGTTACCTGGTTCGTTTTGACAATGATGCCGGTGTAAGTTGGTATCAGGATCTGAAACTCCATGCGGATCAAGGCCCATTGGGCGGTGATTTCAGGGCCACGAACTCGACTCGACTTACCTTTCCTTTCGCCTATTGGCTTCGGTTGGTAGCCAATGCCGAACTTGAAGCGAAAAGTTTGATGTTAGATGGAGGATTACGTGAACGTGATCTAGATATCAATTTTATTCAAACCGCTTTTATTGCTTTTTTAAATCAACAAATGGATCCATCCCGTGGAATGCGCTTCGCCTTGACATGGGGAAATGGCGGTCCTCTGGTCCGTGGAAACGTATTTGACCTGACTGAATATCGGCATAATTGGATTGAGGCCCAAACGGCGCAATATTATTATTTCTCCCAAGTCCCACAAATCAAATGGGCCGGCCGCGTGGACGCGGGACGCTTTTTCGGAATCGGCGGTTCTAATTCGGAGCGATTCTTTTTAGGGGGCTCACGCAGCGTACGAAGTTTTGATTTCCAATCTCTATGTCTGGAGAAAACAGTGGAAGGTCGATGTGCGGGGGAAAAACAATCCTTGGCTTATTATTTGGCCTCAACTGAAGTGCGAATCGAACCCTTTGCGTTCGGCTATATCAATTCCAAAAGTTTGTGGAATCATTTGGTTCCCATTCAAGTGGTTCCGTTTGTTGATTATGCTAACCTATGGGATGTACGTGGTCATTTCCAATTGGATCTTCCCACCTATAAAACTGTTTCGGGTTTTGGGTACGCCTATGGAATGGGGATACGTTATCCCCTCTTGGGTATTTTCAACCTAAGGATGGATTTCCCGTTCGGCAATGGCCCGGCCTCATTCTGGCTAGACCTGGCCCAGGCTTTTTAGCTAATCCAAAACTGCTCAGGAAGGAACTCCCAAAACTTGTCGAACACTTTGATGTAATTGTTTTGGATTGAAGGGTTTTCCCATGAACTTGGCGTTCAATAAAACCAGGTCGTTCTGGAGGTCTTCCGGTTGCCGATTGCCCGACATGAAAAGCACCTGGGTTTCTGGCCGGTAAAGTAACATTTGCTCCGCCAGTTCGGGTCCACTCATGGGCGACATTTCCACATCCGTTAGCAAGAGGTGGATGGGTCCTTTGTGCTGCGTGCTGATAAACAAGGCATCGACCCCGTTGTCGGCATCCATAACTCTATAGCCATTGTGTTCCAATGCCATTTTCATAACAGAACGCAAAGAGCCCTCATCTTCTACCAATAAAATCGTCTCTGAATGCATACACCTCGTTTCTTCTCCTTATCGTGCGGTGCGATAGAAAAAGTCCCTTTGGTACTGCCATTGTAGGGCAAGGCGGTCTTCAGGTCAAATACAAGATTTAGTGGATTTTGAAATTTTGGGATCTTTGTGGGATCTTTGTGGAATCGTTGATAGGAAACACGAGCGCTACCCCTCGGATATGAGGATTTCTTTACACGTGCCCGAGAAGTTTGAGCAGGCCCTGATGAAGATGTCCATTGCTGAAAAGCGCATCGGGCCCTTCGATGGAAAAGACTCCTCCGTCCAGTCGCGACACTTGCCCGCCTGCCTCGGTGACCAATAAACCCGTCACAGCGACGTCCCAGGGTTTCATGGCCAGCATGCAATAGGCTTCCATGCGACCAGTCGCCACAAAGGCCCCTTCGAGCACGGCCGAGCCCATGCACTTGACCCGTTGCATAGCCCCCGCAGTTTGTGCTCTAGCGGAGACATTGCGGGCATTTAATTCTTGACGCTCCGAATCCGTTGCTCCCACATTGAAATCACCATGCGAAATGATGGCTTCGTGCATTTGATTTACCGAGCTTGTATGAATGGGCTTCCCATTGAGAAATGCCCCGCCTCCTAACGTAACGGTATAAAGTTCGTTCAAGGCAGGGAGATAAATGGCTCCGACGATCAGTTGGTTGCCCTGACGTAACCCCACCGATACGCCCCAAAGCGGAAAGCCACGAGAATAATTTAC
>JAYVCH010000193.1:0-12822 GCA_043750055.1 Fibrobacteria bacterium
TCAAGTCAGTTGATCAAGCCAATGACAGCTATGACGGTTTGGTCATAGGCAATCAAGGCGCCAATTTCTGCGCCGGTGCCAATATCGCTATGGTACTCATGGATGCGGTCAATGGCGAATATGATAACATTGACTATGCCATCAAACAATTTCAACGCGCGAGTATGGCCATCAAATACTCTGGCGTTCCTGTAATCGTTTCGCCCCATCAAATGGCCCTGGGCGGTGGCTGCGAATTTGTGATTCATAGCAATCGTCCCGTCCTTTCACCAGAAACCTATATGGGCTTGGTCGAAGTGGGCGTAGGATTACTACCCGCTGGCGGGGGCACAAAGGAATTGACCATACGCGCCATGTCCAGCGCCAAAGGGGCATTGGCTTTAAACGGATTAATCAAAGCCTTCGAATTAATTGCGATGGGGAAAGTATCCACAAGCGCCAAGGACGCTTTTGACATGGGCTACCTGGATAAACGCGCCGTCATCGCCTCTAACGAAAGCATGCGACTCGACCGAGCCAAGGCCGAAGCTGTGGCCATGAGCCGCGCCGGTTATCGTCCACCCGTGCCTTCGAAGCGGATAGAAGTTTTGGGTACCGAAGCCTTGGCTGCTTTCGACACCGGCATCTTTATGCTTTGCGAAGGGGGATATGCCTCCGCGCATGATGCTTTGATAGCGAAGGCGGTCGGCCGTATTATGGCAGGTGGGCACGTGACTGCGGGTTCAGCAGTAGATGAAGATTATTTGCTCGAGATGGAACGTGACGAGTTTTTGAAACTTATCGGCACCAAAAAGACCCAAGAGCGAATTGAATACATGTTGAAGAAGGGCAAGCCCCTGCGAAACTAAAACAGGAATTGCGTTTGAGTTCAAAAGCAGTTTGAAATGAAATGTGGATAGGCATTTTAGAGGAGGTTCGTCATGAGTGAAGCCGTAATTGTAGTCGGAGTTAGAACTCCAGTTGGCAAGGCTGGTAAGGGTTCTTTCACCCATGTGCGATCCGATTCTTTGGCCGCCATAACGGTTCGTGAAGTATTGAAACGGGCCCCCAGCGTCAAGCCCGAAGACATTGGCGATTTAATTCTCGGTTGTGCTATGCCAGAAGCGGAACAAGGTATGAACGTAGCTCGCATGGTAGGCATGATGTCGGGCCTACCGGATATTGTTCCCGGAATGACGGTGAACCGTTATTGCTCCTCTGGGTTACAAGCTATCTCCCTCGCCTCAGATCGCATCAACCTGGGAGATGCCGAGGTCATGCTCGCCGGTGGCCTTGAAAGCATGTCCATGATCCCGATGGGCGGTCACAAAATTGCACCCAATTCTGAACTCGTGGACAAGCGTCCGGAATCGTATATGACTATGGGTCTTACGGCTGAAAGGGTGGCGGAAAAATACGGAATCAAGCGCGAAGATCAGGATGCTTTTTCCTACCGCTCTCACCAAAAAGCAACGGCAGCGATTCAAAGCGGAAAATTCAAAGATGAAATTGTGCCCGTAACCTGGAAGGAAACGCAGCTCGATTCCCATCGCAAAGAAAAAGAAATCTCCCGAACTCTCGCCAATGACGAAGGTCCCCGTGCCGATACTAGTGTTGAAGCGCTAGGAGCTCTCAAAGCGGTTTTCAAAGTCAATGGAACGGTAACGGCCGGCAACAGTTCCCAAGTCAGCGATGGCGCCGCCATGGTTTTGTTAACCTCACGTCAGTATGCCGAATCCCATGGCTTAAAACCCATCGCGAGATTGGTCAAATATGCAGTTGTGGGTGTAGCCCCGGAAATTATGGGTATAGGTCCTGCTGCCGCTATCCCGCAAGTCCTTAAAATGGCAGGTATGACCCTCGACCAAATCGATCTGTTTGAATTGAATGAAGCCTTTGCTGCTCAGGCCTTGGCCGTCATGAGGGAATTGAAAATTCCAGAGGAAAAGGTGAATGTAAATGGCGGGGCCATTGCCTTGGGACATCCCTTGGGTTGCACGGGAACCAAATTGACCGTTTCCTTGCTCGCTGAATTGGCTCGAAGGAAAGGAAAATACGGAATTGTCAGCATGTGCATTGGTGGAGGTATGGGCGCGGCTGGTCTATTCGAAATGCTTTAAATTAGTGTTATATTTCCGCCTATAGACTAGGCGGTTAGCTTATTTTCAACGCGAATATTTTATTCAGAAGCTTATTTTTTTGCTTGGGATTTGCGTCCCTTCCTTTTGCCCAGGACGCGCCCACAAGTGCGCCGAAACCAGCTACTTCGACCAGTTCTGCAATATCCGTTAAAACCAAACCGCTTTCCAAAAAGGCGCTAAATCGAAACGAGGTTTTATCCCTATACATGTCCGGTGAATTTGAGACCTTGGTCGCATTACTTGAAAATGTTCGACGGGAACGCCAATTGCGGGACCGGGAAGATTCGGTTTTCATCTATAAATTTTTGGGAGTCATTTATGGAGCCAATGAAAACACGCGTCGCAAAGCTGAATCTTTTCTGTATCAAATGTTGAAATTGGATGCGAAGGAAGATTTATCCACACTAGGAGTGGGTGATTCGGTGGAAGCCATTTTTGACCGGGTTCGTGTCCGTTTTGGTCGAGCTCATGCTGATTCGTTGGCGGTATTGGGTATCAAACCCGATGCCGCTTCCTCCAGGATATCGGCCACGTCTCCTACTCCAAGTTCAAACGATAGCCTAAAATTAAAATCCGCTGCGCCTTTGGCCACCGAAACTCGGCACCCCATTCCCAAGTGGGCTTGGATTGCGAGTGGAGGCGTTGCAACCGCAGCCATTGTCACGACCGTGGTTCTATTCAATCAACAACCGGATCCCCATGTTCATACGCTTTCTGATACGCTTCGGTAGTCCCTGGTTTTTGGCCCTGAGTCCGCTCCTCAAGCATCGCATTGCGTTCGTTTTTATCCTTGGACTAGGCGCATTTCTGCTATCCCTACCGTTGGTGTCTTGCCATACCACCGATGGAGGCGATGTCAATGTCTTGAATTTCCAGTTGGATTCTGCCAAGGTGGGCAAGTTCGATTCTGTACGTATTGAGATTTTCAATGGCAAAGCCCCCGCGCCCGGTGACATGACCAAACCCGCGCAGGTGAAAGTATTTAAGATGGGGCCCGGCGTAAAATCAGTGAAGTTGGAATTAAATGGAAAGGTCAAAAAGGATTTTTCGGTAATCGTCACAGGATTCAATGTCGATGGTTCGCTATACCGTAAAGTGCACAGCTATGAAGGATTTACCGCCGATGATAAATTGCCCGGTGTTCTGCTTATCTCCAAATTTGAAGTAAGCCCCATGACCATTGTGGCAGGGCAAACCCGTTCACCAAATATCATGGTCCTTCCTGCTGAAGCTGTGGAAAAACGATTCACTTTAATAAGTGAAGACCCTTCGATGGTTAGAGTAGTGGGGGACAGCTTGCAAGCGCTTAAACCTGGCAAGACCAATGTTTCCATCGCATCCTTGGATCTTCAGGTTAAAGCCAATTTGTTAGTGAATGTGATTCCAATCTACGTGGCGTCGCTTGCGAGTGATTCCTTTACGCTAAGCATAGGGGAGACGCGCTTGCCGACCGTAGCTGTTCTTCCTGCCGATGCCGCCAATAAAAAGTTCAGCCTATCGAGCGACGACTCTACCTTGGTTCAAATTGTCGGGGACAGTTTAAAAGGGCTGAAGGCCGGCAAGGTTAAAATTACAGCCACCTCCGCCGACAGCCAAGCTACGACCAAGTTCACGGTAAACGTTGTCTCAGTCAGGACCACCGGCATTTCATCACCCAGTTTGAATTTGGATCTCGGCGATTCTGTTGTCCCCCTAGTGAAGCTGTTACCAACCAATGCCTCGGAATTGGGCTACTCACTCAAAGCTTTAGATTCGAATATTGTTTCAACCGAGGGACACTCCATCAAGGCTTTGAAAGTGGGTTCGGTCAAAGTGCTTATGGAATCAAAGGATGGCGGGGCAACGGATACGCTATTTGTTACCGTGCGCATTGTTCTAAAACGATTTTTAGCTGCAAAATTAGCTCAAGAAGTTGGAGATAGGTTTATACCCGAATTGACCTTTGAACCCAGTGGCGCGACCGACAGAAAATACAGCTTGGCTTCCAAGGACACCAGTATCGTCAAAGTTACGGGAGATAGTCTCATTGCCCAAAAAATCGGGTCAGATTCGGTGACGGCGACAAGCGACGACGGCGGAATTAAGGTGACTTTCGAAGTGGTTGTTTCTGCAAAGGTCTATCGAGTAAAGGGTTTAGTCGCCAAGGATATCCGATGCGTTCCCGCCGACACCCTGGGTCCCGATTTGACTTGGGACCCCGTCAATGCCACCAATCAAGGCTACTCATTGATCAGTCTCGACACCACCAAATTGGTTGTCGTAGGTAACCGTCTACGCGGCTTGGCAGTTGGAAATGTAAAGGTGGAAGTGACGACGGCGGAAGGTAGTTTAAAAACGACGTTCGCCGTGGCTATTGAAAATCCCAGTTTCAAAACGGATATTCTGCCTATCACGAGCTTCAAATGCGCCCCCTGTCATGCGCCTCCCGCAACCCTGAATTGGCAGGATTCATCGTCACTGGTTCATTATGGCGCCTCGGCTTTAAACCGCTTGTCTAGACCGGATTCGGCCGTAGGAAAAATGCCCTTGCCCACTTCCCCCAATGGAACCTTGAAGCCGCGTGATTTGGCAGTGTTGCTTAGTTGGATTTCGCGAGTAGTGACCCCGCTCATTTCGATTTCCGCATCCGATACCGTAGTTAATTTGGGGGATACGGTGGTGCCAAATTTGATATTTACACCCACCACCGCGACCAACAAGACCTTCACCCTGACCAGCAATGACACCACCGTGGCTGCTATTCGGGGAGAAAGTTTTGTCACCTCCGATACCGGTAACACCAAGGTTTCCGTAACTACGGAGGAAGGTAAGCTCACTGCCCAGGTCAAAGTGACAGTAAAGACGCCGGAATGGACGAAAAATGTATTGCCAATCATCAAATTAAAATGCGCTCCCTGTCATACGCCAGGTACTACTTTTAACTGGCAGGATTCGGCTTCGTTAATTGCAGATGGGGCCCATGCCTTGGATCGACTCGTGCGGCTCCCTGGGACAGTAGGCCATATGCCCCTGGTGACGACTCCTGATCAAGAATTGTCTGCATATCAATTAAAAGTGCTGCTGGCTTGGCTGCATTCAAGGGTGACGCCACTGCTTGGAATCACGGTACCCGATGACAGTATCTATCTTGGAACTACCAAGACTCCGGCCATCATTTGGAATCCAACCACAGCTACCAATAAAAGTTTCTTCATGATCAGCGGTAATACCAGCATCGTTTCTGTTTCGGGAACCGAAATGTTGGGTAGCGCGATTGGAACAACCACCGTGCAAGCAAGGGCCATTGATGGCGATTTTACCAAGTCTTTTTCAGTTAAAGTGATTCCCATCAAAGTCGATAGTCTCAATGTGCATGATTCCGCCGAAGCCATTTTGGATACGATCACACCCGTTGCTACTTTTTTTCCGGCCAATGCAACGAATCAAAATTTCAAAATTTATTTGTTGAAGGCCTCGACGATCATAAAGGTGTTGGACTCGACTAAAACTGTGGGACTAAGCCTAGGCAAAGATACTGTGGAAGCTATCTCCTCAGATCAAAGTAAGAAATTTCGTTTTGCAGTTACGGTGGGACCTGTTCTTCCTAAAACCTTAACGATTTCCGATACCAACGGCGTCGTTCCGAATTATATCACTCCGCGTTTGGTCTGGGGACCAACGACAACAACCAATAAAGCCTATACTCTTTCGATTTCCCCGGCCGATACGGCAGTGGCGGCAATTCGCTCGGGCCAGATTTATTGTAAAAAAGTCGGAACCGTGAACACCGTGACGGCCACTTCAAATGCGGTTCCATCGGTCTCGGCAACGTTTAAGTTTACCGTGGGTCCCGTTAGTGTGACTAGCTTCACAATTCTTACAACGACCAGTACCATTGGTCAAACGCTTACACCTTCCCTTAATTGGGTTCCAACAAATGCCACAAACCTAATGTACAGTCTTGGTTTAAGCGTAGGGGATACCGCCAAATTCTCAATAACGGGAGCCGGAAAAACGCTCCTTACAAATCATTTGGCAAGCTCATCGATTTCGGTAACTTCTTTGGACAGTAATAAAACCCGATTGTGGACGGTGAATGTGGTTAGAACACCATTCAATCCCGTTACAGGTGTAAATGTAAATGGCATCCTTACAGCCAAATGCGGGGTGTGCCATAAGTATGGGTCGATTTATCCAAACTGGCAAGATAGCACAACGGCTGTAAACGCTTCAGGCAAAATTGTGAATCGCATTAATCTTCTCGCGACCGACCCATTGCATATGCCCTCAGGTAAACCCATGCTGCCCGCCGACACCTTAGCCATTCTCACAACCTACTTCAGCCAAAACTAGTCCAAACACCCGTGCCTTCATAATGAATCTGAATCAGGTTTTCTTTGAACTGAGTTTTAAAATTAAAGCGAGTTGTATAGGCCTTCATCCAAAGTAAAATACAGTTGGGCCCTGAACGTTTGGTTTTCAGGTTGGTTTTGTCCCGAGATCGAGAATGGAATATTCACTTCCAAGCTCACAATTTTATTAAAGGTATAATAGCAGCCCGGCGCTAATTGGAAAAGCTGAGCTCCTGCATTAACACTTTCCCCATCTTTCATTTGGTTGAAATACAGGTCATAAATACTGGCAAGATTGAGCCCGACATATTGGTGGTGGGCAGTCAACCATGGGGCGCGAAGGGGATATTCGCCTTTGACGAAGAGATGGATATTGTCAAGCTTAGTTTTGTTGTTGTCTTCCGTATTAAATGAATAGGCCAAGTTGGAAAGTAATTTGATTATCGGAAAATCTTTATTGTACATCCCACCAAAAGTCATGGTCGCAAAATTTCCCGCATTCATGATATCCTCAAAACCTATCGGCAAGGATACCGCCAAAAAGCCACCTCCGCCGGAAATGGGATCCCCATATTTCAAGCCCAGGATGGGTCGGTCGAGTCCGGTATGGCCATCAGCGTCCAAAATCAAATAGCGAATGGCCATGGAACCTTCCAAATCATCCAGGAGACCAAATTTCCCCTGCACAGGAATGACGGTAGGATCTTCCTTAGAGTAAACACCATCGCTTTCCCAGTCTTGTTGGAAGTGGCCTGGAATTGAAGAGTGTTCGAGACCGAGATTGATTTGCATCACGCGGCTTGGAACTGGCATATATTCGTCCAAAGCAAAAAGGGAGGAAGTCATACAAAGGGCGGTTACAAAGGGAAGCGTCATTTTTTTCGACATTCCATGCTCCTAATTGAGGTTGGCCGATTTTAGATTTCGGCAAAAATATTGTTCTCCTATTAAACCGTTTTTCAGGGTGATTTTCAATATTTTGATGCTATCCAGGCATAATTTTCCTTATTCCGACAAAAATGGGATATATTAGTAAGCCAATAACCAAATTGACTAAGCATGAAATTCACTAAGAAAACAGACTACGCATTAAGGACCATGGAATTCCTGGCTCGTCAGTATGTTCAGGCCCAAGAAAAAGGAGATGCGAAGGGCATGCCTGTCCCGGTTCAATCCATTTCTGAACAGTCTCATCTTTCCCTCCGATTTTTACAGGGGATTGTTTCTCGGCTCTCCAAAGCCAAATTATTGCGAACGGTTCCTGGTGTCAAAGGCGGGATTATGTTGGCTCGCGAACCGGAGCGTATCACGCTATTGGCTATTATTGAAGCTGTTGAAGGCAAAATCAATCTGATGGGCTGCCTCGATCATCCGGAAGAATGCGGAGAGTTCAAGCAATGTTCTATCATGGGTATCTTACACACAGCTCAAGCCGCATTGGTGAAAAGCCTTTCTAATACTAACCTCAAACTTATGGTCAATACTCGTCAGGATCCTTTCAATAAACTCCCTCAAGCTCATTTACTAAAACCCCAATTCGGTTGTCCCGTCTTGAAATAACCTGTACATCGACGCTACCGGTTTTTTCTTTTTCCCCCCTAACCTCAAATTGATTGAACATAAGCTCAATAATGAGCATTTTTTACCGCTCCTAAAACCCCATCAAGGGAATAATTATGAAGTTACATGAATACCAAGCCAAGGCAATCTTACGCCACGCTGGTTTACCTGTTCCAAAAAGCGAAGTCGTTTTTAAAGTCGAGGATGTTTCGGGTGCACTCACCAAGCTCCAAATGAGCATGGGAGTCGCCAAGGCGCAAGCCTATACCGGCGGCCGAGGCAAGGCCGGTGGCATCAAACTTTTTAAAACGGTCGATGAAGCCCAATCCCTGACTCAACAATTATTAGGAATGACCTTGGTGACCAAACAAACCGGGCCTTCTGGAGTGAAAATCCACGCCATTTTATTGGAAGAAGCCAGTGTCATTAAACGTGAGCTTTATGTGGCCGTCACTTTGGACCGGGCCAAGGCCAATATCGTATTTATCCTAAGCCCGGAAGGCGGCATGGATATTGAGGAAGTTTCCGAAAAGACTCCGGAAAAAATCAAGAAGTTTTACCCAGCTTGGGGTCGTAATTTGGATACGGATTTGGTTGCCGAAGGCGCTGCCTTTCTGGGTCTGTCCGGAAATCAGGTTAAACAATTCGGTGAGGTGCTCGAGAAACTCTATCGTTTGTATCAAGAAAAAGATTGCACCCTACTTGAGATCAATCCACTGGTCGTCAATGGTGCCGATACACTTTCTATCCTCGACTGCAAATTCGACATTGATGAAAATGCAATTTTTCGGCAAAAAGATACCGGTGGGGATCCGGATGGTGAAAAGGACCCCTCCGAAATCGAGGCATCCAAATACGGCCTTAGCTATATCAAACTAGATGGTGATATTGGATGCATGGTAAACGGCGCGGGCCTGGCCATGGCCACCATGGATATTATCGCCCATTACGGTTCGCAGCCGGCAAACTTTTTGGACGTGGGCGGTTCGGCATCGGAAGAAGCCGTGACCAAGGCTTTTGAGATCATCAGCTCCGACAAGAATGTAAAGGGCATACTGGTCAATATCTTCGGTGGAATTATGCCTTGCGACCGAATCGCGCGTGGTATCATTAGCGCGGTCAAAACCACGGGCTTAAAAGTGCCTTTGGTGGTTCGCCTTGAAGGGACAAACGTGAAGGAAGGCAAAGCCCTTATCGAAGCTTCGGGACTTAACCTCATATCGGCGGAAAATTTGGATGACGCGGCCAAACGGGCGGCAGAAAACGTTAAAGCCCTCGACGCAAAGAACGAAGGCTCGAAGAGCGGCAAGGGAGGAATTTAACATGGCCATTCTCATCGATAAAAATACGCGTTTAATCACGCAAGGAATCACCGGCAAAGCTGGTCTGTTTCATTCTCAACAATGCCGCGCATACGGCACCAATGTTGTTGGTGGTGTTACCCCTAAAAAGGGCGGTACCACGGTTGATGGCTTTCCAGTTTTCAATTCCGTCGCGGAAGCGGTTCAGGATACGGGCGCCAATGCATCCATGATTTTTGTCCCCGCGGCTTATGCCGCGAATGCGATTTTGGAAGCGGTCGATGCCGGTGTTCATCTCATTGTTGCGATCACCGAAGGCATTCCCGTGATGGACATGCTCAAAGTGCATAATTATTTGAAGGGCAGGAAATGCATTTTAATCGGACCCAACTGTCCAGGGCTGGTTACGGCCGGCGTTTGTAAAATTGGGATCGCGCCTGGATCCATTCACTCCAAGGGCCGCATTGGAATTGTCTCGCGCTCCGGAACGCTCACCTATGAAGCCGTTCATCAAACCACCGTTGCCGGCTTGGGTCAAACCACTGCCGTTGGAATTGGTGGCGATCCGATTCATGGATTGAGCCACGTGGAAGTGGTCAAAATGTTAAATGAAGATCCCGAAACGGAAGGGATTATTCTCATCGGTGAAATCGGCGGCAGTGACGAAGAAATCGCCGCAGCCTATATCAAGGAACATGTGAGGAAACCGGTTGTTGGCTTTATAGCCGGCGCCTCCGCGCCCAAAGGCAAGCGCATGGGTCATGCCGGTGCCATTATCGATGGAACCTCTGGAACAGCCGAAGCTAAAATCAAGGCTTTGAAAGATGCTGGAGTCACCGTTGCTTCGACAGCAGCGGATATTGGAAATCAAATGGTTGCTGCCATGAAGGCAGCGGGGAAGTAAACGACCGTAGTTTTTCTCCTTAAAGTATTAACAACGTAGCGAGACAAAAAAGAGAGGACGGCAAAAAATGGCAAGAGCAAAAATTGCATTGGTTGGAGCAGGACAAATTGGCGGAACCATGGCTTTGGTTGCCGCACAAAAACAATTGGGTGATGTCATTACCATTGACATTGCCGAAGGCGTTCCTCAGGGTAAGAGTTTAGATATTATGCACGGGCGGTCCTTGATTCCCACCTCCAGTAACCTCATCGGGTCCAATTCCTATGATGCGCTTGAGGGTTCAGACGTGATTATTGTGACGGCCGGACTTCCTCGCAAGCCCGGCATGAGCCGAGATGATTTACTTGATGTCAATTTCGGAATTATCAAAACTGTGGCCGAAGCCATCAAAGCCAAAGCTCCCAGTGCTTTTGTGATCGTGGTGACCAATCCTCTCGATGCCATGGTTTATGCTATGCAACGCATCACCGGTTTTCCTGCGCATCGTGTGGCGGGTATGGCTGGCGTTTTGGATTCGGCTCGTTTTGCAGCCCTAGTGGCCATGGAACTTAATGTGTCCAATGAAGATGTTCAAGCCTTGGTCATGGGTGGTCATGGCGACACCATGGTTCCCCTCATGCGTTATTGCTCCGTCGGTGGCATTCCCGTGACCCAACTTTTGTCTCGCGAGAAATTGGATCTAATTGCGAAGCGCACGGCCAATGCGGGTGGCGAAGTTGTCGCTCTGCTCAAAACCGGGTCGGCCTTTTACAGCCCAGCCCTCTCCGCCATCCATATGGCCGAAGCCTATCTAAAGGACAAGAAAAATCTTCTCTCTTGCGCCGCTAAGCTGAATGGAGAATACGGAGTCCAGGGACTCTACGCCGGCGTGCCTGTCATCATGGGCGCAGGTGGAATTGAGAAAGTCATCGAAGTGGAATTGGACGAAACTGAAAAGAAAATGTTCGACGTATCTATCAGTGCCGTTAAATCCTTGGTCGCATGGGTCGACAAAAAAATGGGGGATTAAGGGCTATTACCAGTCAATGGCTCACCGGACTTAATGAACAAGCAGGGAAAGGGTGGCCTTTCCCTGTTCTGTTTGGATAACCTTTAAAGTTGGTAATTTAAAACATGTTGGGGAGACGACTTTCCCCTGCAAATTGAAAAAGAAATCGGTGCCAGATTGTTGAGTTAAGGCCGATGGGGGATGCGCCTTCGGTACAATGGCAGTGGAACTAGGGATAGTAACCTGTAAGTCCACCCAGCCTTCCTCATTCCAAACATTGGTATTGATGGCCAGGGTTTTAAAAGTGACTTCCCCATATTTGTCCTTGAATTCTTTACCTGATACTAACACGCCATCGTTTTCATCATTACTGGTTTTGGAATTCGGTGTCGTGTCCAAATACCAAGAATCCAAGTTGGTAGCACTTTTGAATCCTTGGAATAAGACCGAAGCGCCCAATCTCGCCGAGGGACTGAGGGTACGGTATTCAAACCAATAGCCAAAGTTTGGGTTAGCGGATGGGAGCCGAATCCCAATTAATCGTCCCTTATGGACTGCATTGTCCTGTGCATAAATGCGATACACACCGGATGTTTTGACTTCTTTAATTTCATCTGCATCTTCCCAGCCCACACGAAGTTTATACAACACATTAAAATGGGCCGTACTGCCGCCATGACCCATGACATCGTAGGGATTACCATATTCGTTGGTTTGTGATGTCGAGCCTGGAGTTCCGAACATATCCGTTCCCGCCTCAATGGAATGCGCATGGGGAAGGCCCATTGAATGACCAAGTTCATGCGCCGTCACGGCAGAACTGTAGTTTCCGTTGATCCAGTCCGCATCACGCATATTGGATAAGCCCGCCCAACCTAAAGTTAAGTTGGGGAAGCTGGCGATGTACACATCGTAGTCGATGCCACGCTTAAGACCTGCTGCGGTGATTTGTGAGGTTATCCACGATTGTAGGTTAGTGAAGTTAGCTGCATAAGTTGCCTGGTCGCCAGGGGCAGGGAGAATTGTAGGGTAAATACTAAATTCCCATTGAAAGGTATTTCTGGACATTGATCTGAACAGGGCATTGATGCTGGTATTGGTTCTATTAATTGTGGAGGTGTCAATACTATAGGCCCCATCCGTAAAGGAAATGCGAAAGATCAAGGCTTTGAGCTTACCGGACCAAACTTTTGTCGTTTTCGGTAGGTCGGCAGCTTTGGCAAGTGCCGTAGATTCAATGAGGTTACCGCAAACAAATTCTCCTGCTTGGGCTGAAACTTTTTGGGTGGCCAGGATTCCCATTAAGGAAAAAAGTACAGAGAACCCGAATCGATGAAAATAGCCGAGGATACTTGGCTTCAAGAAAAATCCCCTTTTCAAAAAGTGGTCGCCTAGCCATAATCTTGGGCATGGTCCGGATTTAATGCAAGATCTAATGCAGTAATGATAAAAAACCAGGAAATTGGAAGGCTTCTACGGGTAAATTCAATCGTCATGATTCGCGAGTTCTGCGTGATACGCTATATTTTCGCAGTATGATTTATTCCAATCGTTGTCTTCTCTCCACAACTATTCGAATCGAGGTGAGTATTCCATGACGCCAAATTTAAAAACGGGT
>JAYVCH010000194.1:0-5487 GCA_043750055.1 Fibrobacteria bacterium
GGGTGCAAGTAAAGGTAGAGAATGACTCTGGAGTATTGGTTAGAACCTTCGACAATTATTTTAAAATTTACAATCGCCGAAATGGGGATAAAAATACAGGCAGGGAAGGCTACCTCTCCTGGAACGGGAAAAACGATGCCGGCATGACTCTCCCCAGAGCTCGATATCTTTGGCGTCTTAATTTTAATTTTGGATTAGAACGAACTCGCAGAGCCCGAGCAGATATTCGGCTTGATTAGTCCCTATTTGGGAAAAATTGCGTAGAATGTGCTACCTGTTCCAAACTCGCTTTCAACTCCTACATGCCCGCGATGCAGCTCCACCAATTTCTTGGTGATGACTAGGCCCAATCCGGTTCCTGAAAATTTTCTTTTTGAACCGGAATCAAGTTGGATAAATTGTTGGAAGAGCCTGCCGATATCCTCTTTTTTGATTCCAATTCCATTATCAGAGACTTGGAGTTTGAGGCCGTTTTCCGCATCGAGAGTGGTGGCTACGGTGACTTGACCTCCTTTGGGAGAAAATTTAATCGCATTGGAAATCAGGTTATACAAAACCTGACGGAATTTCTGGCTATCGAGTAAGGCTTCGTTAACCTCGGGACTTATGGATTGAATCAGGCGTATATTCTTTTCCATGGCCAAGGGAAAGAAAAGGTCACAAACCTCACGGATCGCAAGTCCTACGTTTATTGATTCCAGGTTGAGTTCAATTTTTCCAGCCTCAATTTTTGAAAGGTCGAGGATATCGTTGATAAGTCGGAATAGATGCATTCCTCCGGACAGGATGTCTCCCAAATATTCATCTTGTTTAGAGTTTATGAGTCCAGCTTTACCATCTTTGAGCAATTGTGAAAGGCCGATAACGGCGTTGAGGGGCGTTCGTAGCTCATGCGACATACTCGCTAGAAATTCACTTTTCATACGGCTGGCTTCTTCAACAATGCGATTTTTTTCTGAAAGTTCCAGAAGTTTTCGACTGTAATCCGCTTGTTGTTTTTGTACCACTGCAATTCCAGCTAAGCCTGCGGCCGTTTCCAGAATTTTTATTTCAAAAGCGGTGGGCTCACCAATTCTTGGAAAAAATAATATGAAAACACCTAAGGGTTGTTCATTGGATCCAATAATGGGGTGGATGGCGCAAGAAAAGTATCCATGGAGTAGGGCTTCTTTATGTCCTATTTTCCAAGTCGTTTCTTTTTGTAAATCTGGGCAAATAGTTTGCTCTCTGGTGAATAGCGCTTTGCCGATAGGACCACTCTCTTGACCAGCGGGAAAGGCAGGGGACGAGTGAGGCAAACCGCCTTGTAAAGCTTTTCCTGAGGCCCATTTCAAATTTTGACTGAGGCTATCTAAAAGCAAAGTTCCACCCAAGGCACCGTAGGTTTCCTTTTCGACAAAGGATTCGAGGATTCCCAGCGTCTCTTTCAAGCTCCATCCGTCGGCGAGATGGGCTAAGGTAGATTTTTGGCAGGCTAAAAGGATTTCCGCTTCCTTGCGTTCTGTGATATCCGTAATAGTTCCTAAGTATCCTTTGACCTTTCTTTCATCATCGTACTCTACCAATGAATTTCCCAGTACCCAAACAATGGCGCCATCGTCGCGAAGAATCCTGAATTCGGCATGGAATGGGGTCCCATTGGCAGCGGCCTCCAGTTTACCGACTCTAACTCTTTCCTCATCCTTGGGATGAATGGTTATTATGGTTGGATGCGATTCGAGTTGGGTTCGACTCAGTCCTAGGATTTTGCAGAGATAATCATTAACGTATTTTGGGTGGTCTTCTGGATCGGTTCTATAAAGTCCTACGGGAGAAACGGTAGCAAGCGTGCGATAACGTTCTTCACTATAGCGCAGGGCGGCTTCGGCCATTTTCCGTTCAGTGATATTTCTGATTACGGCCAAGGCAGCTTGGCCCCCTTTCCATGGAAAGGCAACGGCGCGAGATTCGGCTTCAATGATAGCTCCGTCTTTGCGGATAAACATCAAATCTATGGCGGGAGCTGAGGTTCCAGACAGAATCATTCCCATCCTTTCGCGAACGGCACCGTGGGAATCGGGATGGAAAAAATCCATAAGCGGTCGACCTAGAATTTCAGAAGGAGAATCCGCCCCATAAAATTCAACACCTGCCTTATTTACAAAATCAATTTTAGCATCAAACATAATTGCGATAGTGTCGGGAGAAAGTTCCACCAATTTTCGATATCGTTCTTCGCTTTCGATCAAGGCTTGGTCCACTTCAAATTTGTGGGTTAGATCATTCGTCAAGTCCATCAACGCAGAGGCTTGGCGACCAAATGAAGCAAGAGTGGAGAGTTGGTTCGTAGAGAGATAAAGAGGTTGATTATTGTGGAGATGCAGTGTTCCCCAGGGTTGTCCTTTGATATCCGTCAGGGGTTGTTCCAATTTGAAAGGAAACCGGATTTCATTCGGAGAGGTTGTGTATCCCAAATTGTAGGAACAAATCAGATCAGAGCCATAAACCGGATCTAAAGTGAGGCTTGCAGCCGGGGCCTCGCAGAGTTTAGCTGCGAGAGTTATTAATTCGGTGAGGGCTGTCTTGAGAGTTCCTTCCTTCGGAACTTTAAAATTGGCTTTAGTCGTTTGGACGCCCGAGGAAAGGTTGGGATCCATGATCTTTAGGCTGCTTAATTTTCGAATCGATATCCAAGACCGGGTACATTTACGATTTTTTTGGCGAGCTCTGGTCCAATTTTACTTCGTAAGGAAGACACATGAACTTTAACCGTATGTGAATCCACTGGTGCGGCTGCGCCATAGCCCCAAACTGTATGATAGAGTTGAGTCGTGTAAACGACTTGTCCTCGTTTTCGTAAAAGCGAGGTGAGCAAGTCGAATTCTTTTCTGGTCAATGCGACGGGCGCTTCCTTTACAAAAACTTTTCTGGCTTTTACATCCAGAGCTAAACCTTCAGCCTTTAGAACATCGGCCAATTCTTCTCCAGAGGAATAACGTTTTAAAACCGCTTTGACTTTAGCGATCAGCAATTCATTTGAAATGGGCTTCAAAATGTAATCGTCCGCGCCTTCTTCAAAGCCCTGTATTTGGGCTTCTTCAGCGATTTGTGCGCCTGAGAGTAACACCACGGGAATGGAGCTGGTATAAGGTTGGGCTTTTATTTTTTGGCAGAGTTCGATGCCACTTGATTCTCCCAAAACCACATCCATGAGAATCAGGTTTGGTTGATGATTCTTGGCGGCATCCATCACTTCATTAGGAAGATCAGCAGTAATGACTAAAAACCCTTCTTGTTCCAAAACTGCTTTCACCAATTTTCGAAAAACGGGATTGTCCTCAACGACTAGGATTTTGGTTCCTGGTCTAACAGGTGTGTCGGTAGTGGTATCTTCAGGGATGTGCTGTTCTGACATTTCGATTTTTTCTCTCAGTCAAATATTGGTCAACTACAATGAAAAGGTACAATCCAATTCTCGGAATTTCTGATCAATCTTAAATTAATTGCTTGTTAATCTTAAATTTAATTGTTGTTTTGGCATCCATAAAACCATTTTTGTTAAAACTTGGTGCTTTTTGGATCTGGCAAGGGTTGGGGTCGACTTCATGAGGACAAAATAAGTTTTTATTGGCCAGCCTTTGCAATTTTTATCGGGATTTTGAGCAAAAAAACGCAGATTTAGGAGGCTGTTCGAAGGGAATGGGAGTCGGTGTTCACTAGTGGGGCCTTAAAGGAAATGTTTCCCTTTAGGGTGCGTTCCTCTCCCTTTAGGGCACGTTCCCATTCCGCAGCTTGGGCTTCTATACGACTTGGCTCGGGAAAAACCACAGGATTGATTGATAGTCCAGGAAGTAATCGAAAAATTCCGCCCTCTAAGGCGGCAACCGGTTCCCCATCTTGGAATAGAATTCGATTTTTCCGCGTGGCTGGGATACGGGGACCTGTGGTCAAGATACCCTGAAGATTGGCAGGGTCGGCAGCACTTATAGAAAGCAACTTGCCCTGCTTGACTTGTTTACGAACAGCGCGCAAGCCCGGTAACGCCTCCGGTAACGCAAATTGTTCCCCATAAACTCCTTCGACGAATCGACCCCCTCGGATTTCACCTCGAGCTTCGAGAGTACGAAAGCTTCTAATTAAATCTCGCCAGGGAGGCATGCCATTTTCTCGGTCGGCTAATTTTCGGAAAACAACTCCATAGCGTTTTAACAAGACTCGTGCCAAAGACTCCAACCCGGAGGATTCTGTGTGACGATGTTGGGAGGGACGCGCAGGCTTTTCAACTTGGGACAATAAATTTCCTCGGAGCCTGGTGGCGAAAGGCTGGGATTCTCCTGTGACAGGATTAGATCGAGAACGATTTAGATAGGACCAGCGACCGGATTTCTCCATGTTACCCAAGGTAGCGGCAGATGCATGAGTCGATGAAGACTGGGAGTGAAGCAAGGTGCGCAGGCCACGGAATCCATCCGAAGTCAAACATCCTATGGCGACGAGCTCGGCAATGGCCTCCTTCGTTTGGGTTGTGGACAATCCCGTTTCCCACACAATGTCTCTCCAAAAAGAAGCACCACTTTTTTTAAGATAGTCGAGAACACGAGTAGCATCGCCCTCAGGTTCAGTGAGCGTTTTCGAATCAGGGAGAGTTGTTGATTGAGAGAGATTTGTCGATTTAGGATGAGTAGAGGTTGAGTCGGGAGCTGACCCGTTCGCCAACCAGAGATCGAGATTTTCTCTGATGATAAAAGCGATGGGCGTGGCCTTCATGGGACCCGGTTTACGATTTTCCAACCTTTGGGGTTGTAGTTGGGGGCGTAAGCGGCACCAGATAAAATTTCCTGTGAGGCCTTGAAGATCAAGCCAGGCGGGTTCATACCCCGACATTCTCGCAGGCAGAATTTCGCTTTCCCATGCTGCACAGGGTGCTTCGAATCCCTCTAAACTTTCGAGAATTGCTTCCAAGGATTCGGGGCCTTTAGGCTGAGGATTGGCGGTGACGTTCAGACCTTGCCAGGAAAACAAAAAGCGTAAGTAGTCCGAAGTAGAAACCGGTTCTATTTCCCGTCGAAGCTTGGCTAGAGAATATCGATGGATTCGGGCTAGCAGCCGGCGCTCACACCATTCCAAGCCTTCGGCTTCAGGAGTGAAATGTCCTCGGAGAATAAAGCCCTCTTGTTCGAGTGCATAGAGTGCTTGATCGGCTTCGCCTTCAGTGAGACCCAGGGATGCGGCAATTTCCACGTTTCGAATTGGGCCCAGTGATTCCATTCTCCCTCGGACTAACTCGACCAAAGCGGCTTCCAACGAGTCTTCGGGAGGAGCAGGCGTTTTCATTTTAAAACTGGGCTCGAAGGCGAATTGACTCGCAGGAAAGGCTCTGAGAGCTTGATCGAGTCTTTCGGCTGCGACCCAAATCGGTTTTTGATTTTCCCGGGCCTTTGGAATCAACGCTGCGACGCGACCCTCCTCCATCAACGTTTGTAAAAACACTCGCCAGCCCACACCCTG
>JAYVCH010000195.1:0-4022 GCA_043750055.1 Fibrobacteria bacterium
GAACCCATTTTGGATCGACTGCGATGGTTACGCGACCATGGTATTTCCTTTCATACGCAAATGGTCATTATGCCGGATTGGAATGACCGCGAATACTTGGAGCGATCGCTACGCGAATTACGCTCCTTTTATCCCGATCTGCTTTCTATTTCTGTCGTGCCCATTGGCCTTACTGCCCATCGTCAAAACTTGCCTGACCTTCGTCTCTTCACTCGTGAAGATGCCTTGGATTGTTTAGAACGTGTTGAACGTCATGGTCGAGAGGCTATGGCGGAAACGGGAGAAATGTTTATTTTTCCTTCCGACGAAATTTATGTTTCTGCCGGAGTTGAGGTCCCCAATGCTGAATTTTACGGGGACTTCAGTCAATATGAAAATGGTGTGGGCACTTTAAGAACCTTGATGGACGATTTCGGGCGTGAATTGCCCTATCTACCTCAGGCTCCCGAAGGTTGGGAAATAACCGTATTGACGGCACCGTTGGCCGCTCCGACTCAGCAGGAACTGTTGAATACTTTAAAACGAGAAAAAGGGTTGAATGCGGAGCTGTTAATCTGTGAAAATAAGACCTTTGGCGCGACGGTCACTGTAACCGGCCTCCTCTGTGGAAAGGATTTCGCCGTGGCACTGGAACGAAGTCAAAGTAAAGGCCCTGTTTTGATTCCGCCTAACAGTTTGAACAAAGAAAATTTATTTTTGGATGATATGCGCCCATCAGATCTGGAACAACGCTTCGGCCGCAAAGTAATGATCCCCAATAGTTTCAGAGAATACTTCCCCCATTGAAAACGACATCGCTTGGATTCCATTCATTCCTTCTGGCCATGGGACTCGCTTTATTCCTGTTTGGATCAAGGCAAGTTTGGGCTGACAAGCCCTCGCATCCTGCCTTAGACAACGAGGCGGATTCTACCGAAGAGGATAGCGAACCAGGGGAAGCCACTAAATCGGGTTTGAAGCCAGGGGTTCCCGTATTTGCCGAAGTGCGATCTGTTCCTTATCCTTCCGGAGCTTTGTATGTGCGGCGGGGTTTGTGTGGCGCCTTTCTTGGGGGCCAACACCAGAATCTGGGTGACTCGCTCAGCTTGTATCAATGGCAAGGTGAAGCGACCTATTACTACACCCCTTGGTTCTCAGGTGGGGTTGGATTTAGAATCCGAGCTGGAGAGCCTTCTGCGGAAAAGCAGATCATTTTGAACCGATATTTTTTATTGCTGCGCTTCAACAAAGACTTGAAAAGAGCGGCGATTTACATTGGTCCTCAATTAGGACTCAATAACCTCAACGTATTAAATGGAAAGCCCAAAGGCGTGGCAACAATCGTGGATTCTGCCATAGGAGGAACCGGGGCCAGTTTAGGATTGGATATTGGGGGAGGATGGAAGTTTTCAAGATGGATTAGCGCAACTTTGGGGACTAATTTGGAATACTCCTTGGTCGGCGTAGAGGGGCGTGCCAATAACAACTCGCTCAATATCAACGTTAATCCAGGTATCGCCATTGATATTCTGACTTTCACCAACAGTCTCCGCAAATTAGTGCCGGCTTTATACGTGAATATTGAATATCAAGTCGGGTTTTTGCTTTTGGAAAAAAACCGGCATCGGAATGATCAGGCTGAGATTCTTGGCCTCGGATTAGCCTTTTAGGCTTAAAAACCCTTTCAAATAGGGGCAGTTTCGGCCCCCAAACCCTTGCACAAATCCTATAAAATGGGTACCTTACGCCTCCCCGAGTCTCATGCTTTTCGCATGCCGGCCGGGTTCACATCAACCTGTTCCGGGCACCTAACCGGGACCCAGGCGATTCGAAAGAAGAATCGCTAGACCAAAGGAAGGTAAAATTGGCTAAACCATATGAAACCGTTGTCGTCGTAGACGCGATGATTCCCGACGAAAGCATCGCGTCCGAATTCGATGCCATCGCGAAATTGATCGAGTCCCAGGGCAAGCTCATGAAACTGGATCGTTGGGGCAAGCGCAAGCTCGCCTATACCATTCGCAAGCGTACCCATGGCGAATATGCTGTGTTCTATTATGAGGCTTCCGAAGGTTTGCCTGCGGAAATCGACAAGCGCTTCCGAATCAATGAAAATATCTTGCGTTGGCTCACCGTTGCCGATTCCCCCCTTGGAATTCCACCGGACAAGGTCGAAGGCGAAATGATCCCGCAGCCCGCAGAACCTGCGCATTTGCGCTCGCATAAAGGAGACGACTAATGGCCGAGCGTAGAGAAAAAGACGGAAAAACTAAACGGAAGAAGATTTGTTACTTCACCGAAAACAAGATCAAATTCATCGATTACAAGGACGACAAACTACTGCGCAAGTTCGTGAACGAGCGTGGAAAAATCGTATCCCGTAAGATATCCGGCACCACCGCCGTATACCAGCGTGAGCTCGCCATCGCCATCAAGCGTGCGCGACATCTCGGCATGCTGCCCTTCGTTTCCGAAAACATGCGTTGAGGCTAAGGAAGAAATAACATGGAAATCATACTCAAAGAAGACGTCCAGAATCTCGGTAGAGCCCTGGAACTCGTAAAAGTAAAGACTGGGTTTGCTCACAACTTTTTGTTTCCTCGTGGATTGGCTGTGCTTGCCACAATCTCCGCAAAGAAACAGGTTGAGGCGGATCGAGCCAAAATCGAAGAACGTTTCCGTCTGGAAAAAGTTGCGTTCCAAAAGCAAGCCGAGAAGATGAAGGACTTGTCCTTGACCATCGCTGCGAAGGTATCGGACGGCGAAAAGCTGTACGGTTCTATCCAGGCTGCGGATATTTCGGCTAAACTTAAAGATGCAGGTTATGACATCGATAAGCGGCATGTCTTGTTGGCCGAACCGATTAAACAACTTGGTATGTATACCCTTAAAGTCCAATTACACAAGGATGTGGAGGCTAAGATCAAACTTTGGGTCATCTCTGATGAATCCAAGTAGATCGGATCTTATTGTCCTTGGTGCCAAGGGGCGCATGGGACAAATGGTTCTTGAAGCTTGCGCGCAGAAGATGCGATCTAACCCCGCATCCCTGCGCGTTCTTGGCGCAATCGAATCCCCTTCCTCTCCATTCCTCGGCCAAAAAACGGGTATCGATGGATTAGATGTCCTGATCACGGATCATCTCGAGCCGTTATTGCATCCCCGTTCGGTAGTGATTGATTTTACAGCCCCGCAAGTTTCCATGGCGGCCTTAGCTGCCGTACAGCGTAAGGGGGGCGCGATTGTGATTTGCACGACAGGCTTATCCGCAGCTGAAAAGCAAACCATTAAAGTTGCATCCACCTCCGTTCCGATTGTTTTTACTCCCAATATGAGCATCGGTGCAAATTTGATGTTCAAGGTTGCGGAAATGGTGGCCAAAGTTTTAGGAGAAGATTTTGATGTCGAAATCATTGAAGCCCACCACAATCAGAAAAAAGATTCCCCCAGCGGAACGGCCCTTGGTTTTGCGGAAGCGGTAGCCAGAGGACATGGAGTCTCGCTTTCAGAAAAAGCGAATTATGGCCGTGAAGGCTTGGTCGGGGCACGTCCCAAAGGCGAAATTGGTATCCATGCGGTTCGGGGTGGGGATATTGTTGGAGACCATACGGTTTTGTTTGCGGGAGAGGGCGAGCGTATCGAACTGAAACACATGGCGCATAGCCGCCAAACCTTTGCTCAAGGGGCAGTGAAGGCTGCGCTATTTCTCCAGGGGAAGCCGGCGGGGATTTACAATATGTTTGATGTTTTGGGTTTGTAAAAGAGCCTTTTTTTCCAAATTACAATTATTGTACATTAGGACGACTCATATTGGGGTAGGCCTTGCACAAAAACAATTCCCTTGCATTCGCATCCGTTCTTTTACTGACCGCTTTTTTTTCTCCAGGAATTGCCGCGCCCGCTGATTCGGCAAAGGCGGTTTCCATTCATAAGAAAAAATCTCCAAAAGCCCCGGTGATTGTCAAAGATTCGGTGAAAGCAGTTGGGGTGGTGAAAGATACTGTAAAGGCTGCGGTGGTAGTGAAGGACACGGTAAAGGCTGC
>JAYVCH010000196.1:0-2601 GCA_043750055.1 Fibrobacteria bacterium
GCGGAAATAATCCCGAATAGTTGCCTTGAATTAGGGTCTGAACTAAAAACCGGAGCATGGAGCCAATAGCGCCGCCCAATCCAATCCAAACATATTGCATATCAATCCTTTTTCGCCTCAAAATATAAATAGGGATAAAGCAGAACCCCCAACGCCCTGAAATTGGTGACGAGGGTTGGACTCGATTTTTGCTTCAAGGTGGGTATATTAATAAACATAAAAGAGGGTACCCATTGCGAATTTTGAATTTCATGACAGTTCTGTTGTTGTTTTGCACTGCAATACTTTATCCCGCAGATAAGCAAGTCAACGTCGAGACTAAGCATCTAACCGCCTCGTTAGAAGTGGAGTCCACTACCGTTGTGGCTGGAAAGCCATTTTGGGTGGGATTACAAATCAACTTAGAACCCAATTGGCACGTGTATTGGAAAAATCCTGGGGACGCGGGTTTGCCCGTCTCCTTAACTTGGACTCTTCCAACGGGTTATTCCGCCGGACCTATTCACTGGCCCTATCCGCAACGCATTTCGGTTCCACCCCTGATGAACTTCGGCTATGAAGGCCGGGTCCTTTTACCCGTGCAAATCACACCCCCGGCTCATTTCGATGGCCAGGAAAAAATGGAGCTAATGGCCAAAGCCAAATGGGTGGTTTGTCAGGAAATCTGTTTACCTGGAAGTGCGGAATTAAGCCTCAGTCTTATTCCCGCTCCCAAGGGGGAAACGGCTACGTTACCTGAGTCCAATCCGGAAACCCTAGACTTGTTTAAAAAAATGAAAGTCGCGCTTCCCATTGCCACAAAGGAATGGGATTTTTCTGCATTTAATTTTGACTCTTCCCTGATTCTCATCGCAAAATCAAAAGCCTCGTTGCTGGCCACACCGTTCCATTTTTTTCCAGAGACCCCCGGGGTCATTGAGAATGCTGCGCCACAAAAGTTTTATCCAATTGCCGGTGGCTTCGCTCTGGAACTGAAACGAATTCCTTCCGATCTGGAACAAGACAAAGCAGGGACAGGCGGTGCAACCGATAGCCTAATGGGTATTGTCGTCGCTAAAATGGGCTGGGGGCTTCCCGGTGGAGAAAAGGCTTTAGAGATCCGCATTCGTTGTGAGAAAGGGAAAACCCTGCCCAAAGCCTTGGCCACGGCGATTTTTGACAAAGAAGAGCCTCCAGCTGCGTCTCCCCGAATCGGCCCGCCACTTTCGGATTCACCGTATCCTGCGAGCAGTGCAAGCTCTGAAAAATCCGGTTTAATGAAACTCCTTTTCATGTTGGGCTTGGCGTTTACGGGCGGACTCATCCTGAATTTGATGCCTTGTGTTTTACCGGTACTCTCCCTCAAAATTTTTGACTTCGTAAAACGAGCTGGCCAGTCACGTTGGAAAATTTTTTCACATGGTCTCACCTTCACCGCGGGAGTATTAGTCTCCTTTTGGGTCTTGGCAGGATTACTTCTGATTTTAAGACAGGGTGGGCAAGAATTAGGCTGGGGCTTTCAATTGCAATCGCCTGGCTTCTTAATGGTTTTATGCGCCTTGTTCTTTTTTTTCAGTCTAAATCTTTTCGGCGTGTTTGAACTCGGCGTTATCTTTACTCGCATCGGAAGTACGGGCACACAAAGCGGACATGCAGGATCTTTTTTCGCTGGCGTCACTGCCACGGTCGTGGCCACGCCTTGCACCGCTCCCTTTATGGGATCGGCCATGGGCTATGCCTTTTCCCAACCTCCCTATTATGCCATGCTGGTCTTCACCTTTTTAGGATTGGGGATGGCCGCGCCATACTTGCTTTTATCCGGATTTCCAGGCCTAATGCGCTATCTACCCAAACCTGGGGAATGGATGGAGCATCTCAAACAATTTATGGGCTTTCCGCTTTTGGCAACCGCCATTTGGTTGGCTTGGGTATTGGGTCATCAGGCCGGCGTCGATGCGTTGGTGGCTTTATTATTTCTGCTATTACTAGCTGGAGTCAGCGCATGGGTCCTGGGAAAATGGACCGCTTTACATCGCACCACATCGGTACGTGTACTCGCTGGCCTATTGGCCTTAGTGATTTTTCTTCCCGCTTTCATTTTGGTTTTGGTGTACCTGGATCAAATCCGCAATATCCAGCCGAATCACTCCGCCCTGCCAGGCACTTCCCTTGCCAATACTCAGGAAAGCCTGGCTTGGGAACCTTTTTCCGAAAGCCGACTTGCCTTTCTGTTAGACCAAGGAAAGCCCGTCTTCGTGGACTTCACAGCCGATTGGTGTCTAAGTTGCAAGGTGAATGAAAAGGTCGCCTTTGGTTCAACCGAGGTCACAGGCAAGTTTCGAGAATTGGGGATAATAGCTCTCAAGGCAGATTGGACCTCTCGTGATGAAGCCATTTCACAGGCCCTTTCAAAGTACGGTCGCAATAGTATTCCACTCTATGTTCTTTACCCCGGTAACGGGTCGAAAGACTTTATCCTTCTCCCCGAAGTCCTTTCCCCGGGAATTTTATTGGATGCCCTCAAACATGTGCCCGTGCTAGCGACGGCTCAAGTCCCTTAAAATCGTTTAGGTTTTACGACTCGGGCGCATGCTTCGGTGGTTTGAAAATAAACAGTGTGGG
>JAYVCH010000197.1:0-3657 GCA_043750055.1 Fibrobacteria bacterium
GGTTCATATGAAGTTCAAAAACAGGCCGTTGCCTTGGGACTGAATGACATTTTTATCGCTGCAGGTTTCCAATGGCGCGAACCTGGTTGCTCCATGTGCTTGGCGATGAACCCGGATAAATTAATAGGGCGCCAAATTTGCGCTTCCACTTCAAATCGAAATTTTAAAGGCCGTCAAGGCTCAGCCTCCGGTCGCACACTCTTGATGAGCCCAGCCATGGCGGCAGCGGCCGCGATTGAAGGCAAGGTGTCGGACGCCCGAAAAATATTTGGGATGGTAAAGGGAAAAGTATGAGCGAGCAAGCAATTATCCAAAAAGTTCATGGCCGTGCCGTTTCAGTTCGAGGCAATGATATTGACACAGACCGAATCATTCCGGCCCGGTTTCTTCGTTGCGTGGTGTTTGATGGATTGGGCGAACATGCTTTTGAAGATGACAGGCTGGGGCTAAAGGCAAAAGGCCAAGTTCACGCTTTTGACAACACTAAATACCAAGGTTCTCAAATCCTATTCGTGAATAAAAATTTTGGCTGTGGATCTTCGCGAGAACACGCACCCCAAGCCATTATGCGTTGGGGTATCAAAGCCATTGTCGGCGAGTCGTTCGCGGAAATTTTTTTCGGAAATTGCGTTTCGCTGGGTATCCCCTGTTTAACAGCCTCGGATGAATCTTTGACTCGGTTAATGAGTTGCGCCGAGGAATTTCCAAACGCAGAATGGACTCTTGATATCGAAGCAGAACAGATAACGGGCCCTATCCAAGAAATCGCAACCTTACCGACCGGCCCCAAGTCCCAGTTCTTGAGTGGACGCTGGAATTCTCTTAATGAACTCCTGACTCATGTCCCCCAGATCGATACCGTGGCGGCGAACCTTCCTTATGTGTCTGGCTGGTAAAAGCCTTGTCAAAAAAAATAGTGGTTACACAAGCATTACTGAGAAAATATTCTCAGGTTTTTCCGGTTGGTTCCGCGGGTGTAAAATATCCTGACCTTTTGAAGAGCAGGCGAAAAGCGCATCTCAAAAAATTAGACAACTTCGCGGTATTCTCTGGATTGCAACGAGAGCCGGGAAGCGAACATCTTTGGATTATGAGTGGTCTACGGATATTCCAAGAACCGGCCATGATCCATTTGACCGGAATTAATCAACCAAAGGTCATCCTGATCCTGAATCCCAAAGGAGGGCCGGGGACCAGCGGCAAAGAAAAAGAAATACTTTTTATTTCCGATAAAGATCCTAGTAAAGAATTTTGGGACGGCGTTCGTTTAGGCTTTCCAAAGGAATTGACGGCGAAGGGAAAAACCGACCTTGCTGAATTACGTGCCCTAACAGGTATAGAGGATATTCGCCCGCTCGCTCAATTTCCAACTTATTTCCAAAAATTAGTCGTCACCACTTCTCAGTCTTTCGGATACGCCTTCTATCATTCTTATGAAACTAGGGTCGATGGCCAAGCCAAGACCCTGGAAACCAAAACGGACTATAACTGGGAGTTTAAAACTTATCTCGAAAATTTAGTGGAAACAAATCCGAATCCACGAAATGGGCTGTTTGAAATCCGTAGTTTTGTCGAACCTCATTTCAAATTACGATTGCCTTTAGAACCATCTCAAATAAAAGATGTTGGCATAGCTGTAGGTTATACTCATCAAGCTTTTTGTGATACCTTGGCAAAGCTAAGCGAATTCAAAAATGAGAATGAACTTTCGGCTCACTTAGAAGCCGGAATGAAAAGCCGCAGCGCCTCTGGGTTAAGCTTTCCCAACATTGTAGCCGCGGGAAAAAATGCCACGATTCTTCACTATATGAAAAATGATGAGCCCATTTCTCCCGGCTCCCTCGTCCTTTTGGATTTCGGGGTTCGTTACGGGACCATGCATGCCGACATTTCCAGAACGGTTCCGGTTTCAGGAAAGTTTAATCCACTACAAGCACTACTGTATGACATTGTCTTACAGGCCGAAAAAGAAAACCAAAAAAATGCGAAACCGGGCGAAACCATTCGCAATTTAAATCGCAAGGTTTGGACCTTTCTTGAAGACCAGCTTAAAGTTCGCTTCTTCGACCGAGGGGGCAAAGCAATCCGCGCTTACAATGTACAACCCCATGGCGTATCCCATCTCATGGGAGAGCAGGAGCATGATGGCGATCCCCACCGACTCTACCAAGATTTTCCATTGCAAGAAGGATGGCAAATCTCCAATGAACCGGGCCTTTATGGACATTTCACCATCACCCTCGCTGGGAAAAAATATTCGGAATGGATCGGGATTAGGATTGAAGATGACCTTTTGATCACGAAGAGGGGATCCAAAAACCTTTCTGAGGAAATTCCGCGAAAAATCGCTGATCTTGAAGCATTGATTGGGGTTAAATCCCATGTCTGAGATTATCTTTTATAAGTTGTATCACCATGGCCATTCCATTGGCCCCGGCCGTTATCATCATTTCAGGAAAGCAATATGAGCGAGGAAACCAACCAGGATCTCAAGGCAAAGGTTAACCCATTAGAAGTGGGCACCCAAGGAACTATGCCCTCCTCTGAAGGCTCTCCTATCGGCGCACCAAAGGCTTCCATTCCCAAGGCTCCTCCAAAGCCCAAGTCTGAAGCAAAAAAACCAAGTCCTCAAGGAATCGTGCCTGTTCGCCAGGCTGCGCCAATTAAAGAAGAAGATCTTTTTCCCTCTGAAGAAGGGGACGAAGATGCTGTCGAACCCCTATTTGATGATGACGACGAGGATGAAGAACACGATAGGGATGTAGCACCGAATGGTGTCTTAGTTGCCACGGACACTTCGGAACGAATTATTCTCGTTGTAGATGAAGAAGGCCAACGCCGAAATGAAACCGTTGCCATCATTTGTCAGATTTTACCCAATGCCGAAATTGAAGTTGCGGATGATCCTGAAGAAGCCTTGGAAATGATGGGAGAAGGTGATTTTGACACTTATGTGGTTAATTTCTTAATGCCAGGCTATTCCAGTTCACCCTTTGTTAAAGCCGTAGCCAATCATCCCGAACATCCCCTACTCATCGGATTTGCCGCTGATAAAATGTCTGATGCAGTTGATCCTAAGAAGGGTCTTAAAATAATTCCTCTCAAGCGTTTATTCGATTTGGATACAGCCAACAGTGCCGAACCCCCTGAGAGTTCAGAGGAATAGTTAAAAAATAATTTTCCCCATTTAAGGTTGGGGTAGGTTTGCCAAGGCTGCATTGCTGCTAAAGGCTTCCTTTGCAAAGGCATATACTTTCATGTTATATGGATTTGCTATTCTTGCTTTGAGCAATTCTGCTTCTGCTGCAGCCTTGTCCCCACCCTGATAGGCTAATTTGGCCTTCATCAAATGAACCTCGGTTCCACGATGTTTGATTACCAACAGGCCATCCAATATTCTTTTACAATCAGAATACTGACCCATTGCAAAATCCAGTTGAGCTTCCTCCCATAGGGCCTCCTTCGCGAGTGTCCCACAGGATTGGCGTTTTAATCGTTCGACCGATTTTAATGCCTCAGCATAGCTGTTCATTTTTCGTTTCAACCTTGCCTGTAACAAATGGTTGCCTGGATGTCCGGGGTTTCGAGTTTCTGCCACCTTAGCGACTCGTCTAGCCATTTCTGGTTTAGCAACGCTAATGTAATATTCAATTAATC
>JAYVCH010000198.1:0-10367 GCA_043750055.1 Fibrobacteria bacterium
CTAAAATTACAAGACGACAAGGGCAAAGACTTGGAGGATATTTCCCAAGAGTCCTCCCTAAAAATGGTTTCGAAAGTGGATGGAGCTCCGGATGCATCCACTTGTACTTTTTATCTCTATTTGAAAGTACAGGACCACCCCGGCCTACTCGTCTTCAAAGGGAAGTCCAAAGTTACAGACGGAAAAGCCCAGTGCCTCTGGAAACTCAAACCGCTGGATCAAGAACCGACCATTTCTGGACAAAAAGACCTAGATAAATCCGCCCAGAAATATATTCCGCCGAAATATTATTTCGAATTGCATTGCCTCGGCGCCTCGGCAACTTCAGAAACAACCGACTATGTAAGTTGGTCGGAAATCGATTTCGGGGCCATTCGTGGCAAGGCTACCATCCTCACTCCGGATGGTTCGGAAATCATTGAAACCATCCCCAAGGATGGAATCATTAAGTTGAAAAAACCCAAAGCCGGCAGCTTCACCGTCAAGAATGTTGAACCGGAAGCATAGACGCCAATCACCACTCCAGCTTTCGATGGTTAAAATGCTATCTTGCATCCATTCCCATTTCCAGGAGCCGAAATGAAATTTGCCCTTACTTCCCTAGCCACCCTATCCCTATTGGCTGTAACCTGTTTAAGCGTTTCCACCCAAGCAGGGGTGCTGATGGTGCAGTCCTACGAAATGCTAGACGGAAAACATCCAGCCACCGAAAACAAAATTTACGTCGATAAGGATCGAGTACGAATTGAAACGGGATCGAATCCAGACCAGTACTTCATCTATCGTTCTGACAAGAAAATTTTTTGGACTGTTAATCTCAAAGACAAATCTTATATGGAAATGGCAGAAAAAGATTTAGAAGAAATGTTCGCCAAAGTGGATGAGGCAAGAAAAAAAATGGAAGCCTCCATGGCCAATATGCCACCGGCCCAAAAAGAAATGATGGAAAAAATGATGGCGAAAATGATGCCAGCCGGAGCCAATGCCCCTAAAACATCCTATAAAAAAGTCGGCAGTGGTGGCACTATTAATGGTTGGAGCACGGATAAATATGAAGGCACTCGTGAGGGTGCCAAGCAATCGGATATCTGGACAACCCTTCCTAAGACAATGGATGTCAGCGCCTCCGATTATCAAGTGATGCTAGACATGGCAAAGTTTTTTGAAAAATTTGCCAAAAATATGGAAGGTATGATCGGTGATCATGGCAAGAATGGCTTAGATGGAATACCAGTCAAAACTATCAGCTATAAAGACGGAAAAGCCAGCTTCCAAAGCGAGATGAAAGAAGTAAAAAAACAAAACTTCGCCACCTCGCTATTTGAAATTCCCGCTGATCTTAAGAAAAAAGAATTGTTGAAAGCAAAATAAGTCCTTATTTGACTAGGGCCTGAACCTCTTTAAATTCAAGAGTACCCGCCACCCGTAGCCACTCAAAGATCACCATTTCAGTCGAAACCAATTGGGCTCGATTTTGTTCCAATCTCCTGAGCCCCAGTTTCTGATCCAAAGTTTTGCGTGAACCGACAGCATCCGCTACAATAAAGACACTATAGCCCAGCCCTATTAATTCCAAACCCGTTTGCAAGACACAGACATGGGTTTCCACACCCAAAATCACAACTTGCTTCCGACCCGAATCCTTAAGGGCCGTCAGCAAAGATTCACAACCCACCGCACTGAAACAAAGTTTGGTATGGACGGGTTGAGCATCGACTAAAACCTGTTTGAATTCCATAACCGAAGAACCCAATGCCTTCGGGTATTGTTCGGTAATCAGAATTGGCACATCAAGCCGTCTTGCTGCTTGAATCAAGATTTTCCCATTGTGGATCACTTGCTCGATCCCTGAAATCACGGGGCGGAATTTTTCCTGAACATCGATGAGTAACAATATGGATTTAGAGGCTTTTACCAAACTTTCGCTATAGGCTGTCATGAACTCTCTCCTAAAAATAAAAAGGGCGGAGACTTTCATCTCCGCCCTCTGATTATCGACTTACTCCATCCAATTAAACTTCCTTGGAGTCAATCCACTTCATATTCTTGCGAAGTCGTCGACCTACCACTTCGAGTGGATGATTTTTTTCCTTCGCTTCCCAAGCCCGGAAATTCTTCCCGCCGCTCTGTAGTTCGGTGAGGAATGTTTTTGCGAATTTTCCGTTCTGAATTTCCTTCAGCACTTTCTTCATTTCCAATTTGGTCTTTGCAGTAATAATACGAGGCCCGGTAACCATGTCACCAAATTCAGCCGTGTTGGAAACCGAATAACGCATGTAGCTGAGTCCGCCTTGATAGAACAAGTCCACGATGAGCTTTACTTCATGCATGCATTCGAAATAAGCCAACTCTTCTGGATACCCGGCTTCAATCAAGGTTTCAAAGCCAGCCTTGACAAGTGCAGACAATCCGCCGCAAAGAACACTCTGTTCGCCGAACAAATCGGTTTCCGTTTCGTCTTTAAACGTAGTTTCAATGGCACCGGCCTTAAGGCCGCCCACTCCACGAGCATGCGCCAGCGCGATTTTCTTCGCATCGCCGGTGGCATCTTGATGAATGGCAATCAGACATGGAACGCCGCCACCTTTAACAAATTCGCTACGAACCAAATGGCCCGGCCCCTTGGGCGCGACCATGATCACATTCACGTTTTTGGGAGGCGTGATGTTTTTAAAATGGATGTTAAACCCGTGCGACCAAATCAAGGTTTTGCCAGGTTTTAAATGGGGCAAAATTTCTGATTCGTAAACTGCTTTTTGCACTTCATCGGGAAGAAGAATCTGAATGATATCGGCTTGAGCCGAAGCTTCTGCAGCCGAGACGGGTTTGAATCCATGCTTTACGGCAAGCTTGTAATTCGCCGACCCTTTCCGTTGTCCAATAATAACTTTCACTCCACTGTCGCGGAGATTTTGTGCCTGAGCATGGCCCTGACTTCCATAGCCAATTACAGCTACGGTTTTGCCCTTGAGGGGGGCCATGGAGCCGTCTTTCATGGTATACACTTGCAGCATTACATCGTCCTTTCCGATCCCGGATTCAATTTAAGGTGGTTAATTTAGCAAAAAGGGGTTGAGTTTCCATTCGGGGCCTGATTTAGAGGTGGATATGCAATTTGAACCTCTAAATCCGTTCTTAATGGAATTTCTATTTTGACCTCCCATGTTCGAACAACTGACAGATAAACTCGAAGGTATTTTTAAACGTCTGCGCGGCCAATCGCAGCTTACCGAAGAAAATGTAACCGAGACGATGCGGGAAATCCGTGTGGTTTTACTCGGTGCTGACGTCAATTTCAAGGTCGTGAAAGAGTTCATCAATGCTGTCAAGGAAAAGGCCATCGGGGCCCAAGTATTGCAGTCGATTACTCCCGGTCAACTCGTGGTTAAAATCATCCATGACGAACTCGTCGCTCTTCTTGGCGGCGAAGCGGAAGAACCTTCCTTTCAAGGTGCCCCTCCCTTCCAAATCCTAATGATGGGATTACAAGGGTCTGGTAAAACCACGGCTTGTGGCAAACTCGCCCTACACCTTCGCTCTACACGCAAAAAGAATCCGCTCCTGGTTGCTTGCGATGTCTATCGTCCTGCGGCCATCGATCAGCTAAAGATTATCGGTAAATCCCTCGGCATCACCGTTTACGATGAAGGCGACGGCGACCCGGTTCGCATTGCCGTAAACGGTCGAAAATTCGCATTAGACAATGGGTATGACTTAGTCATTTATGATACGGCCGGTCGCCTACAAATCGACGAAGAGCTGATGCAGGAACTAGATCGTATCGTCGCTACGGTTAAACCACAGGAAAAATTCTTTGTCGCCGATGCCATGACAGGACAAGAGGCCGTCAATGTGGCCAAGGCCTTCCATGACCGCTTGAATTTTACCGGCGTAATTCTAACCAAGATGGATGGCGATGCCCGGGGTGGTGCCGCGCTCAGTATTAAATCGATTACGGGTAAACCGATCCGTTACGTAGGTACCGGTGAAAAACCGGATGCGATGGACGTGTTCCATCCTGATCGTATGGCCTCACGCATTTTAGGCATGGGCGATGTACTCACCCTGGTGGAAAAAGCTCAAGCCGTCTTTAACGAAGCGGAAGCAAAAAAACTCGAGAAGAAATTTAAGCAGAATAAATTCGATCTCGATGACTTCCTAAACCAACTTCGGCAAGTCAAAAAAATGGGTTCACTCACCGATATTGTGTCCATGATTCCTGGTATGAGTAAAATGGCCGATGCCAAGGTCGATGACAAACAACTGACAAGAGTCGAAGCAGTTCTCAGCTCCATGACTATTAAAGAACGTCAGGCCCCCAAAATCATTGATGGAAATCGTCGTCGACGCATCGCGCAAGGCAGCGGAACTTCACTTCAAGAGGTGAATCAAGTGCTCAAACAATTTGAGCAAATGCAGAAAATGATGAAACAGTTTTCTGGAATGGCTGGAAAAATGGGCGGCATGAGACAAATGCAAAAAATGATGCAAAAAGGACGAGGAATGCAGGGCATGTGAATTCGTAAAGGGACTGGAAAAAAGGGCTGTCGATTTCGATGGGGTACTCAAAATTCTCCAGGAATAGTGCGAAAACCAAGCAGAATCGACTCAAACCGTAATTTTCTACCTGACTTTTCCCTCCTCCCTTTAAAACCCATACAATCCTTTCTAAATTACCCAGCCTGGAATTTTCCACGGAGGATCACTTTTGCCCGTTGTAATCAGACTGTCCAGGCAAGGACATCGCCATCGTCCATTCTACCGCATTACGGTTGCCGACTCGCGCAAAGCCGCTACCGGTAAATTCCTACAACATATCGGCTACTACGACCCAGCCCAAAACCCGCCGACCTTGAAGGTCGACGAGTCCAGCGCACTCAAGTGGATGTCGGTTGGTGCTCAACCCTCTGACACTGTACGCTCCTTGTTCCAGCATTCTGGAATCATGGACAAAGCTGCCAAAGTCAGAACAAGTAAAGTCGCCGCAGACGTCATCGGCAAAGCCGTAGCCTGGAAAGGTCGTAGCAAGCCCAAGATTCATAAGAAGAAGAAGGAAGAACTGGCTAAAATCGCCGCTGCTGCGCCTGTTGCTGCACCAGCCGCTCCCGCCGAGTCATAAACTCATCCGCTCATCGGCCATTTTTGGCCCAGTGCAGATGAAGGCTTTGACTCCCATTTTCGCTAACTAGCGGCGGCCCTTCTCCTTTGGGGAAGGGTTCTTTTTTTACTCGGACGAATAATTGAAATGAAATCCCAGAACGATAATTTTGTCTTGATCGGATATACCCAAAAGCCGTATGGACTTTTTGGTGAAATCAAAGTCCAGCCCACTACCTTTGATTTTGATCGCCATGCTACTCTATCAACGGTTTTTTTCCGAAAAAAAGATTCGGATAAGCCGATTGAATTGGAGATTCGGGGAAGTCGAGCCGACTCCGAAAGTTGGTTCTTCAAATTTAAGGATCTCAAAACACCAGAATCCGTGGCCCATCTCAGTGGGGGCCAATTGATCATCCCTGCGGAAGAACGGCTCGAATTGCCCTCAGACATGGTTTACCTATCTGATGTTCCGGGAATGAAAGTCGTTGATGAAAAAGGGGAAACTGTCGGCTTGGTTATTGAGGTTTTAGAGCAAGGCGCACAAGAACTTCTCGTGGTCGGTACGCCAAAAAAAGAAATCCATATTCCCTGGAATGATCACTTCGTTAAAAAAGTGGATAAAGCCACCCGAATAGTCGAAGTCGACCTCTCCATTTTAAGAAGCATTTTGTGAGAATCGACATACTCACACTTTTTCCAGAAATGTTCCAAGCTTTGGACGCCACCATTCCGGGTCGAGCCCAAAAATGCAGTGCCCTTTTGGTAAAAACCCATAACTTACGGGATTTCGCCATCAATAAATATGGGCAGGTCGATGATGTGCCCTTTGGCGGGGAAGCGGGAATGGTACTGCGACCAGAGCCTTTAAAAGGGGCTTTGGACCATATTCTTGGGGAACGGGGGACTCGGCCTCATATTGTGAATATGAGTGCCCAAGGCAAGATTTTCACCCAACAAAGGGCCAAGGAATTGGCCAAAATGAAAAATCTTCTTATCATTTGCGGGCACTACAAGGGCGTCGATCAGCGATTTTGCGATGCCTATGTGGATGAAGAGCTATGCATTGGTGAGTTTATCGTTTCGGGGGGTGAACTACCCGCCATGACGGTTATCGATGCGATTGCCAGGCTTCTGCCCGGTGTGCTTGGAGATTTGGCCTCGGCGGAAACCGATTCCTTTTACCTCCCCAATCGTCTTGGCTGGCCGGTTTATACTCGGCCGCAGGAGTTTGAAGGTAGAACGGTTCCAGAGGTGCTTTTATCCGGGCACCATGAAAATATTCGCAAGTGGCGAATAAAGGCGGGCTTGGAAATGACACGCAGGAATCGCCCCGACTTGTTCGGCCTGCTGGTTTTGACTGATGAAGAAAAAAAGATTCTGGATTAGCCATGAATCACTTGGGGTTTAAACCACCCTTTGAAGAAATCGAAAGGAATCACGATGCATCCAACAGTAGCAGCAATACACCGAGGCAATCTCCGCTCCGACCTTCCCGAATTCCGTGCCGGTGACACCGTCAGCGTGGACTTCAAGGTTATCGAAGGCGCTAAAGAGCGTCTCCAAACCTTTACTGGCGTCGTCATTCAACGTCGTGGCGATGGCGTTGCCGAAACCTTCACGGTTCGGAAAATTTCCAACAACATTCCCGTCGAACGTATTTTCCCCTTGCATAGCCCGCGTATCGCGTCTATCAAAGTGAACCGTTTGGGTAAAGTTCGTCGTGCCCGGTTGTTCTACATGCGTGATTTGTCTGGAAAGGCAGCGCGTATCAAAGAACGTGGAGTTAAATCAGAAGCCGGCATTGCCGAAGCCAAAGCATTGGCCACGCCCGTCGTCGGGGTTTCCAAATCTTCCAAGGTTAAAGCAGCCAAAGCCGCGAAAGCGGAAACGGCAGCCTAAAAACTTTCCTTCCGGCCATAAACCGGAAGCTTCGAGAGACGATCAACCGCTTCTGAAAAGCGGGAATTAACTAGCTCTGGACGACCCGTTTCTATGGGTCGTCTTTTTTTTGGGTTAAGGCAATGCCTTGAGGCATCCAAAAAACCCTTAAAATATATTATGGTATCGGGTGTTAAGTCGATCACAAGATAATACCTTTTGAGTATGGGTAGTCCGTGGTTCTTTCAAAAGATTCATTCCATGATTAATTTGGGGACTGAAAAGTCTACTCCAAAGCGGATAAAAAGAATCGTTCTTTGTAATCAAATTTCACTTTGCATGGCTTTCGCCAGCTTACCCTATTTCTTCATCTATCATTATTTAGATCAGGCGAATCTAAGCTGGATCGCATTATCTTGTGCCCTCGTTTATTTTTCTATTCCTTGGATCAACAAAATGGGTGGCATTGTTTTTACACGGATTTTTATGCTGACTTTCGGCAGTTTGATGGTTTTGCATTCGGCCGTGGCTCTGGGTAAGTCGAGTGGCCTCCACCTATTCCTACTTCCACTGGGATGGGCTTCACTCGTTATTTTTGATTTAGAGGAAAAGAAATCCATCGCTTATGGAATAGGATTCAGCGCCCTATTGCTTTTAGGCTATCAACTCTTTGGTTCTGACCAGGGAATGTCCATCACCCTAAGCGCTTTCTCACTTCGCTTAATTCATTTCTTCGTTTTAGCCACCACCCTGATTACACAAATTTTAGTGGTTCTTTATTTTTTTCAAGTCAATGGACGAACAGAAGACGCCCTTTTCCGAGCCGGTGAAGCGGCCAAAACGGTCGATCAGGCTAAAAGCCAGTTTCTAGCTAATATGAGTCATGAAATCCGCACACCACTCAATGGCATATTGGGTATGTCTAGCCTACTTTTAAAAGCTGAACTTCGAAGTGACCAAACCGAACTCGTCCAATCCATTCAATCTTCAGGACTTGATTTGATGGTCATCATCAGCGAAATCCTGGACCTTTCAAAAATTGAAGCGGGAAAGATGACCCTGGAGAAAACCCTTTTCAACCCCCGCGATATTCTCGAATCCGTAGTTCGGCCTTTCAAACATGTCACTCAAAAAAAGAACGTGGAATTTCATTTGGAAATTCCAATTGATTTGCCCAATGGATTATTTGGTGACCCACATCGGTTAAAACAGGTTTTGAACAATCTTTTGGGGAATGCTTATAAATTCTCGGATTCAGGTCGTATCACATTACGGATGATTCAGGATCGTAACCGGTCTTCGCCTGAAATTTTAAATTCAGTTTATTTTCGATTTGAAGTAGAAGATGCTGGAATTGGAATTCCCCTTGAGGCTCATTCCAAAATATTTCAACTCTTTTCCCAAGCTGAGGAAACAACGGGACGACGCTTTGGAGGTTCAGGACTTGGACTTTTTATCTCGAAACAATTAGTGGAAATGATGGGTGGAAAAATTGGATTTAGAAGTAATCCTGGCAAAGGAAGCCTATTCTATTTTGACATCCCCTACCCTGATGCCAAAATTGAAAATCAAACCTTAGAGATGTATACCGGAGAAAATCCGGATCCAATATTCTCATCCAAATTACGCATCTTGATCGTTGAAGATCACCCACTGAACCAAAAAGTGTTGGCAGGCTTTCTAGCACAATTTGGCTGTGAGATTGAATTGGTAGATGGAGGAAAACAGGCTCTGGACGCTATTTCAGTCACCCCATTTGATTTGATTTTCATGGACTGTCATATGCCCGGCATGGATGGATTCGACTGTACGCTGGCGATACGGCTTCTCACTGAAAAAACATCCAGGCCCATCATCATTGGAGTCACAGCAGATGCAATGATTGGAACAAGGGAAAAATGTTTGGCCGCAGGCATGAATGATGTTTTGACAAAACCGATTCTATCCAAAGAACTGGAACGCATCTTCGCCCATTGGACAAGAAGAGTTGTTAAGCCCGCCTTCGTCAATAATCAAGTTGTCAATCCTGAAGTCGAGTCAGCTATTTCTTCGGAATGGGTTGATGTCAGGTATTTAAATGAAATGAATGACTGGATTCAATCCTATGATCCTGATTATTGGAAACGAGCCATTACACAATTTATCAAGTCTGCGGAAAGACTTTTAAATTCCTTACGTGAGGCAATTCACAATGGGAATTTTCATTCGGCATCTGAATCTGCCCATGCATTCAAAGGCGTTTGTCTTATGATGGGACTGAATCGAATGGGCCAAGCTTGTAAAGATATGGAGCTCTTCGGGGTAATGGAAAAAAAATCGGAATGGCTTTCTCACATAGTAATTTTGGAATCAATGATAGAGCCATCCTTACTGGAATTGAAAAAAATTATCGGTTTCGTTTAGTCCCATGTTAAATTCTTCTCGGATTTTAAATTCCCTCACTAAAATGCTCTATATGGGGACAGGGTTTGCTCTCGACTCAAATGGCCTCCCTGATTTGAGAAAATCAAAGCGAATCATTCTCAGTAATCAAATTTCGCTCTCCGTTGCCTTATTAAATCTTCCCTATGTGCTAATCTACCCTTTCATAGGAAAAGGGATTTTAGGCTGGATGGAAATCCCGGTCTTCCTTGGGTATGCTTCCGTCCATCGCATAAACGGAAAAGGCTTCACCTTATTTTCCAGACTTTTCCTGATCAGCCTCGCAAACTTGGATATCCTCACCTATACCATTGCCTTGGGGCGAGCCTCGGATATGCATTTTCTTTTATAGCTCTGCAGTTTGGCTCCGTTAGCTCTTTTCGATATGGAGAATCGGAAATCCCTTTTCTATGGAATCGGACTAAGTTCGTTATTTTTTCTTGGTTGCGAAGCCTTAGTACCCTTACATGGTACAGATCCACTCTCACCTAAGAGCGAACTCTTTATGTCAGATTTAACCATAAGCACCGCGGTCCTAGTCCAGATCTTATTTACGGCGTATTTCATTCGCGCTAATAAAAAAACGGTAGCCGCCTTGGCCGATGTTTCCGAAATCGCCAAGACAGCAGATCGCGCCAAAGGCATTTTTCTTTCCAGAATGGGAAATGCAATACGATTCCCGATTAATCAGATTCTTAATTCCGCCAACCTACTCATGAAAACTCATCTCCAAGAACAGAACCGAGATACCGCCAGAGATATTGAGTACTCCACTTTGGATCTATCAGAAATTGTCGATAAAGTCCTGGATGTCACTCGTCTAGATGCGGGTAAAATTACCCTCGTCAATGAGCCCTTCGATATAGTTAACTTATTGCATAGCATATTAAGACCCTTTGAATACCTATGCGAAAACACTCCGAGATCCATCTCCATGGAATTTCAATCCGTGATTCCGGAACGAGTCG
>JAYVCH010000199.1:0-15492 GCA_043750055.1 Fibrobacteria bacterium
TACAATGGCTTTCACAGTCCCAGGCCAAACGGGTCATTTTATACCAAGCGCCTTTTGATACGGCTTGGGTTCACAAGGTTTCGGGAGCCAAGTCCCTCACCATTCCCGACCAATTTTCTGAAATTTTAAAACAAGAAGCGACACTCTTTCCAAAAATCCTTTTTCTGGATTTTTACCGGACTGACGTTCCCAATCTTATCCCGCGGCAACATTTTTATGATTTGGTCCATCTCAACCATCAAGGAGCGGAAATTTTCAGCCAATATATGGGAAAGAGACTCGCAACGCCATAAATAGCTGCTTTTTTGTGCAGATGATTTGGATAAAAAATGTTGGTCACGAAGATGGGAATAATGGTCGGGGCGACAGGATTCGAACCTACGACCCTCAGCTCCCAAAGCTGATGCTCTAGCCAGACTGAGCTACGCCCCGATGAGTCTAAATCTATAAAATTCTTGTCCTTTCTTCATTGGATATCGGAGTAATTCCTTCATTAATTTATGAATTTGAAATATCTGGGCTTCTTAACGGCGCTGGCGGGGAAAGTGAGTCTGCTTGGCTTGAGCTTATCGTCCCTGTGAAACGTTCCCTAGCTGGAATCGGGGCATCAAAGGAGAGGGTCCGAGCCCCAGCATAGGACCGATTTATTTCGGGCTTTGCCTGTGGACTTAATAAACGTTTGGGCACAGGTTTTAAATCCCAAACCAGTCCCATTTTTTCCAAAAGTTTTAATCCATAATAAGTGATATCAATTTCCCACCAGAAAAATCCCTGCCGAGTAGAGTTGCAATAGTGGTGGTGATTGTTGTGCCATCCTTCGCCCAGGGTAATTATGGCGAGGAGAAAATTATTACGACTTGTGTCCGTAGTTTGAAACCGACGCGACCCAAAAACATGGGATAGGGAGTTGATGGTTGCCACTCCATGAAAGAGAACCACGGTGGAAACGCAGAACCCCCACACAAACATTTGTAAGGCATTTGTCCCAAGGGTTGGAAAAAACCGATGCAAGGCTGCGCCGAACGCAATCATAAGTACACCCACCGAAATTGGGGCCAAAGCATCGAATCGATCTAAGAAAATCAATTCGGGAAACTTTGCGAGATCGGGAACCAAGTCCGTGCGCGTTGCGATATTTTTTCTACGACTCCACCAAAGAATATGACTGTTCCAAAATCCCGTCTGCCGTGGAGAGTGAATATCGTCGGGTTCATCAGAATAACGATGATGATGTCGATGATGCGCCGACCACCACAAAGGACCACGTTGGGCAGCGGAATTCCCAAGATAGGCCAATACAAATTGAAACCATCTTGAGGTTTTATAGGTTCGGTGAGATAGGTAACGATGATATACACCCGTGATGCCGAACATGCGAATGAAGTACAGAAATGCGCAAGTGGCAATGGCTATCCAGCTCCAGCCCACGATAAAAACAGCCAATACCGAAAGGGTTAAAATGGCAAAGGGGATGGGCCAAACCCATTGATTTTGATTGGAAAAATCTTTTTCGACATCGGCTTGTGCATAAGAATCGAACCAAGAAATAATGCGCCGGGAAATGGTGGGCGAAGGTTGAGTCATTTTAAATTCCTGTCAAAAGACACGTGGACATTTTTCATCCTTAATTAGACCAACTTGCGAAGAGTTTGCCTAGGAGGGTAGTGTAAATGTTACAACTGCTTACAAATAGACTGATATAGGCAATAAAAAATCGGATAATTCCGGAGATTCCCAATTTCATTGGGTTTTGTTTAGGGGGGTGCAGTTGAAATATTTGAGCCTGATTTTACCGATAAGCTTTTTGTTTGTCCAATGTCAGAAAACCGGATCCTTGGTGGTGGGTAAATACGATGTGTTTGACAAAGAGTACAGCAGCCAGAACTACTTGATGGAACGATTGCTTAAGGATCAAGGTGTCTTTGAAGAAAAGCATGTTGTCGATAATTGCTTGTTATTGGAAATGCATGGAAAATGGTTGCAGGAAAAAAGCACCCTGCTGCTCACCTATGGTCAAATGCGAAGTAGAAAAAGTTGTCATGATTCCCTTCCCGAATGGGCCAAAGATTCAGCCCAATTGAAAATTCCTATTCGCAATATTGTCGGAAATTCTTATGAGTCTCTTTTGGCGGCCTCGGGTGAGAAGCCTTCAAAGTGGATTCGCTGGAATCTTGTTGAGTAATCCCTGGTTACCGGGCTCGGGCGGGCGTGGGGATGGCCTACGGCTGCGCGGCGGGCGAATCGACTCGCAGGGTCTTATGAACCCTCACCAATTCGGGGCTGTGGGTTTGCTGCAAGGGCTTCGTGATTTGGGTCTGTTATGCACTCAGCCCTTGCTTTTGGTGAGGGTTCTTCGCCCTTGCTACGCCTGACGGCCACCCCCACGCCCGCCCGAGCCCTGTCAATAGTGGTCACCAAGAGGCTGCGCGGTTTCCGGAGAAGAATCGGAGAAGATACAGAGAAGGATCGGAGTGGGATCGGAGCGTGAGTGCGGCGATGGGAGCGGTGAGGGAATGCGGGGATGGGATGGGAGGTGCTGTGGAGGGCGCGGGCTCGTAATCGAGCCCCTCTTTGGTTTGGGATTCGGAGAAGATTCGCAGAGGGATCGGAGAGGAGGCTCGGAGAGAGGGAGCTTCTGGAAGGTTGGGAAGTTGTTGGGGTGGAGTATTTTGGGTGGTTGATGGATTCTGGGTGTTTGTTTTAATCCAGCTTTAGAGGCGTTTGCGGATGGCTTGGGCGTGGTGGTGGAAGCCTTCTGAATCGGCTAGGGCGGCAATGAGTGGGCCGTTTTTGCGCATGGCTTTGGGGGTGTATTGGATCAGGCTGGTGCGTTTGTAGAAGTCGTAGGTTCCAAGGGGGGAGAAGAAGCGTGCGGAGCCGTTGGTGGGAAGGACATGGTTGGGGCCGGCGAAATAATCGCCTACGGGTTCGGAGGAATAGCTGCCGATAAAAATTGCGCCCGCATTGTGGATTTTTTTGGCTAGGACTTGGGGATTTCGGGTGAGGATCTCTAAGTGTTCGGGGGCGATGGCGTTGGCAAGGGCGCAGCCTAGGGTCCAGTTTTTAACAATGTAGATGCGACCGAAGCGAGAAAGACATTTTTCTAAGACGGCGCGTTTGGGGGAGGCGGCTACTTGTTGAGATACGCAGTCCGCGATCCATTTTGCGACTTTTGCCGAAGTGGTGATGCAGAGGGCGGCTTCGTACCCTGAGCCGTGTTCGGCTTGGGAGAGGAGGTCGGCGGCGACCCAATCTGGATCAGCGGTTTCATCGGCGAGGAGTAGGATTTCCGAGGGGCCGGCTATCATGTCTATGTCAACGGTTCCGAAGACTTCTTTTTTGGCTAGGGTAGCGAAGACGTTACCGGGGCCGACGATTTTATCGACGCGTTCCACTTTGTTTGTTCCATAGGCGAGCATCGCTATGGCTTGGGCTCCGCCAATACGATAGACTTCGGTAATTCCCAGTTCCTTTAAAACGTAGGCAATGCTGGGATGAATGCCATTGGGGGCAGGTGTTACGACTACGATTTCCTTGACACCGGCTACTTGCGCAGGAACGGAGTTCATGATGAGTGTGGAGGGATAAGTACCCGCGCCACCGGGAACATAGACTCCCACGCGACGTAACGGGCGAATGACCTGGCCCAAAGATTCGCCATCATTTCCTGTGAAGCTCCAGGATTTTTCCATTTGTAAAGTATGGAAACGACGAACATTTACGATAGCGCAACGAATAGCTTTTTGAACCATAGAATCCAATTTTTTTGCCTTCGATTGGATTTCAGCAGCACTGACTTTTAATGGGCCGGTCAAGCCATCATGTTTTTGGGCATAGTTTAAAACCGCCGCGTGCCCTTGGGTCTTGACGTCCCGTAATATGGTTTTAACCTTGTCGGTGATTTCAGGAGAAGGACTCGGTTCCCGGGATGTGATGGTTCTCACATCGGGATGATTCAGAGAGACAATGGGGATGATGCGCATGATGCCCGGTTTCATTATCGGTTGAAGACTTTCCAAACTTTAAAAAATTCTTTTGGAATTGTTTACCACTCTATCCTTTTTAGAGATAATCCAAGTCCCGCCTCAAATCTTTTCAGGGCTTAAGGATAACTGCTTTTCGTTAATTAAAAATCATGTTAAAAAACCTGGATTTTGGCCGATACCTGTAAGTATCCTAATGATTCCAAGCCATGACAATTTAGTACCAAGGATCCAATACTTGCGAGCAATGCAACTACCCTCTTTAATTGCCCTAGGATTGGCTGCGGTTATTTTATCCTCAGGTTGTGGATCTACTCCCGCTTCCAGCTCGGTAGATAACACCAGCGACACTCAGTTAGCTCTCGTCCAATCGACCATAATTCTAGGGAAAGTCGGCGCCTTGGGTAAGTCCAATGCTATCAACCTTTCCAAACTTATTATCACGGGAATTTCCGCAACCACACCTCCTGATACAATTCGGGATACCACATCGGTTTCCGGTAACGCACAGGTGACGGTAAGTCGGAACTTCACCCTTAAACCATTGCGTAGCTGGGTCCTGTCGGCAAAAACTTTGGATGTGAAAGATTCCCTAATCCACACCGGATCGACCGCTTCCTTTTATGTCAAGCCATCGGACACTGCCCAAGTGAGTCTTAACCTGTCTTCACGCTTCGCGATGTATGAAGCCCGTTTCAACAGCTTGCCGGATAGTGTCGCGTCCTCAACTGCGGGCACGGGAAAGGATGCAGTCAAAGTGAAGAGGGTCGTTTTAAAAGTGGACGGAGTGATTAAGGCCGATTCCTCGGTGACAACCCAATTTTCAGGGGGTCAAACGGTAGTGGTGTTCTACGATTATATCTCTCCAGGTGCTCATACTGCTGTACTGGAGGCGTATGGAACCATAAATACGTATTCAGATATTCTCTATACCGGCAGTGCTTCCATCAACGTTTCTGCGGGTACAGATGACACAAAATCCATAACCCTGTCATGGGTCGGACCGACAACGGGAACAGGGCACATTACTGTAACCCTGGGAAAAGTTGGCAAAGTCACCATCAATGGCGCCTTGCCGGGGACCATAATCCTATGAAAAAATTCCCCCGTACCCGCGCGATTTTAAAAAAGGAGAAACCCATGGCAGTGAGTAGAGTCAGCCTAGGCTTTATCGCCATTGGCATAATACTTCAAGCTTGTGTGATGAGTAATTCGGATTCCGAGGCCAGAAATGACACTGGGATTTCCAATGGGTCTGGAGTCACTTTGGGTTTTACCGTGGAACCCAGTTATGGATTAAATAAGGATGCGTCAACACAGCAACGGTTGGCCAAATCCGCAGCTCCGCAAGAAGATGCTCCACTCACCACTTCTGCGCCTCCCACCGCCACAAGTTGGAAACCGGCCAAATCGCCTGCCGGCTATTCTGATTCGCGTGGATACTCCGTCGGAGCCGCGCTTTTGAAATCATCTGCAGTCGCTTCAACAAATCAATTCGCACCTCCACTCACCTTGTCCAAGGACACATCCTGGATCCGTTACAATGATTCCTCAAAAGGATATGTTCAATGGCTGCGAACTTATGATTTCATCGATTCCACTGGATCGGGAACAGGACTCGATTCCATTGTCTATAAACATCCCTACACATCCGCCAATCCCACCGCGATTAGCCATGTTTCAAAGCGTATCTATGCGAATGGAAAAACCGTGACTGCCCAAGTCTTCGATGATGATGGGGATGCCATTCTTAATCAAGCCGTAGCTGGAAAGGTGGTCAAGTTAATGAAAAAATGGGTCACGGTTCTCGGCGACACCACTTGGAAAACCATCACCTATACTACGCATGGACAAACCACCTATTATGACAGCCTGGGTTCTGGTGCGCCAACGAGTTGGACTGATTCCATTTTTGTAAAAAGCAAAACCATTTGGTGGCAAACTACTACTGATGGAGATGGGGATAAATTCATCCTCACTCATGCAGGAAACAATAAAACCAAGGTGATTGTCAATTCATTCCGCGAGCTGGACGATGGAACCTTGCAATTCGATTCTGAAATTTTTGGAGCAGGCGCGGATGGAGATTATTTGACCAAATCAGACAATGAACTTTATCCCTATAATCGACGGTTAGTAAGCTCCATTGGCAAGGATCAAGCCTTCATTCATTTTGGCGATGCGGATGGAGATGGAACCTTTTGGAATCCAAGCCTCGGGACGGCCAATAAATGTTGGATTAAAACTGAGTTCGCTCCTGGCATCGATACACTTACCCATACCGACAGCTTGGTGGAAGTGTTCACGGGTTCGGGAAAATTGGACGAGGCAAAAATCCTTTATTTCTCTGGGAACCTGACCTTCAAGGATGGCACGGCTTCGTTCCTGAGCACGCAATCGGCAACCTCTGGTTTTTCGGGTAAGGACACGGTTAAAGTTTTGGATCACAAATCCTATGCAAATTATATTCCAAAAGGATTAGGCGACTCGATTTCCAAAATCGATTCCACCCTGCGAGTCACATGGATCCTACCCAATGACTTAACGACACCAAACGATGACAAAATTGTTCGCTGGTTGTCGGAAACCTTCTACAAAACTGGGAATCCAGTCCTGTCCACTGTGGATCTTTTTACTCCAGATGGGGGAATTTACTCAGGAAAAACCGCAACGGCCGGAACATCCATCCATCAAGAAATTCATAAAGCCGTCAACTCTCAAAGTGTCATTCGAAATGTGACGACTCGTACAGTGGACCCGGCTAAGAATCTTTCTGACTGGCAAGAAATTCGGTACTTCGAAAACGGAGACTCTTCCGTGACCACAGGAGGTAAAATCGCTAAAGGTGTTGGCTCCTATTCTCGCAACTTGGGGCCCAATATCCAAAGTTCAGGTTGGACCGATGCCAATACCGGGGCCTTTAAAGACACGCTTAAAGTTAAAGACGCCGCAGGCAAACCGTCCTTCGAAGAATACTCATCCGGCATACTTGCGACTTCAGGCTTAGGTGAATTCGACAGAACGGTTTCACGGCTTGGGGTCACGACCCTCAGCCATATCAAGGTTGTCAAGGAAGGCGATGATGGATTGTTATTAACACGGACTTCACCCACCGACACGGCGCTCATTCATATTCATGGGGACACGGCGGCCCTTTCGAAGGTCGTTGGGGGCAATGAGTGTAAATATATCTGGAGTGCGAACGGCGATGGCACAAACAAAGTCATGACCTCGGAAATTCGCGCCAAGGACGGAGTGATTCTGTCCAAGGGTCAATTAAATTTCGGAGAAGGTGGAACGGGATACGGAGCCTTTACACCTTATGTGGATGGCAAAGCTAAGGCCGACTCCAAAGCCGAAATCCGAAATGATGGTGCCGTGTTCATCGATGGCATTCGAGTAAAAAAATAATCCTCACGCTCCCAGGTTATCCGGGCTTTATCGCCCGGAACCTGAGTCGAGTGTAGTCCGCCGTCCATGCGCCTTCGGGAGTGCTCAGAATAGGACGCAGCGCTTCCTGCACCTCGTTCAAGAATTCGTTGCGTAAGGACTTGGGAATCGGCGACATAAAGCTTTCTGCAAAGGTTTCTAGCCAAGCACGGACATCACCGGGTAGAGCCGTGGGTCGCGGGAATACTGCGATACTTTCAACTTGAAAACCCCTGGCCTCTAATTTTTTCCGGTACTCTTCAGCCGAAGCAAAATACCAAGGATTCACAATGGCAATATCCACGCTCCGTTTTAATAGCGCTGCCTGCAACGCATTGCGGATTTCGTAAACGCAACCCTCTCCCCCGCATTCACCCACGAAACGTCCAGCCGGTTTCAAAGCACGCCAGACACTATCTATCGCGGCTTCTGGATCGCACATCCAATGCAAGGTTGCATTACTGAATACCGCATCGAACTCTTCTGAAAAATTTAACCGTTGTGCATCATCCACTCGTGCATCAAGACCCAGTTTTCTGGCGCCTTCCACTTGTGGGGCGCTGGCATCCACCCCAACCATTTCACAGCCCATGGCCGCTAGTTTTGCCGTCAGATAGCCATCGCCACAACCCAAGTCTAGAATCCGTTCTCCAAGGCGTGGATTGAGCAAGTCCACCACGGGCATTGCCAAATCTGCCACGAAGCGCGCATTTAAGGCATAGGTTTCAGGATTCCAAGTTTGCAACTGTTCCATATTTCTTTAGCCGTGCAGAAGCTTGTAATTGATTCCATCCAGTAAGGCCAACCAACTCGCCTCGATAATATTAGTGGACACTCCTAGCGTTGCCCAAGCCTCTTCTTCCGGCCGCGTTCGATCATGGAAACGGATCCAAACTCGTACCTTCGCGCCCGTGCCCTTATTATTGTCCAGCACCCGAACCTTATAATCGATCACCTCGATGTTTTGCAAAATCGGAAAGAACCGACGTAATGCTTTCCACACCGCTGCATTCATGGCATCGACAGGCCCATTGCCTTCAGCGGCGGTATGTTCCACTTCCTCACCGACCTTTAGTTTGATCGTAAATTCGGAATGGACCTCGCCGTTTTCCCGCCTCTCCTCGATGGATCTAAAACCCAGGAATTCGAATCGGTCTTTCCAAAGGTCTAGTTTGCGACGGGCCAACAATTGGAAACTGGCATCGGCGATTTCGAAATGATAGCCTTCGTCTTCCTTCTGTTTGACATCTGCGAGAACGGCGGCGACTTGAGGACTACGCTTATCAAGATCGGGTTGGATGGCTTTGATCTTATCCCAAACCAAGGAACTGCCACTTTGATTGGACACGATAAAGTCGCGCGCATTACCCACCAGGGCAGGGTCCACATGTTCGAAACTACGTGCCAGTTTCATCACACCATCAATATGAGCCCCGCCCTTATGAGCGAAAGCCGCTTCCCCAACATAGGGCTGACGAATATCATCCGCCAAATTCGCCAGTTCACTGACCGCAAGACTCAATCCGCGTAGGTTTTTTAATTGCTCCGAGGAGACCACTTGGATTCCCATTTTGAGTTGCAAAGCAGGAACAATGACGGTGAGATTGGCATTACCACAGCGCTCCCCGTAACCATTAATCGTACCCTGAACCTGCATCGCACCGGCCCGCACGGCAGCTAAAGAATTGGCAACGCCCGTTCCGGTATCGTTGTGAGCATGGATGCCGACGGGGCGAGCCAAATGCGCTTTAACCAAGGCAGTGATTTCTTCCACTTTCCAGGACAACATTCCCCCGTTGGTATCACAAAGTACAAGGCAATCCGCGCCCCCATCACGAGCGGCTTCCAAGGCTTTGATGGCATATTCGGGATTGGCCAAATAGCCATCGAAAAAATGTTCAGCATCGTAAACCACTTCCTCTGCATGTTCTTTGAGATAAGCGACGGAATCTTTGATCATGCGGAGGTTTTCTTCCAAGGTGGTCCGTAACACCTCAGTTACATGCAAGTCCCAGCTCTTTCCGAAAATGGTGATAACGGGAGCAGCGGTTTCCACCAAATGTTTTAGGATCAAGTCCTCTCGCGGATTGATTTTGGGCCGACAGGTGCTTCCAAAAGCGGCGATACGGGCATGCTTCCATTCCATACGAGCCGTTCGCTTGAAAAATTCGATGTCCAATGGATTGGTCGGATTGGGCCAGCCTCCTTCGATATAATCAACGCCAAAATCATCCAGCTTGCGGGCTACGGTGAGTTTGTCTTCCAAAGAAAATGAAATTCCCTTGGCTTGACTGCCGTCTCTGAGAGTGGTGTCGTAGATTTTTACCGTCTTCATTATATCCGACCTTTCCGGGTCTGTTTACCTTCACTGTCCATCAACATGGCCTCCCAAAGAAATTTGGAGGCAAAAAAAAAGCCCACTCTGGAGAGCGGGCTTGACTGTCTTTTTGGGTGATTCCCTAAAAAAGTCTGCGCCCGCTCCTGGCTAGGATTCGAATCATAATAATACCGGAAATGCCGGTGACCGGGGCCTTAAGAGCCTCTGCGATTGTGGATTCGAAACATAATTCAGGTGACATATCAATAATTTAACACCAAACCCCCGTCTCCTGTCAACTATTCCGTCAAATCCTGTTTCATTTCAGGATTTTGCGGGCGCAATTCGATATAATGGATTCAACATGAATGCGGTTTATTGCCCATATCGACAAACCTGAATGTTAAAAACCTATCAGTGGCCTTTTTCCGCGTTCCTCCTCTACGCCCTTGCATACTTTGCCTTGCTTTATCACCCTGGCATGCTTCGCTATGATGATTTTGGATACTTGCAGAGTGTGATCGAAACGATAATCCGAGGCCGGCCTTTTACACATGATTGGCTAGCACCTTACACTGCTTCCTCTTCCTCCTTGGCCGCTTGGACATATTCCTTAACTGGAAATTTTCCTCTCAGTACTTGGGGACTTCAGTCGCTTTTTGTGCTGGCTAACTTTTTACTTCTCATGAGGTTGCTTAGAATTAATCTTTCATGGCGCGACTCCTCTTGCATGGGTTTAGTCATTGCCACGCAACCCATTTACTGGTACAAATGTTCCGAATTTGGCGGCAACACCTTTACCTTTAGTTTTGTGATGGCGGCCCTGATAGCCTATCACCAGCGACGCTGGATTTGGTTTTTCGGATTGGTATTCATCGCCTTTGCAAATCGACAAAACAGTATTGCCTTGCTCGCACTTCCGATATATCACTTGATTTTTGAACGGGCGGGGACAAATAAAAAAATGCTGGTCGGAGGATTGATTTTATTTTTATTCTCAAGCGTTCTCCTTCATCTAAATCTGAATCGCTCCTATGCACAAATGCATAGCATTTATAGTACCGTTGATTCTGAATCAATCCTAAACATTGGTAAAAGTATTTTAGTGGGATTTTTTTTGGCGTTGTCCTTTCTATCCCTTTTCCAAGCTCTTTTGGGATCCCGTGTATGGATTAACTTCCAAACGAATTATCGTAATCCATGGACACCGGGAATTGCCACGGCCCTTTTTCTTCTCCTTTACCTCTTTGGGGTGCAACCATTGGTTGACTTTCAAGCTCCATTTATAGGTAGCCTTGACCATGCCGGACAGATTCAATATTTGCTGCTGGCCGTCATCCCCGTGTTACTATGGGTTTTAAATTGGAAATCACTGCGTTTCAATGTTTGGCTCTGCCTAGCTGGATCTTACATCATTATCACGAGTATGCGTGGATTTTGGTTTGATATTTATTTACTCGATATCGGTTTGGTGGTATTCATTTATTCGCTTAGCCAAGAGAGCCCGCAAGCATTGACTCGTGCGACATTTCCTGTCCTTTTAGTTTCACTTCTGGCTCACTTGTTTTGGGGTTACGGGTACAAAATCATGTGTGACAAAAACTTGCTTTCCAACCAGGTTTACGAAAATTTAGAGCGGGAAGGAAGAGTTGACGTTGAAAATATGACCGATGCGACATTTGGATATGATGGCTGGAAATTGTTTGACTATTCCAGGGTCAACGAACCTTTTACAAATTTTGGCGCTTTTTTACGACATATCCGAATGGAAAGAGTAGTCATCGATACCGAACTTCCCTGGAGACGCAAGTTTAAACGGAAAGTTCAGCCTGGTTCGGAAATTTTAAAAGAGGGCATGGCAAGAATTGGATTTTTATCCTTGAGGTATCGAGTCATGGATTTGCATTCGGATAGAGAGGAATCGATTGGTATAGGTAGCCGATTGTCCATCGATAAAGAAAAATATCACAAAAAGAGTTATCCACTTAACCGTCAAGAGTGGACCCAATATATAAGTGCCTTGAAATCAGGCCAAGAATTCATTTTAAAAAATTAACGATCTCGAATTTGCTGTCTTTGCTCCTCAACGTATTGAGACCATTCCCTTTCATTCAGTGGGAAGGGCTTTATTCTAAAACTCGACCGATCCAATACAAGTGGCTCACTTTCACAAAACGGAATATTCGAACTACTGTGTTTATCCAGGACACGGTAGCGGAGCTGAAAAAACCCGATGGAAGCCAATCCCGATTCAACCACATTCCCCGTCGCCTCTCCACTTTTAAACGTTCTGCGCCAAGGTAATTCCGATTCTATCACCACTCGATCTCGGCGTCCATAACACATAAAATTTGCCAAGTAAGTTATTCGCTCGTGATGCCAATACTGATCGAATAGCTTCCACCCTAAATATCCAAAGGTGGCATCGGTCATGTCTTCGACTTTTGTCTTTCCCGTTCTTTCCAAATTCTCATAAACCGATACTGAGAGCTTTTGCTTATCGGAAAGCAGTTTATAGCCATAACCCCAACCGACATTTGCTGCGAAAAGCAATCCCGCCACGACTATGGGCCATGGACCCATCGAAAAGGTTCCTTCCCTTGTGAACCGAAAAAACAACGCTGCGAGCGCTACATCTATCAGGTAGAAATCATACCAGTATCCCCTAAGTCCGCTCATGAAGATGTATGCAGCAAAGAGACAAAAGGGGCCATCCAATTTTAGATGCCGGTAGTCCAATGTCCAGAGCAAGATGGGAATCACAACCAATAATATTTTCTGAAGGAAAAAAGTTCGGTCCACACTTCCAATCAACGGCGTCAAAAAAGAAATGAGTGGCATCGACCAAAAAATCGGCAAGAGCCAGAGGCCTAAAGTTAGAATCAACAGTGCCTTCGGTTCGCGAAAATTAGTCCTGAGATTTTGCCGGGGATTCTCGCCAGTCAATAGTCCAAAGATGGACAGGAAAGCAAGGCCAGAAAAAATTCCGAATAATTGCGTATGCAGGATTGCGGAAACTTTACCGGGATTCATGCCCGCATAGATTCCGTATTGTTGTGCTATCGTTTGGTTCATTTGGGAATGTAAAAATAGTGCCCCAGCGATAAACAGAATTACTCCCGCCACTAAAGCCCAACGACTCGCCCACCCTGGGCTCGCTTTGGTTCCGGTTTTATCCTTGTGGCTTTGGCCTGAATAAAAATGGTATACAGGAAGGGCCAACAAGGCAATGCTATTCTGACGATTGGAAAAGGCGAGAAATGCGGTTAGGAAAAACCACATCCAACGACCGCTCAAATAGGCCCAAAGTGACAGTAGCACAAATGTTACCGTTGTCACCGTACCCCCGAATTCAGAACATTTATGCCAATAGACCGGATTGCTCCCAATGACCAAAGCTAAAATGGACGAAGCCTTTGAGTCCAATCGGAAGCGGAATAGTCGATATAAGAGCGCGACGTTAAAGAACACAAACAGGGATTGAAACCCCCAAGTACTGAGCGGAAAATTTCCGGTTGTCAGATAGGCAATTGAGGACAAAGCCGATAGCGAAGCGCTATAGGGTTCCAGCCATTGGTGGGTTTGAATTCGTCCCTGGGCCAGGGTTTCTATAACGCCTTGCAAGTATCCGAAATCATCCATTCGAACAAGGCCGGGGTAATAAATTAAGCTTAAATAAAGGACAGCATAGAGGCCACAAGCAAATACTGGAAAAATCCATTTCCGATTCGACTTTGACTTAAGGATTGTTCCCTGCCTTGAATTCAAACCGGAATCAGTTGCCATGAATTCCTTTGGGCTTGGTCTGCAAGGAATCGATCAGCGTGGCCCATTCCCGATTTGTCAAAGGGAAACGTCGCTCATGAAAAACGGAAGAATCAAGTAAAAAGGAAGGCGTTTGGACAGGCGAACCCGATGTGGCTTTTCCCAAATCCACGAATCGATACGGTAAATTGATGAACCCGATGCGCCAAAATCCAGATTCCAAAAGGTGCGCATTCTCTGGGATATTTTTTCGATAGTGACGTCTCCAAGGCAGTTGCGTTTCCATAACTACACCTGTTAAGCTCACATAATGAATAAAATCAGCCAACCCAGTAAAGTTTCTGCCCTCATCTAACATGTAATAATCGAACAATTTCCATCCCAAATATCCATAGGGGGCACTTGTCATTCTCGCAGGTGTAATCTTGCCTTCACGTTCAAGCCGTTCATACACAGTCACGCTGAGATTTTCTTTGTCGGCGCTCATACGCATCAAGTATCCATAGAATAAATTGAAAAACAGGATTAGTCCTAGAATTCCTTTGACTGAAATACTCAATCGGTTCGCACTGAGCCTTTGCTTAGCAACAAGGAGAAGGCTAAGCACTAGAATCTCAACGAAATAATAATCCCACCAAATGCCCCTGACAGAAACGACCATAATAAATCCAGCCGACAACGCAAAGTAAGGGGATGGCACCAAAAGTCGGTAATCCATAAACCAAAGCAAAATTAAAAGCAACCAAGGTAGCGTTTGATTGAACGTGCTCCAGTCGAGGTAACCAAAAAACGGGGTGTCATTTTTGATCAAGTCCACTCGCCAGAAAAATACTGTTAAGACCAGCAGTACCATGCTAAACAAAAGCGGTAGTTGCCATCGACGCAGATTATTCGAAAATGTTTTGAAGGGGGAAGTGAAAATTGTACCAAATAATGACATCGCCCCAATCGCGACAAAGCATCCTGCCAATGCGGCTTCCAAGGTAGATTCAATGCGGCTCCCCCATGTTGTATAAATGTAAATAGCATGGGTCTGGGCATAGGTTTTGTTCATGAAGAGATAAAGCAATATCGCCCCAACTCCGAACAGCAGGGAGTAGATCACTATTTTCCATTCTATGCTACCTGCGCGAAAATGCCTCACAAATTGCCACAGGGGAAGGATCAGAAGTACGATATGACTTTGTCGATTAGCGAACGCAAGAAAGACGATTCCAAAAAACCAGGCTAAACGACCGCTATCGAAAAGGATTAGTGCAGCCATAAATAAGGCAAGATTAAGAATGCTCCCATGAAAATCGGCCGCTTTCACTTGCAATAATGGCGTAGTCGAAAAGATCAACGCGAGCCAGGTAGCTTGACTCGAGGGTAGGGTTCTAGCCAATAAATACCGAAGCAAAACAAAAGTTGCAATCGAAGAAATTGCAAGCAAACCAAATGTGCTCAAATAAAAATTTCCGGTCATCGTGTAGATAAACGCGCAGGTCGCAGACATGGTAGCGCTAAATGGTGCTAGATATTCGTAAGTGTAGATTCGTCCCCTTGCCAAGGTTTCTAGAAAGCTGCTGACGTAGGCGAAATCATCTGTATGCAGGACAGAAAATTGAAAATCAAAAAAGAAATAGAATAAGGAATATGCTATGCAGCCCCAGCCCAAATCAAAACGCCCGGCCCAAGTTCCGAGTCGCTTTGACGCATCCTGGGAAGTGCTTGTGGTCATGCTGCCGTGTGTTTCTCCGCTACCACGAGAGCCTGTTTCCCAAAAATTCTCCACAGTAATGGAATCGCTAGGTAAAGTTTTACGAGAATATCCCACTGGGGAAATCGGCTTTTGGTAGTATAGGGTAAAAAAGCGGGAATCACGGTTCGGATTCTAAAACCCGCCATCAAGGAGGCTTCGGCCACACTTTTATCGGTCAAGGGAATTTGGTGATCAAAAAAGTCCCAATACTCTCGATAGGCGAAACGAATATTCGGCGTCAGGATCACCATGCGTCC
>JAYVCH010000200.1:0-4156 GCA_043750055.1 Fibrobacteria bacterium
ATATCCCTCGATTTAGTCATCCCCGTATGAATCAGTCTGGAATTCCCAATCTTTGTCGGAAATCCTGGTTATAGGATACTATAATTGTCTTTAGAATGTGTACCTACCCCCGCCTTCCTGCTTAGGAGAATAACCCGTTGATTTATCGCGGGCGTTACTTGATCACAATGGACGGCGCTCCAATACCCTGGGGCTGTATTCAAATATTCGGCGACAAGATCCTTCAAGTCGGGCCTCTGGATTCTCTAGAACGGGCTCCGGACGAGGGCTTGCAGGATTTTCCCGATGCCATTCTTATGCCGGGACTGATCAATGCGCATTGCCATCTTGAACTTGGAATGGTACGAGGACAATTGCCCAGGGGAGAATCTTTTCCAATCTGGGTTTCCAGATTACGCAAAGCCTTGGAAGGGTTAGAGGCGGAAAATTATCGTCAAGCCGCGCGCCTTGGTGCCCTCGAATGTTTGAAAAATGGCACGACTACTATCATTGATGTGGGCAATACGGGTGAATCCATTTTCGAATTAGCAAAATTACCCATCCGTTCCTTTCCCTATTTGGAGCTCGTGGGACTAAATCCGGAAATGGCCCCTGAAAAAATTCGCCAAGCCCAGGCGCGATTAAACTCGCTCCCAAAATCCACGCATCTACTAAATCCTGGTTTGACATGCCATGCGCCATATTCCTGTTCGGTAGAATTGATGCGTGAAGCAGCGAAGGGTCGTGACTCCGGGCCGATATCAAACCCCAACCACAATCAAGGGCCATATACTCTACACGTAGCTGAGAGTGTTGAAGAGTCCCGCATGTTTCTTGAAGGACGAGGAACGTTGCTGGAATTCTGCCGACGGATTTTTCCGGACTATCTCTGGAAAAATTCAGAGTCCCCGATTAAATATCTCCAGCGTCATGGGCTTATACCAAAGGGCGCTCTCTTCGCCCATTGTAATCATTTAACCGAGGAAGACATTGGGATTTTATCCGAAAAAGAAATTTCCGTGGTTCATTGCCCTCGGAGCAAGGCCTTTTTCAATCATGAAGGATTTTCACTCGATTCCTTGCGTGTGGCTGGAATAAATTTGTGCCTAGGAACCGATAGCTTGGCCTCAAATGAAGGCCTTAGTCTTTTCGATGAGATGGCAGAACTCCATCGAAACTATCCCTCGCTTCCTTGCTACGACATTTTGGCGATGGCCACACTCAACGGCGCTCGGGCTTTAAAACAAGAGTCAAATTTAGGATGCCTCAAGCCTGGCGCTAAGGCCGATTTCATTGCCCTAAGCCTCCACCATCATCCGGAATATGATATTTATGAAGAAATTGTAAGTGAGGCTCATGCGGTATTGATGGTTTGCATAGCGGGTGAGGAGATCATTTCTTGAAAAACGCGTATCTTGATACTATGACACAGTTCAACAAGTCATTGGAACGGATCACCATACCAATCATCGCTTTATTTTCTCTCAGTTTTTTTTCCTTGGCCTGTGCGGAAAAAATGCTTATCCCCATGGACCTTTCTCAAACCGACCATCTTAAGGCTTATGGAATCGCTTATTTATCCGTCGTAAGCGGACATCCCGTTGAGTGGCTGCTTAATTATCGAGGTGGAAGCTTCATGCTAGATGAATTGCCCACTCTGAAACGGGAAGCGGCTAAGCGAGGCGTCTTGTTCGAAACTGAAACCGATGGAGATGTGGATCGGATTTATGCCGAAATTGAAGCTGGAAATATGGACAAGGTCATGCTTGAAAAAGCACCGCGAATTGCGGTCTATACGCCCTTGACCAAACAACCCTGGGACGACGCGGTAACGCTCGCGATGACATATTCGGAGATTCCCTATACTAAAATTTACGACAAGGAAATCATCGAGGGAAAGCTATCACAATATGATTGGCTACATCTCCACCACGAAGATTTCACGGGACAGTATTCAAAATTCTATTCGTCCTTTCGGGGAGCCTCGTGGTATATCAATCAAGTCGCAGCGAATGAAAAAACAGCTTTAGATCTTGGATTCAAAAACAATGTCATGGTCAAAAAAGCCGTGGCTTTATCCATTCGTGATTTTGTAGAAAAGGGCGGCTTCCTCTTCGCCATGTGTTTAGCCTGTAACACACTAGACATGGCGCTGGCCTGTGCCAAAACCGATGGTGCTGATATTGTTTACGATGGCACCCCTCCAAGCCCAAACCTTTCCAAAGACTTGGATTTTAATCTTTCACTTGCCTTTACTGGTTTCTCAATGGATACCGATCCCATGTCTGCTTCCCATGGAAATATCGATTACAACCAAGTCAATGCTGGGCCATTGCGAAGACGCCCGGCCAATGATTTCATCCTATTTCCATTCTCTCCAAAATACGATCCCGTTCCCGCCATGCTTTGTCAAAATCACACCGATCTCATCAAGGGCTTTTTCGGATTGGCGACGTCTTTTCCAAAATCCATAGTTAAAAAATCCATCACCATTTTAGGGCAGGCCAATGGGCAAGACGCCGTGCGTTATTTGCATGGCAATCTTGGTCAAGGGCAATTCACCTATTATGGAGGTCATGATCCAGAAGACTATTCCCATGCAGTCGGGGACCAACCCACCGATCTCAGTCTCTTTAAAAATTCCCCAGGTTATCGATTGATTTTGAATAATATTCTATACCCTGCTGCTCGTCAGAAAAAGAGGAAGACATGACTCCTCTGGATGCCTTGCGAGAATTTTTTGCAAGGCATCCCAGGATTCTTGAATGGGGAGTCGCTTCCACAAATCGACCCCCAAATTCGGATCACTTGAAAGCCTGGGTAGATAAGGGCTATCACGGATCCATGGATTACATGTCGACGCGAATCCAAGAAAGGATGTCTCCCCGTGACTTTCATCCTTGGGCTAAATCCACCATTGTTTTTTCTTTTCCCTATGCCCGCCCATTGGGTGGGCGACCAAAGGATTATGATAAAGAGAATCAGACAACCATAAAATCCTATCGAGTCGCGTCTTATGTGGGTCAAACCGACTACCACAAAGAAGCGCGCAACCTTATTCATGACGCAGAAATATTTTTGAAAACCCATCTCGATAATCCCTCTCTCCCCTTTTATGGCTTTGTTGACACCGCCCCCGTTTTTGAAAGGGACTTGGCCAGCGAAGCGGGTTTGGGCTGGAGGGGAAAAAACTGTTGTACTCTTAACCGAACTCACGGTTCAGCCTTCCATTTAGCCGGTTTTTTTTTGGATTTGGAACTTCCACAGTCCACCCCCATAGAAGAATTTTGTGGGGGATGTACACGATGTATAGACCAATGCCCTACTGAAGCTTTCTTGGGTCCAGGAATTATGGACGCCAACAAGTGCATTTCCTATTGGACTATTGAGGCCAAGGAGGCTATTTCTCCCAATCTTTCCAATCGCTTCGGAGGTTGGATTTTCGGTTGTGATACCTGTCAGGATGTATGCCCATGGAATCACAAGTCTATCGAAGCCGGTAAGGCAACAGAAACGAATTCGATCTTTCCGGAGTCGGGCCTAGAATGGATTCGATTGTTGCGGAAAAGTGGAGGTTTTCAAAGTCGTTTCAAGCGGAGCCCTTTAACACGTGCTGGACGAAAAAGTTTACTCCGAAATCTTGCCATAGCTGCGGTGAACCTCAAAGACACATCTCTGCTACCCGCATTCATTGAACTGCTTCCCGAAGAGAATGACCCAGAGATTCGGAAACAAATCGAATTCACAATTCAGAAATTGAAAAACCTGGAAGAGAATAAAATTTAAGGAGGAGGCTAAAGTTTAAGGAGGAGGTGGAGCCTGTTGGTCGGGTTCGAGCACTTCCAATTTTCGTCTGGGGCTTTGTTTTCCCAAGGAAATAAATTCGTATTGCACATCCAAAGTTTGTTCTTGAATCTGAGGCGGAAAAGCCGGCAACCTTTTGATGCGCTTAAAAGTTTGGTTTGCTAAATTATTGAAAGTTTGCGAAGGGCTTTTTTCTGACCAAATCACACCGAGTATTCGTCCATCTCGATTAACTTTTATCTTAGCCACACTTCGATACGGCCTTTCCTTTTCGAATTGTTTGGGTAATACCCAAAAGCTTTCCACCGTTTGACGGACTCGTGTTGCCCAGATTTGTAATCCGGCCTTCCTATGCCTCACGTCCTCCGCTTCC
>JAYVCH010000201.1:0-4228 GCA_043750055.1 Fibrobacteria bacterium
ACCTGATTCTTTTTTCCCGCTTCGGTGCGGCCATTGAACAAGGTTGCCACTTGCAAACCGCGGCCATTTAAAATTGTCACGGTCGAATTTCCGTTTGTCGGATCGGTGAACTCGATGTGGGACATCGCACCAGTTCGACTTGGGCCCACCTGGGAAAGTGCGAATCCTTTAGCCGCAGAACCCTTAACCACACTGGCAGTATTGGCAGAGAGGGCTTTCCACATGCTTACCCAAATTAAAGTTCTGTTTCATGCACAAGACTCGTTGCCGAGTTTCCTTGGGGAAGGCTTCGAACCCCGTTTGGTCAGGGATTCAGTGCATTGATGGAATAATGATTTTCCAGTATTGCAAGTATTTATCCTTGGTCCCCAACCCTCGATTCAACGGAGAGGGTCCAAATCCTGGGCGCAGCTAAAACATATGCCTAGATGGTTGTGGTTGCGAACCATTTCCAACGTGTGCCCCGTGGTTTTCAAAAGACTAGCTCGTACTTTCTACGATGGGGTAAAAACCCTACCTTCAAAAGAGTTTTTGGATCCAATACAGTCAAGAAGAATCAAATGAAAAAGTTGATCTCGGAAATTTCTGCTTGTACGTTTTGCGGGAAATACCTTCCGAATGCTCCAAATCCTATTTTCTCGGTGAGCGAACATTCTAAAATCCTAATCATCGGGCAGGCGCCGGGACAAAAAGCACATGCCAGCGGAATACCGTGGAATGATCAGAGCGGAAATGAGCTGAGGAGATGGCTTGGAGTTAATGAAAACCAGTTTTATGCCACAGAACTATTCGGTCTTGCGCCTATGGGATTTTGTTATCCTGGCAAAGCAGCCTCCGGTGATTTACCCCCGAGACCAGAATGCGCACCGCATTGGCATCCATCATTATTGGAAAAAATGAAAAAGGTAAATCTCATTTTACTTATCGGTCAGTATTCGCAAAAATATTATTTATCGGATTCCGCATTTCCCACTTTGACGGAAACCGTCAGAAACTACCACCTGTATTTGCCGAGGTATTTTCCACTGGTCCACCCTTCTCCCAGGAACAAAATATGGCAGAAAAAAAATCCTTGGTTCGAAGCCGAAGTAGTACCGATGCTCAAGAAAATCGTAAGTAAACAGCTGACATCTCGGACGATATAAATACCCAAATCTACAACATTTGGCCAGCTAAATGCGCGCCGACGGGTATTAGCCTCCGGGGGTTTTGCCACTACAGCGAGCTGACTTCCATATCCACTAACTCGGTATTGCAAGCTTCGGCGTCGGCGGATAAGGAAAGGACCGAGGTATTTCCGGAAGGCTCCACTAAAACCGTGAGTGTGTTTTTAACCTTGACGTTTAACAAGTTCAATTTCAATTCCAGTCTTTCTTTCGTATGATTCTCAACCAAGAACAGAACACTAGCACCATTAGAAACACAGCTCTCGAGCCTTTGAGCATAGATGTTGACCTTATCGTCGTGTTTAACGAGCTGGAAGGTTGGGTCCACGGCGAATGCAGAAACCGTGATCAAAAGGGAAGCGGAGGAAATCATGCGTAAAACCATTTTTGCACCCTCGTGTAATGGGATTACCCTTAGTATATGACTTTCCAAGAATGAGATCAAATTTTTCGACGGGGATCAGGAGATGCCTACGGTAACCTAGGAGGAACGGGTGCTTATAGCTGTTCCTTCTGACCGTGATAAACGGCTTTACCAGCGAGCTTATCGATTTCACGACGAAGACGGAATTCAAATCCGTACTCACCCTCACCGATAACTTTTTGGAACTGGTCAGTGATCTGTTCCCCCCGAATCACGCTGCGAGCCATGAGTCCGGCCAGAGCGAAAAAGGAGAGTCGTTCCCGTTCTGGAATATTTGTCCTCGACATTCGACGACGACGGATGTTTTTAATCGCCGTATTGGTTTCGTATAAACTGGCTTCCCGAAAGGTGAGCCAAGCCATTGCCGACAATCCAAACAAAAAAAATGCCAACAGCCAAAGACCTGTCTGACCTGGTACTGCGCTTGAATTAGTAACCTCTACCACGTGCATTTTCCACCCTCCGCTAAATTGATCCTACCACTGGGCAAAAAAACTGCCTAGTCCTAAGTGATTGATTTTAAAGAAGAAATTGGAAGTCTATCTTCAGCCGGTTTTACCGTTTTAAGCTAGAGTAACGGGGAGGTTGTAAGATCCGAAAGTGGATTTGGACACGTCGACAATCCAGAGCGGTCATGATATAGATAGAGTAAAAAATTAGACAACTGTATGTAATTCAATATATTCCAATACGTTATGGATAATTATTTTGGGTAGGTTAAAAGGTAGGCTCGAGACCTGGCTCCCCAAAAGCCGCGACAATATGGATAATCACTGGATTTAAACTGGGAATTTCTCCCAAGCTTCACCCCAACACTCCCCTCCCCGCCAGCATACCCACCCGGTGCAAGTGGTTCGCAGTTATTTTAGGGTTGCTCTAGCCGTCGAGCCAGCGAAATTTTTTAGGATTTTTTCTAAGTTTTTTCCGCCGCTGAAAACGAACAGGTCATGCAGATAGACCAACGGCGTTGCCGGATCATCATTAGGAGTTGGATATGAATACATGGAAAAAAGCGTTGTCCATTTGCTTGTCAGGGATTGCTATGGCCGCTTGCGACAAAATCGACACCAAAGCGTCTCGCGATCTCAAGACCCAAAAGGACAAAGTCAGCTACGGAATCGGTCTCGATATCGGTCGCAGCTTCAAGACTCAATCCTTGGATGTGAAGGACATCGATCTCGACAAACTCCGCATAGGCATTCAAGACGCCATGGGGGGTTCAAAACCCTTGATGAGCGATTCGGCTCTTCAGGAAACCATGATGGGATTCCAAAAAACCATGATGGCCCGTCAAGATTCGGTGAATCGTAAAAAGGGCGAAGACAATATCAAACTCGGACAAGAGTTCTTGGCTAAGAATGCTAAAGCTCCCGGAGTCGTTGTCCTCCCCGATGGCCTGCAGTACAAAATCATCACCGCCGGAACCGGTAAGAAGCCCGATTCTACCAGCACGGTCAGCGTGAATTATACCGGTACCTTGATTGACGGCACCGAATTCGACAGTTCCATCAAGCGTGGCCAAGCTGTTACCTTTCCGGTTAATGGCGTGATTAAGGGGTGGACCGAAGCCTTGCAGCTCATGCCCGTTGGTTCCAAATGGATGGTTTATATTCCTTCCGCTTTGGGATATGGCGACCATGGCGCGGGTCAGAAAATTGGACCGAACGCAACCTTGATCTTCGAGGTTGAACTCGTTTCCATTGCCGACCCAGCCGCGAAAACCGAAGGCCCTGGTGCTATGCCCGCTGGACATCCTTCCATGCCTGGCAAGCCCGCAGCCGCTGCAAAGCCCGCTGCACCAGCCACCAAACCCGTAGCCAAGTAATCTAACCCTCATGTAAAGGCGATTTTACCCATGACCGAGACGTCCATCAAACCGATTAAAAAAATTTTGGTGGCGAATCGGGGAGAAATCGCCATTCGCATTTTCCGTGCCGCGACGGAAATGGGCATCCAAACGGTGGCCATTTATTCGCAAGAAGATCGCCTTAATCTACATCGATATAAAGCCGATGAGGCCTACCTCATCGGTCTCGGTAAAACGCCCGTTGGCGCCTATCTTGCCATTGACGAAATCGTTCAACTCGCGGTTGATAAAAAAGTCGACGCTATCCATCCTGGCTATGGCTTCCTCTCCGAAAATGCTGAGTTTGCCCGTGCCTGTCAAAGGGCTGGAATCACCTTTATCGGTCCCCCTCCGGAAGTGCTTGATAAAATGGGTGATAAGGTCGCGGCCCGCGCCATCGCGGAAAAGGCCCATGTCCCTGTTATCCCAGGAACCCGCGAGGGTTTGGAAACCGAACAAGACGCGCTACTCTTTGCCAAGGAATATGGATATCCACTGATTATCAAAGCCGCCATGGGCGGCGGTGGCCGTGGGATGAGCATTGTACGCGACCGCAGTGAATTGCTCAATGCCATCACCCGTTCCCGCGCTGAGGCCGAGGCCTCTTTTGGAAACCCCAAAGTGTTCATCGAGCGTTATCTCGAAGGCCCCAAACATATTGAAGTTCAAATCCTGGCCGATCAATATCAAAATAGGGTGCATCTGTTCGAGCGAGACTGTTCTATCCAACGCCGACATCAAAAAGTGGTGGAAGTCGCCCCGGCATTGAACCTGACTGCTAAGCAAAAAGAA
>JAYVCH010000202.1:0-4670 GCA_043750055.1 Fibrobacteria bacterium
GAGCGAAACGGTTTACTCTTCGCACTTTCGCCTTTAAAATGAATGGCTGTGGTTTGGGGATGATAAAAATTTCTTTTGCCTAGTACTTTTATCCGAAAACAAATATCCAGATCTTCTCCATACATGAAGAAGTCTTCATCAAACCCGGAGACCGATCGAAACAACTTTGTCTCGATACACATGAATGAGCCGCTAACCGCATCGACCTCGTGAGTCTTATTCTCATCAAGGAAGGTGAGGTTATATCGCCCAAATACGCGGCTCTTGGGGAACAAACCCGATAGTCCTATAAATTTGTAAGCGGCCACTTGGGGTGAGGGAAAGCTGCGTTTACAGGCCAACTGCAAGCTTCCATCCCGATTCACGATTTTACATCCCGCCACGCCAATATGAGGTTCACTTTGAAAAAAATCCCACATTACGGATAAGGTATTTTCACTGACAAGCGTGTCGGGATTGAGGAATAGCAACAACTCTTGAGAAGCCAAAGCCGCCCCGCGATTACATCCTGACCCAAAGCCAAGGTTACGATCGGATTTGAGCCAAACCACATCAGGATATCGAGGCTTCAGAAGCGTCAGGGTTCCATCACGGGAATCATTGTCGAATACGATGATTTCCAATGTCCCCTTAAATGTTTTTGCCGCATGATAAACACTTTGCAAGCATGCATCTAAATATTCACGAACATTATAAGAGACAACGACAATGGTGATGCCGGGGAGGTTTTCAAGAAAAGAGCTCAATTCGCTCCTCTAAAACGCAGTCGGATTATCAGAAGCAAGGCTTCTTTTATAATCCCACCGGACATTTTGGACTGACCGGCTGTTCGGTCCAAAAAGATGATCGGAATTTCCTTGATTCGAAAACCTTTTTTCCAAAGCTTATAGCTTACCTCGATTTGAAAAGAATATCCCCCGGCGTGGATTTTCCCCAAATCCAAGGACTTGAGCGCTTCCACGCGAAAGCATTTAAAGCCACCGGTAGCATCTTGGATTGGCAAACCAGTGACAACTCTGGCATACATATTTGCGAAATAGCTCAACAAAAGTCGGCTCATGGGCCAATTGACAACCGAAATCCCATTAATGTATCGGCTTCCCAAAACCAAATCATGCGTTTCAATTTCCTTTAAAAAAACTGGGAGGTGGGCGGGATCATGGGAAAAGTCCGCATCCATTTCGAAGAGATAATCATAACCTTTGTCAATGGCATAGCGAAATCCGGCAACATAAGCACTCCCTAAGCCTTGCTTTCCGGCGCGTCTCAGGAGATGAAGGTTTTTACGGGCCGCGACTTGGTTCTCGACCCAATCTCCGGTTCCATCCGGGGACCCATCATCCACGATAAGCACATGAAGTTCTAGGCCAAGTTCGTCAATCTTGTCCAATAATTTGGGCAAGTTTTCGATCTCATTATATGTGGGAATGATGACTAGGGTTTTGGCCATTGTCACTGTGTCCAGGGCGCGTGGTTGAAAATGCCCAAGTCGTCCGTGTCGCTTTCTAATATAGCAAATTTGACGATTTTAACCCTGTCATTGGGAATTTAGGGCATCTCGGCGAGCTCGTCCACTCGTTTTAATTGTCCAGAAACATCTCTAGGACTAAATCCCGTAATCTCGACTAATTTATCGATCCTTAGGCCCGATTTTAAGGGACGAAGGGCGGCCTGTTTTAAATCGCTGGTTAGACAAGGATGAATTAACGAGCCATCCAAACCGTAATAGGCCGCGATGGCTTGGGCCCATTCAAATCGACTGTTCCATTCTGATCCAACCACATTAAATAGGCCCGAATGGCCTCCTTCAACCAGTTTCCAAATGCTGAGGGCCAAATCTTCGGCCAGGGTGGGATTTCCCCACTGATCGGTCACAATTCGGATGGTTTTTCCAGAGGAGAGACTATTTCTCACGAATTCTACAAAACTGGTTTTAGCCCCACGACCTTTTCCCCAAAGTGTCATAGTCCGGACAATCAAGGACTTGGATGAGCCTGCGAGTGTTAGCTGCTCGGATTCCAACTTGGTTTTACCATAAGAATTGATAGGACCGGTTTCATCCAGTTCGCGATAGGGGCCGGACTTTCCATCAAATACATAGTCGCTGGAAACTTGTACAATAGGAATTCCCGTTGCCGCCATCCATCCTACCGCATCACGATTCAATACTGTGCAAAGGGCGGGTTCACGTTCGCAGTAATCCACATCGGTAATGGCTGCAGCGTTAAAAATAAAGTCCGGGGAAAAAGCGGCGATAGTCGCTTCCAAATCCGATCGTTTGGTGACATCGAGAGATTTATACTCCGCCAAAGTTTCCGGCAGGGTCGCTTCAGGATCCATGCCGGCACCCATCACAACCCAGCTCCCCTTTTGAGGGATGGTTCGGATCAAGTTTTGACCTAATAAACCATTACAGCCGATGAGTAAAACTTTCATAAGACGCGGCGGACGGGATGAGTCCGCGCCACCATGCGATGATTGATCATTTCGCCGAGTAAACCAATGGATACAAACTGAATTCCGACAATCATGAAGGCAACCCCTGCGAGCATCAATGGACGAACATGGCCATTACCCGTTATCATCCATTCGAGCGCGAAACCAGCCAAAATAGCGGCGCCCAAAAAGCTGAAGAATAATCCAATGAACCCGAAAAGATGGAGTGGGCGACTCGTGTACCGATGGAGAAAAATCAAAGTGATCAAGTCAAAGGGGCCATTGGTCAGACGGGCCCAACCATATTTGGAATAGCCAAATTTTCGGGGTCGGTGTTCGACCACTTTTTCCACCACTTTGAAGCCATTCCAATTGGCCATCACAGGAATGTAACGATGCAACTCTCCATACAAATCCAGACTCTTGACCACTTCGCTTTTATAGCCTTTGAGTCCGCAATTAAAATCATGGAGACGCACACCTGCAACCCGACCCGTTACCGCATTGAATAATTTGGAAGGCACGGTTTTGTGCCAAGGATCATAGCGTTTCTTTTTCCATCCTGAAACAAGATCCGCACCCTCTTCCAGCATTTTTATGATCTCGGGAATTTCAGCGGGATTATCCTGAAGATCCGCATCCATGGTTATAACATAGGTTCCCTGACTGCGACTGAATCCTTCCGAAAGTGCGGCAGCTTTTCCGCAGTTATGCCGGAACTGCACACCCTGGATTCTATTATCCTTAGCTGCCAATTCTGCAATACAGTCGAAAGTTCCATCCTTACTTCCATCATCAATGAGAATCACTTCGAAGGAAATGTTTTCGCGATCGCAAACTTCACGTATTTCCCCAACCAGTACGGGGATGCTTTCCACTTCATTGTAAGCTGGAATAACCAAGGTGAGTTTAATGGGAGCGGTCATGTTTACCCGTCACAAAGTAGAATCCTCCCCCGAGCATGACAACCAAGCCAATCACCGAAGGAAGAAAAGCCAAAGCCGCCGCCGAAACCTTAATATCCCCTTCAACGACGCCAATGGCTCCGGAGGATAAAACCCCGGGCAGGGTGTATAGATAGGTACCAATGGATTGGGGGATTCCCCAGCCACCCACATTTAAGGGAATGACTCCAGCCAGGGCGATGACCGGAATAAAACAGAAAAAGAAAACAGGAGAGATACCGATGCCCAATCCTAAGGCAGAAAACCAATGAACGCAGATTCTCAAGATTTGAACCAGACACGAAACTAAAACGATATACCCCATTCCCGTGTACCTTGCCCGATAGGCAAACAGGATGTCCTGAAGTTTAGAATAACTGTCATCTAGCCATTTCATTTTAGTCCAGCGGATTAGGGAATGTGTTATGTTCGCGACCCTTCGGCTCAAAAGGAAAAGCAACACAATCATAAAAGAGGCAAAGACCAGTCCAACCGCATATAACAAATGACGAAATACATTTTGATCGAGAGTGTGACGCCACAGTGCAAATGACACAGCGAGCAAGGATAATAACGAAAGGGAAAAAAATCCTATCAACCTATCTAAAAATGTTGCCGCTGCCGCTTTCCCCCAGCCTTCCATGCCTTTTTGAACTTCATAGACTCGCAAGGCGTCTCCACCCACCGTACCAGGCAAAAAATTATTCAGAAACATTCCCGAATAATAAGTTCGAAAGCAATCTCGAAAGCGGAAATTAATGCCTTGGATTCGAAGCAGTAAATACCACTGATAGGCGCCTGCAAGGATGGAAATGAAAAAAAGCAGTCCCGCCAGAAGAACCCACATGGGGTTGGCTTTAAGCAAGGCACTAATAATGCGTTCTCGTCCATTTTTTTCAACCACATACCACAGCACCGACCCTGCAGCCACGAGCCGAGACCAGAACCAAATTTGTTTAGCAGCAGGGCGACTAATCACAATGAATTTCCTGGCGAATACTTTTTCGAATCATTCCAAGCCGAAAGTAATGCTTCCCGTGTCACCTCATACGCTTTTTCCCAGGTATGCTGTCCTGCCCAGGCCAAAGCCTTTTCGCGCATCACTCTCGCCAATTCTGGGTTGGAAAGAATTTTTCTTAAGGCATCACTGAAGGCCTTCACATCGCCGAAGGGAACCAGAAATCCTGTTTCACCATCTCGAACACTGTCGCATAATCCCGGAACATCCGTGGCCACGACGGGTGTTCCACATGCATTCGCCTCAATGGATGTAAGCCCCCAGCCTTCCTT
>JAYVCH010000203.1:0-2757 GCA_043750055.1 Fibrobacteria bacterium
GTTGATAGTGACATTGGCCTAAGTGATAGCTCTTTGATTCGCGGAGGGACGGCAACAGTATTCGAGGAGATCTGGTCTTTTACACGGTTGGCTGATGCACAGGTTACCGATCCTTTGGGATCGCTCGCCTCTTGTCCAAAATGCGCAGCACCACTGTCGGATGCGGGTGGAAGTCGCTGCGGTCATTGCGGCACGGTACTGAATTCGGGTGCTTATGATTGGGTGCTCGCTGAAATCACACAAGCGGAAGAATGGGCGGTTGTTGATAGACGTAACCTTCAGCAGTATTATAGCGAGTTACCCACGGTGCCTGGTGAGGATGTTAAAGCCTGGTTGTCTCCCCAGGAGTTGGAGGATCGAGCCTCGGTTGTTTTTATAAGGTATCAGAGCGCGCTTCATAAAAAAAATCTAGGTCCAATGAATATTTTTGTGACTCCCAAACTCCTCAGTGGATGGAATGCCGGGCAAGCGGATTTACCCCAGTATAATCTTGCTCTTGGAGCTGTCGATCTTTTGGGTTTTGCTGAATCACAAGGCATGGTTAAGGCATGGATTCGAGTGAAATACTCCGCCTCCTCAAAAGCGGCCGACGAGGCACAGTTTCAAGAACGGATTTTAATTTTTACCAAAGCAATTGAAGGCAGAATTGGAAAAGGCAATTTAAGTTGCATGTCTTGTCCCAGCTGCGGTGGACCTATCGAGTCCTCTGACCAAGCCAAATGCGCCTACTGTGAAAATGTGCTTTCCAGCACTTCCGCAAATTGGGTTTTATCGGAGTATGGATCCACAATCCTTTTGTCCCAATTAGTTTCATCACTTAGGCGCACTCAACCCCTAGACGAAACGGCTACCGCCAAGTCAAGCTCTCATGTACAAATACGTATTCTATCCGCTTTCGTCCTTGCCGCATTGGATGATAAAGTCGTCACCCAAGTAGAAGAATCCACCATCCGGGATTTTGCTCGTCATTTCGGGGTAGGCTCCATATTTGTGGATCTTATCCTGAAAAAAGCGAAAGAAAATTCAGCCCTTTTAGAAGAAAGATTAGATTTACCATTAGCGATAAAATGGCTCAATAATCTCATTATGGTGGCGGCATCAGATGGAAAAATTACTCGGGAGGAAGAGGCTTTGCTAATTTCTTTTGCAAGACGCAATGGTATTGAAGAAAAACATGTACGGACCGCATTGAAGTCCGCCAATAAAATAATGGCATAATGATAACAGTTGAATCGATAGGAGACTGAGAATGGGATTATTTGATAGTATTAAAGGCCAGTTAATTGACATTATTGAGTGGACCAGTCCTGATCCTGAAATCTTGGCTTTTCGTTTCGAACGCCGTGAAAACGAAATCAAAATGGGCGCTAAACTCGTGGTACGCGAAGGTCAAGCTGCCATTTTTATCAATGAAGGAAACCTCTCCGACGTTTTCAAACCTGGAACCCACACTCTCTCCACTCAAAATCTACCGATTCTTACCGATCTACGCGGTTGGAAATATGGATTCAGTTCGCCATTTAAAGCTGAAGTTTATTTTATAAACACCATTACCATTTCCAATCGAAAATGGGGAACGCCAAATCCCATCATGATGCGTGACCAAGAACTCGGTGTGGTGCGTCTGCGAGCCTTTGGAGCCTATGCCTATACTGTTGAAGATCCCGGAGCATTTTTCAAAGCTTCGGTAGGAACGTTGGCTCAGGTCAATACCCTGGATTTGGAAACGCAACTTAAAGCGTTAATCGTCAGCACCTTTTCGGATACGCTCGGTGAGTCTAAAATTTCAGCTTTTGATTTGGCTGCGAAGTATTCAGAGTTGGGAAATTTGGCCGAAAAATCTTTAGCCGAAAAATTTGCCATCTACGGTCTCCGGATTCAACAATTCATCCTGGAAAATATTTCTCTACCTCCTGAAGTTGAAGCCATGATTGACAAGCGCAGCAGCATGGGCGTGGTCGGCAATCTCGATCAGTACTTGAAATTCAATGTGGCTGACAAGGCCGGTGAAGCTATTTCTCAATCCGGTGGCTTGGCCGGTACGCTCGCGGGCGCTGGCTTAGGTCTCGCCTTGGGCGGGCAAATCGCGGGTCAAATTGGGTCCCAATTTAAACCCGCAGTCTCGCCGCCTGTTTTACCCACCGATAATATTTTTGTGTCCGTAGGCGGAGCGCAGCAAGGTCCATTCAATCTGGCCACATTAAAACAAATGGCAATGGACCAAAAAATTGACCGGGATTCCCTGGTTTGGAAAGAGGGCATGGCGTCTTGGGCGGCCGCCTCCAGTGTTGCGGATATTGCCTTGATTTTCGCAGGGGTACCTCCTAAGTTACCTGGGTAACCCTTTTCACTCACGGTCAGTTTTGGCGGCTAATTCCCGTTCAATGCGTTTGTCTGGGATTAGCCAAATGATGGCGATAAGTACATAAAGTCCCCCGGCTATCCATACATTCACAAAGGCCCCGGGGATTGCCAATGCATAGCCAACCACAGAAACCTTTCCCTTTATATCATTGCCAATGGCCTTTGCCAAGGTTGAATCTTTCCCGTGATGTCCGATTAAGACGCGGACTAAAATGGTAAAGGCTATTCCCGATAAAAGCAAATCGACGCCATAGAGCGCGACAGGGAGAGCTTCGAAGTGACTTTCACTCATCCAATTAGTCAAGAAAGGAATCAGAGAAAGCCAAAAGAGGAGATGCAAATTCGCCCACAGAATGGTTCCGTTGACATGCTTGATTGCATGCAACAAATGAT
>JAYVCH010000204.1:0-3357 GCA_043750055.1 Fibrobacteria bacterium
CTTGGACAACGCACCAAAAATTAGACCTATGGGAGACCAAATTGGATTGGCCGCCAAGGCCCAGAGGAATAGCACATTGAAGAAAATGGGAATACTTTCAAAATGGCCTCGCCCGGCAATTTCCAAGATGAGAAGCGGGTTCAAAAAATAAATGGATTGAATCCTCAATCCATCTTTATGAAATGCCCTTTGAGGGTTGCTAAGGAATACTTGCAAAATCAAAAATGATGCAATATCAAAGATCACGAAGGCACATTTGAAAAGCAATGCCGAGTCAGAAATTTTCGCCAGGACGGCGAAAATGGCTTCGGTCACAATGGGGTACAGTGTGGGAAGATCGGGATGATTAATCAGGGCCCAAGATGAATCTCGAAAATGAGCGAGCGCGGGTGAGGAGGGTGGCAAGACAAAAGGGTTGAAACCAAAATTAATGATTTTTCCTTCCCAAAGGTATCGATACATGTCGTCGCAAGTAGCCATAGGGAGGAGCAGGATACGGAAAAACACCCCCAATACCAGAACATCCATCGATGAGAGGCTCAGTCGACTTTCAACACAGAAAATCCAATAGCAAGTGAAAGCTACAGTCATACACATTAAAAGAGTTGGGATATGAGCTTCGACAGGCCCAATGGCACCCAGGATCGCGTAAGGAAGGGCCAGGGCTAAAATGGCGGCCCAACGCAATAAATCTCTCCAGGGAGAAGAGAATGATGGCTGGAGCGGTTGGGTGTTCATGGAGTAAAGAAGCCTGCCCCTAAAAATGGGGCAGGAAAAACCAGAGAGAAGTTTAGACTTCCTGGAGTACAGTCACGTTGGTGAATCGAATCAAGTATAGTTTTTTAAGATAGTGGCTCAAGGACATGCATCCAACTACGGTAAAGCCAACGGCGTACAATCCAAGGAAGGGTCCCACCAAGTATTTTTCAGCGCTGGTATATTGCACAAACCCGATAAAGCAATACAAACCAACAGCCAGCTCCAGGACCGATGCAAAAGGAAATTTGGACTTATACAGCTGTAACATTTTGTCTCCAGCTTTTGGCGTGCGGATAAAGGCGCCTTTCTGGCCAGAAAGAGCGGACAGCACGGCTCTCGTATTATTCAACGCAACACCTACACCCAATGCCATAAGGGTTGGCAAAGACAGAATACGACTCTTCCAGTTTTTACGCGAGACGCGTTGTGCAACTAAGTAAAGAATCGAGGGGGCTAAGGATGAAATTAAAATCAAGACGCAAAGGCCGGTAAAAGCACTTGTGCTCACTTTGAATGGGAACCAATAGAGAAGCGGCAGCGCTAAGATAGCGGTCAATAACATCAGCGGATGAATCGCATAATGGGTGGTGTGTAATACGCTTTGGATTTTCACCTTCAAGGGCACGTTGGATTTCATCACCAGTGGCAACAATTTCATGGCCGTTTGAATCGAGCCCTTGGCCCAACGGAATTGTTGTGATTTAAAAGCGTTGATGTCAGAAGGCAATTCAGCTGGAACGACCACGTCATAAAGAAACTTCATACGCCAACCATGAAGCTGGGCACGGTAAGACAAATCCATATCCTCGGTCAGGGTATCGCCTTGCCAACCCCCAGAATTTTCAATTGCGGTTTTGCGCCATATGCCGGCCGTGCCGTTAAAATTCATAAACAACCGTCCCCAGGAACGAGCGCTTTGCTCGATCACGAAATGGCCATCTATGCCGATACTTTGTGCCAGGGTTAAGGACGATTCTTGAGAATTCAAATGACCCCAGCGGGCCTGTACTAGTCCAACATCCTTGTTGATGCTGAGAAAGGGGACACAACGAATCAAATAATCCACTGGGGGTACGAAGTCCGCATCAAAGATGGCGATGAATTCGCCTTTGCAAACTTGCATCCCCTCATTCAACGCACCGGCCTTATAATCATGACGATTAGTACGATGGATGAGGACAATGTCATGGCCTTTGGCGCGCATTTCAGCAATCAATCCAGCAGAAATTTTTTCGGATCCATCTGTTGAGTCATCTAAAACTTGAATTTCATGCCGGTCTGCGGGGTATTCCATGGCACATACTGACCGGATAAGCCGTTCAATCACATTTCTTTCGTTATAAACGGGAAGCTGGGTCGTGACTATAGGAAGCTTGGCCATCCCTCCTTCCGCATAGAAACGACGTAAGGTTCGACGATCTGTTACGACTTCTTTTCGCTTATTCTTCAGAAATAAGGCTAAAAGCCAATAACAATTGATCCCATAAGTGAACAGGCCTACAGAGGCAAAAGCATAAAGTCCAAACATGCAATAGATGATTGGTGACGGCATCTTATCGTATTCCCAAATTTTTGAGTGGTTCCAAGTGGCTAACCCGGCGAAAATCGTCCATGGTGTCGACATCGGAAAAAGTGTTCAGAGAAAGGTAGCTTAAAAATTGAAATTTTAGAATATCTAAAGTGTTCTGCAGGACAAGTTCGGTACTCCAAGGAATATTCTTGAAAAGCGATTCATGCCCTTTTTTCAGACCGAGCAAATAATAACCTCCATCTGTGGTTGGTCCAAGTACTACATCATGACTTCTCAAACCGAAAAAAGCAGAATTTAGGGAATCTTCAGAAATTTCTGGGCAATCACTACCTATAATAACGATTCCTTTTGTTCCAGATTCAAATCTTTGAGCGATGGCTGCCCAGATTCGCTCTCCTAAATCACCCTGGCTTTGGGGCATGTAAAAATCCATTCCCGGAGCCCAACGGTGGGCAGAACTCACTTTCTCAGGGGGATGGACAACTAGGATTTTTCGGTATGGAGTATTGGCCACAACTTTAAGAGTGTGATTCAAAAGTGCCTGGTAAATCCGTAAGGCATCGACTTCTCCTAAATCCTTGGCTAATCGAGTTTTGCATCGACCTTTTTCCGGATATTTTGCAAAAACTAAAATGTCTAATTCATTCGGGGACGATATATCCATGACGTGGAAAATTAGAACAATTGAAAAGCGGAGCGAGATAATGTCGCTCCGCTTGTATGCTGATGCGGGCGCTATGCCGTATCAGCGTCGCCGGTCGTTATGCCGGCTTTATCCATGGACAAATATCCAGATTAATGGACCTGTCCACGGGGTTTCTTGATGGGAAAAGGCATGACATAAGGTTGATTCAACGCGTATTCTTCAAATTGCATTTCGTAATCGGACCATTTTTCGAAGTTTGGAACCGAGGCATCGGTCTTTCTTCCCGAGTGAGTCATTTTTTGGAAATGGCGACGCTTGTATTCAGTACGATGTAATTCGCAGTACATCGGATAAATATTGTGGTCCGGATAAATGGTAAAAGTATATTCGCGAGTGCAGTGGGGAAGTGAGCAGGACAATA
>JAYVCH010000205.1:0-4738 GCA_043750055.1 Fibrobacteria bacterium
CTTGGGACTGCCCCTCTTAATTTCGGGCTCATAACCAGAGTTCCAATCTTGAATTTCTTCAAGCTCGATGGGCTCAAGGCCAATGGTAGGCACATCAAAGCGATGATTCGTGATCTCACCGGATAGGTAGGGATGGCCATTGTAGTTCCACTGTTTGTGTGCCGCGACGGTGATGATTTCGCCGGGTACAACCATCCATAGTTTTCCTGCCCGAAGGGTGATTTCTCGAAGCGTGAAGGGAATGCGACAGCGCGCTGATTTCTCCCTGATGGCGAGCACGACCAATTCCAGTGAATCATTTAAGGTTAAGTCCGCCTCGGTTGCTTTATGCCGTTTGCTTTTTCGAGGAGTGGAAGGGGCCCTTGCGGGATCGGCGCTTGCGAATGCGGAATCGGTTCCCTCCCACTTCTTGTAGGCGCCTACATACAGGGCTCCATCGGAGTCGATTGGGAAAACCACGTCAGAAATTGACACCACGTATTCGGAATTATTTCTACGGCGACATCGGGCGGTGAGACCGCGCCGCAGGCTCCCAGTGTATCCGATAGCATGAAGTGAAATCGGTTCGCCCAATACAAAAGCATCGAGCGGGAAAAAGAGATTGTTCTCCATGATTTTTTGCAGGGCTAGAATCTCTTCCGTTTCGGTTTGTGTTCCTGCCAATATCTGTTTTAAAACGGAATCTGGATTCATACTGCCACCGGGCCACTTAGGCGCATCAAGTTCGCTAACGATGCGGCTATCTCATCCAAAGCCGATGCTCCCGGTATAGACAAGACCAATTTCAGGTTTCCCTTTTCATCCTTTTCCATACATTCCGCCAACCTTTCTTTCACTTCTTTTGCCAAGGTATCGACCCCAGGATTTAATTTACTTCGCGGCAGCAATTCCCCCATAAAAGCGAAAGCGGAAAGGAGTAGTTGACCGCCAGCAAGCGAAACTGCCTCATGTCGCGCCAGCTTTGCGGCCTCATTTTCCGCTTCCATTTTCGAATTTCCATTGACGGGTTCGGGAGGTTTATCGCCCAAAAGAATTTCCAAGCGTCCCTTTATTTCATCCATGCCGCTAACGAAATCAACTTCGTCGACCTTGGCTTCGGGATCGAGCGCGGCCATGGCCAACTGCTTCTTGGAGGATAGGGTTCCCAGCAGACCTTCTTCCAACGTTCCTTCCGTCACAAGTAGGATGATATGCACTGGATTTTTTTGTCCCATGCGATGGGCTCGGGCGATACGTTGTTCCAATACCGCCGGATTCCAGGGAAGGTCCACATTGAGAACGGTATTGGCGGCTTGTAGGTTGAGCCCGGTCGATCCCGCATTGGTCGTGAGAAAGAGACGACATTCTGGATTTTCCTGGAATTCTCGTACCAAAGCCTGTCTTTTTTTCTGTGGAACCTGGCCATCGAGACGGACAAACGGGGCCCGTAATTTTTTCAATATCGGCTCGATAAGATCGAGCATTGTGGTCCATTCGGAAAAAACCAGGATTTTTGTGTCCTTGTCAGCACACAGGGATTCCAGAATGGTTTGTAACTCCTCGAGCTTGGAGGAATACCCCGGCTTCTGCTTGTCTACTAGGGCGGTGCTATCGGCCGACATACGGCATAGCAAAAGGTATTTCTGTAGCCGTAGCAGGTCCATTTCGCTGAGGAATTTTTTGTTGATGATTTGGGATACGATTCGCTTATACCCGTCATGCATTTCCTTTTGCTCGCCCGTGGGGGGGATGCGTCGGACTTCGAGGGTGCGCGGAGGCAATTCGCGCAGCACTTGGTTTCGCGTACGCCGCAAAAGCACGGGTCGCAAGGTTTCCCTGAGCTCTTCCAGGTTACGGTAACGTAAAAGTTTCCCATTTTCATCCGCCAATCGATGGCGGTGCAAGAAACGGAAGGCGGGACCCAGGCGGCGTGTATCGATGAATTGGACAATGGAAAAAAGTTCTTCCAGACGATTTTCCAGGGGCGTGCCTGAAAGCACCAGGGCAAATGGTGATCGTAGCCCCTTGATGACATTGCTGGTCTTGGCCTCCCAGTTCTTGATGCGCTGGCCTTCGTCTAGGATGATGAAGTCCCAGTTTTGTCTTTCAATCCCAGAGAGATCGCGAATCACCTGCTCGTAATTACAGACCGTGAAGAAGCTTGTATTCCCGTATTGAGATGCCCGTTCTTCCCCGCTACCCTCCACCAATTGCCAAGTGCGGTTGGAAAAACGGCCGATTTCGAGTGTCCATTGTGACTTGACGGAAGCGGGGCAAATGATCAGCACCTTACTGATTCCGGTCTCCTGGGCCAGCATTTCAGCCGCGCCAATCCCCTGGATGGTTTTACCCAATCCCATGTCGTCGGCGAGTACGGCCCTGCCCGCGCCTACCACGAAGGCGATGCCATCCAATTGATAAGACAAAAGCTCAGTCTTGAGCAAGCTTTTTCGCAGGGGATGTTTCGCCGGATCACGTCGAATCTCCGCAATTTTATGCTTGAGCCGCAGATGATGTAGCTCCCGCTGGATATACTCCTCGGCATCGGGATAAATGCGCACCTCCACTCCCATCGCTTCCACCTTTCCAAAGCGCTTTATCAGTTCTGGAATATCCTGTATTGGATGGCCGGATAGCGGAACCAGAATGGCATCGGCGGATTTTTGGGTATTGGCCGGCAAGCTAAGATGGAGTTCCAAGTTGACTCCATAGCGCAGGTAAAGCGTCGGCTCCGTGTGAACGAAAGGTTTCCAAAACCTGCGATGGAAACGCAGCTTCATTTTATCCACGACCCGCAGGATATGCTTGCAGGTTCCTAGCGTATTGATTTTGAAATCTGGGCAGGCGCAATACGAAGATCCGGGTTCCGTTCCCCGTAGTGCTACACGATAGGTTTTTCCTGAGGCCGAACTCGTCACGAGATAGTCGGTCCACAACTTGGCGGGATTAGAGGAGGTAATGCGCATCTTCTCCTTGCGAGCCTTCTCCCGCCTTTCCATCATGGCCTCTTCCACCAACTCCTTCTCGCTTAAACTTTCGGCTGGCACACGCTCCTTGGGGGCGACAGCCAACCCCAAGGCGAGCTTCTCTTCGAGGACGAGGGAAAATACGGCTCCCACATGAACGCATAGGCTTTGGCATCGGTTGCAGGAAAATGCGAGCCTGTCGGGCTTTTCGTCTTCCTGTCGGATTTGCGCCTGAAACCCCTGCCATCTTAAGATCAGGTTCTCTGGCCCAAGTTGGACTTGGGAAACCAGATCAATCTCCAATCGTCCCCCCTCATGAATCAGTTTGGGAGCCTGTGGACCCAGCAGTTTGCAGGCTTGCCGGTAGTTCAGATGGGCGAGTCTATCTCGGAATTCAATCACGGAAGCTCCTTTCTTTGTTTCCACTAGGGTCTGCATTAGAAGAGAGCAAATCTAATTTTTCGATCGCCATTCAAGTTGGAGAATCAAGAAAGCAGGCATGGAATGTTTACGTCAAATGACTGGATGTTGAGCTTCTTACTATTTTTATTTCATGACTATTCTTGATCAATCACCCGCTTCAAACGCAATCGGTCTTGCCTTGCTTAAGGAACAAGCTTCCACCGCAACCGGCAATTCTAAATCCTTGCATGGCCTTTCTAAACTCATGTTGGACATTGCCGAAGCCCGCCAAAAGATTCTCACCAACCAGGCCCAAATCGATACGTTCCATGAACGAATGTTCCGAGAGCTCAAGCCCATTGGAGATCAGTATCTAGCGACCCGTATCGAAACTTTGCAGGTCCTCGCCGGTTACCTCACGACAACATGGATCAAAAAACGGGAAGCCAAGCGACTGCATCAAGTCTTATGCGAAATGGCCGACGATCTTGAAGACGAGTTCGGAGTGGATCTGGATTTGGAGCGAACCACCTTGCTGGGACAACCGCTCCTCTCCGATGAAGATCGGAAGGCCTTCGAGCAAATGGAGGAATTTTTCCATGCGGAGTTTGAGGACCTTTTCACACAAGGTAATGGTCCACAATCAAAGCCAAATGAGCGAAGCGAATGGGGTGACGAAGAAGAGCCAAGGCAGCATCGCAAAAAGGGTGCACATGCTAAAGGTCCCCTAAAGCCCAAAGGAGAAGAGGCTTTGTCTGGCGATATTCGCGCCCTGTACTTGTTACTAGCCCGGGCACTTCACCCAGATAAGGAATCGGACGAAGCTCGCAAGCAGGAAAAAACTACGTGGATGCAGAAGGTCACAGTGGCCTATGGCGCGCGCAACCTAGCTGATCTCTTGGATATCATGGCCCGCAACCCCCTGGATGCCGTGGGGCCTTATCTTTCCCAGGCTCCATTAAAAACGGTGCAAGGTTTTGCCAAGCGCCTGCGTCGCGAACTGACCGTGCTACGTAAGCAAGCGAATAGTGTTTGGGACTCCGTGCCATATGACTTTCAACACGTTATCGGCCCCGAGGGCGTGAACGAAAAAGCATTAAAGGGGCTCATCTCCGAAGAGCGGAGTCGAGTCAAATTCGCAAAGAAGCAACTGGAAGCGCATCGAATCCGATCGAATGTCGAGCGGTTTCTACCCATGCTTGGGAAGCGTGATTGGCGGGGACTGATATAATTTAAGGGATATATCATCTCGCTTACAAGCAATTAAACTATTTCTTCACTATGAACTTATTCCGAAATGCCAAGCTAACCGTAACGATACCGTTACTCGCAGTTCTTTTATTCGCCTGTGCAGGAGGCGATAAAGATGCAGTCGTTCCTCTGAAACCCGC
>JAYVCH010000206.1:0-10770 GCA_043750055.1 Fibrobacteria bacterium
TCGCGAAAACTTAAAGAATAAAATTTAGTGGACTTCGGTTTTACGATATTTTTTAGTCACTACACAAAAAAATTTCCACAACCGAAATCCGGGGCTAAAGATAATACCTTGTCCGTTCTGCAACCATCCCCGCACCCATTCTCATGGCTCTTATTTTCGTAAGGAAACGCATCGATGCACGAAGGATAAAATCCACCGGCGGCGTATACATTAGACGGGAAAAAACCGACAGACATCAGACGAAAAAAATGTACTTGAATAAATAAAATCACCCTGGTTTGTTAGTCTCGTAAAATTTGACGAGCAACACGAGCGTATTTCGGCTTGATTTGAAAATGGTCTTCCGATAGCGAAACCTGAATCCCACCCTTAACCAACCTAACACGATTGGATAAAAATGTTTTCTTCAATACAAAAAAGGAATCATTTTTTTGACCCGCTTTCGGTATTCCATATATTTCGGAAATCGTGAAGCTAGACCTACCTCCTCCGCCGAAGACTTTCTATCCAGGAATACAAAAATTAGAGCTCCAAGCAGCAGACGTAAACCTTCGTGGCTTAAGAAAGCATAACCTATAGCTCCTATTGACAATGACGAATAAATCGGATTTCGGACCCAACGAAATGGGCCTGATTCTACAAGTACCGCATTAGCGCCGGGCTCAGGTAATGGGGTTAGATTTTTGCCTAATTTGTAGAGTGCAGGGATGGACATTGCGAAACAATAAAGGAGCATGACCCATCCTATTCCTCCTGAAAGCATTGGCAGGGGCCAATGAATAAAGGACGGGAGTACCGCATAGACAGAAAAAAGTAAAAACTGGAATAATACCCAAATCATTCCTTGGTTTTTTTTCCAACTCGAAAAAGGCCAAAGTTCTTGTTGCACAAGGTTTCGAGGAAAAAATTCAACGTCATGAAAACCCAAAAATGTCGGCGAGGATCCAGCTAACTGAGGAAGATAGGCAGTGCCGAAAACCCAATCCCAAATAGACAAGTTGATCGCAAAATTTTTATCCGTGGGACCGGCTTTAGTATGGACATGATGCCATTCGTGCATTTCTGGACTATTGAATAAATATTTGAGATAACCCAAGTTGAATCTAAGATTTGAATGATTGTAATTGCCAATGAAAGTCGAAACAATTGCTATCGCAAAGAGAGCTTGATAATTAAAACCACAAAACGCCAATACCGGGTATTGCAAAATCTTATAGATCGCCACTTCTACCCAATGAAAACGAAGGCTTCCCAACCAATCCAATTCCATAATGGAATGGTGAACCTTATGAAATTCCCAAAACAAGGGAATACGATGCATTAAATTATGTATGCACCACTGAATGAAATCGATTAGAATAAGTGCCACAAAAAACTGAACTAAAATTGGCCAGGTTTTTGCAATTTGAAAGGACAATTTTAAATGGTGTGAATTTAAAAACGCGGTAAAACCTTTGGACAGGGGCATGGAAAACCAACCCAATATCAACCCTAAAAAATGGCCGTTCAAAATAACATAGACCAAATCCAACCCAATCGCATTCCGCCAAAATCGTTGGTGAATTCTCCGAGGCCACAGTCTTTCCGCGCAGCTGAAAATGACAGCTAGTCCTAAAAGCCACATCCAATAAGGAAAATTCATACTAAGAGCATAGGTAAATCGATCTTCATTTTCAAAATGTCCTTGCTGACAATTTGATTACGGCATTTTGTGCTGCGGAGAATTTCAACTTCGAACGAATTTCATCAAGGAAGAATAATCTCTACAATCTGCCGCCATTCGTGCATGCCTGCCATTGCCATTCACAAAGGGATGGATGAACACAAGTCGATGATGAAAATGCACCGCTATTTCATCCGAAGACTCGGCACTCGATTCGATCCTTTGCTTGGTGTCCTCACAAAGCCCTCGTAGTTTTACAGCCACGTCCCAATATGGGACACCGATGTTTTTATCACTGCTACGATATTTTCCAGCCCAATTCCATACAGTACCGAACATCTGCTTATGGAGGCGAAGTAGGAATGTCTCAGACAAAATACTTCGTTGCTTGCGAGAAAAATATTTCGCTTCTGCCTCCAGGATATTTTCTTGTTCCCACTTGTTGATTTGGTCCCGATTGGAAATATGGGGCAATCGTAAACCCTGGGTCTCAAACGCGGCCAAGGCTCTCGCGCCATCAGGATATTCTATTTTCATTTCGTATCCCATAGCCAACGTGGAGGATCCTTAACCAATTCGTCCACCCAATTTTTCAATTGTTTGGCATCTTCCTTTTCAGAAAGTCCTTGATCTTCCAAGCGCATCGTATGCGTTACTGTTTTCAAATTTTGTTTAGCTACTTTGTCGGCTTGGGCACACATGGATGTCTCCAAAGTGGACTGAGGAACAAAGGCGTATACCAGTTCACACTCCACCGCCTCATCCGCGCGGCGTAATGATTTTAATGTAATATTTCCATAGGCCTCTGCCTTTTCCATTTCTGGAATCCGAGACGCTTCGACCTTTATTCGTTCAGCGAGTTGCCTGCCTGACATGCCTAATGCCTCACGGATAGAACGAATCCATCCTTTCTCGGGCCTATTATTTCTCAGGGGAATCAGTTCACTAAAGACCTCCCCAAGCTGTTCCCTAATTTTTGCTGAATTTCTCATATTTACAACTTTTATAAGATATATCTTATTTTAAATCAGCTATTATATAAGAAATATCCTCTAAATAATAGCGGGATCACTCCTTTTTAAGTCTGAATCATCGAAAGGAAATCGACTAGGTGCTTGCCTAATTTTAATGACAAGGGATCCCGTCCCACCAACCTACGCACCAGCCTATTCTTTGCCCAACAACTTGCTGACCACCGCAGCAACTGACTTCACTCTGAATAAAGACTCTACATTGAGTCGCCGCTGGAATACACCCCGGTGCCGTGGAACCTGATATTGGAGTTGTTGTTGTGCTCGAAACAACCGCCACCGTGACAGCAATAGCGGCGACAACAACCACAATAATTATGGCCACTAACCACCAAACGATTCCCCGCTGGTTCTGTAATGAGGACCTAAAAAAATTTCTCATTATTAATTCTCCCTAATAGATGGATTAAAAAGATACTCACACAAGTGCAACTGGTAGCTTTGATTGTTCAAATGCAAATCAGAACTTACCTTTTCCCTATGCGCGTCCTTAAATCCGTTTGCTTTATTTTCATTGCCGTCTCTTGCCTATACGCCAAGAAATGGGAATTCGACTATGGGTATCCCTTTTATTCACCAATCTCCAAACAGGATAATATCAAGGTTACCACCGAACGGTGTCAGTTCGAGGCTGGCATCCTCTTCGAACCTGTGCCCTTTCTTTTGGCAGGTCCTAGGTTGGGATGGACCGCTTGGAATATGACCTTTGAGGGTCAAAGTGACCTCAAGTACTCTATTAGTAAGTTTGCGTTCAGTTACGTCATTAGACCGCGCAAACAAATTTGCAAGAATACCTGGCTGTTTTTCGAAGCCTCCGGTTCGCTGGAACACTTCGATTTCTCTTTGGGGATTCCCAACGGAATTTATTCACCAATATTGAGCACGAGTCTGGATAAAAATGAATGGGGTGCTGGACATTCGCTTGGCGTGGGGATAGAACTCTTCCATATCACTGCATCCATTAATCACGATGCCCATCTTACCGAGTCGATAGGAAATGAATTGTCGGGACTTCGTCTGCAATTTGGAGTGTGGTTCTGAAGTCGCGAGCTTGGTGCCTCGCCGGCGCTTGCCTGTTGTTGCCAGTAATGCATCCCGCATGGGCGCAGCGAAATTCGGCAATTATCACCTTAGTTATGCCGATGCGGGGCGAAGGGGTGCACCTTACTGGCGGCGGAGTAGCCGTTCCTACCGGTAGCCACTCGATGTTCTTCAATCCGGCATTGCTGGCCTCCATCTATGAACGGAATCAGGGTAACCTGGATGTTTCTACCCACCGGGAAAAATTGCTTCCAGCTTTAGGCATCCCAGGACTTTATCAGACCTTCCAGGCAGTTGCCCTTTCCTTCCCAAAAGTTCGCCCTGATTGGGACCTTGCCGTAGGCGGTTATCGAAATTATGTCAGCTTTGGTAGCACTAGCTATTATTCGCCGCAAGAGGAGTCTACATATACCGTCAAAACCAATGAAAGCGTGAAGGCTTTGGGCGTGGCGCTTCGATGGCGGAACCTTTTATCAGTCGGTACTAATGTGAAGTTCATTCAATCCGATCTGGGGTCAAGTAAACTAGATCCGGCTTTTGCCGTTTCTGGGGATTTGGGATTTCTTATTGCGAAAAATTATTTCCTAGCTTCCGGAATCACCGTTCGCCCGTCCGCGGGATTTTCAATGCTCACACACAACTTCATGGTCAAATATAAATTTGATCCAAAGTTTATTTCATCCAATCCCGATTCGATTCCTCCTCCTAATTCTGGTGATCCGGCCTCTAGGCTAGTGAAATATGGCCTCGGTCTCACGGGTAGTTTTTGGCAGCTTTTGGAATATGAAACCGCTTTGGATTGGGAGTACGATCCGATTGGAACAAGTACGGTTCGTACAGGCGGGATCCTGGTTCAATTGCAACCCTGCTTCAGTTTTTTTATTGGCAGATTGTATGATGAAACGGGGAAGCGTTGGGAGTCCCATGTCAGTTATTCCGTGGGGCTGGACCTTAAAAAAGCCTGGGTCGTTTATTATCGACTCTTTCGAGGTGATTTCTCGTCTTCACCCGAATCACTGTTGTCTACCTATCCTTGGAAACCTTTTCATGTTCTCGGGACTACGATTCAACCGAATTTCAGAGTTCAATATATGCAGTCCTTTATCAAGAATTTTTTACCGGAACCAACGGGCGGGATTCGGATTAATCAGGCTGGATTTGATCTGACTTTCTCACTTTAAGTTTAACTTTAGCTTTAGCCAAATGGAGCTACAGAGACTCATGAATTAAAGTTTAAAAAGAAAAACTGTGCTAAAATAAAAGCGCATGTCTAATAAAACAATTCATCCAGATTGGAATAAAATCACCGATGACGAATTATTGCAATTTCGTATTCGAGATTTGGATGTAAAAATAAATGACAGCCCATTGGAAAAGCGTGTGGAGCATCTCTACGCAGAATTACAATCCAAGGGTATCTCGTTTAAACCACCCTGTTACCTTGCCGATGAATGGCTTTGTCCTGATCAAGTGCCGATCATTGGCATTCCTTTTTATTTAACACAACCGCGTCTAATCGCTTTAGAAAAACGATTTATGCTCGAAGCCGAAGGCTCCACTGAAAATTGGTGTATGAAATTATTGCGTCATGAATGCGGTCATGCGTTGAACTATGCCTATCGCCTGTTTGCCCGAAAAGATTGGCGTGATCTTTTTGGATCTTTTGAGGCGCCCTATTTTAATGTGACCTATGACGCTAAGCCATATTCCAAAAGATATGTCATTCATTTAGAAGACAATTATGCGCAAGCTCATCCCGATGAGGACTTTGCCGAAACTTTTGCCGTATGGTTAAACCCCGATAGTGATTGGCGGAATCGATATCGCGGATGGCCGGCCTTAGAAAAACTGGAGTATGTAGAGGCCCGCATAAAAGCTATTGATAGGACGCTCCCTAAAATCAAAAAAGTAACTACCCCTTGGGCTGCGCAAAAAATGTCATCTACTTTACAAAGCTTTTATAATCGTAAGCAAAAATATTTAGGTACAGAATTTCCTGGTTTTTATGATCCCGGTTTACGGCGTATTTTTTCGGAAGAATCGCCGCCTGAGAAGGCCACTCAGTTTTTACATCGCCACAAAAAAATTATTTTGCAATCCGTATCGTTATTTGTTCCACAACGAAAATTTGATATCGATCAACTTTTGGAAAAACTCATCGCGCGGTGTAAACATTTGGATCTACGTTTACGCAAAACGCCTGAAGCCACGCTTTTAGAAGTGAGCTCCTTTGTGACCGCCATACTCGGTTCCATCCGCCGATTTAATGGTGTGCATGAGGGTAAATAAATGCTGAAAAAATTACGAATTACTGCTTTGATAGAAGAAGTCAATATTCCTAAGGAGGATCCACTTTTTGAAATACGTCCCGATCAACCCTGCATGGAATACGATGTGTTGCATGCATTACGACAATTAGGTCATGATGTCACTATTCTCGGCGTCTATAATCAAATTGAACCGCTGGTTGAAGGAATTGAAAAAAGACCACCGGATTTAGTTTTTAACTTGGCTGAACAATTTGCTAATGATAGACGCCATGATAAAAATTTGGCCGGCGTTTTGGAAATGATGGAAATTCCCTTTACCGGCACGGGCTCTGGCGGATTAATGTTATGTCGAGACAAAGCCCTATGTAAACAATTATTAGCGACCTGGGATTTACATGTCCCCGGTTTCCGAGTTTTTCCCTACGGTAAACCTATCCGTTGCCCCAAGCACCTAAAATTTCCGCTTGTGGTAAAACCCACCTATGGCGATGGTTCCGAAGGGATAAGTAATGCTTCCTTGGTAAAAAACGAAGAAGAACTTGTTGAGCGCATTCAATTAATTCATGATCGCTTTAAGCAAGATGCCATCGCCGAAGAATATGTAGAGGGGAGAGAAATTTATGTAGGCATAATGGGTAATCGTCGATTGACGGTGCTGCCACCGTATGAAATTCGGTTTGGCAGTCAAGCCGACGAGGGTCCCGTGCTGGCAACCTATCGCGTCAAATGGAATAAGCAATATAGGGATAAATGGGATATCCAATTTGGCTTCGCCGACATTTCCGAAAAATTATGGGATAAAGTATCGGAAGCCTGTCGCAAATGTTATCGCATTTTACAGTTGAATGATTATGCGCGAATTGATTTACGTATTACCCCTAACGAAAAAGTGTATATCATCGAAGCCAATCCCAATCCAGACATTACACATAAAGAAGAAATGGCTGAGTCGGCGCGCAAAGCAGGATTCCCATACAAACGTTTTATTCAGCGCATCTTAGACAATGCCTTAGCCCGACAACCTTCCCGACCGACTTAACCCAGGGTTGTGTTCAGTTCCATGTGGCGTTCCATGTAGAGTTCCATGTCCATGTCCATGAAAAAAGTCGTTTTTATATCCTTACCAAATTCTTCTCCATGTCGAATACGGCCACCTGTGGTTGCCGTCCAGCTCAACCAACCAGAGACTACAATGGCAACAATGAAAAGGACCCATCCCATTTTTTTTCTCAGTCCAACCGAATTTGGGAAAAAATTGAGAAACCAAGTCCCTCCCGCTATTACGCCCAATAACTCAATCCCAATTAAGGCCATGTCCGCAGCTTCAGCATGTGTTTCAATACGGCTTTCCTCGACACCGGGTAATTTTTTCGCCAGATCTTCTGAGAATTCTCCGGAGAGGAAAACGAAAGGAGTTAGTATTGCCAAAAAAACAAAAAAGGCGAATGCATTTTTTCGAGTCTCTTCCCGTCCATTTACAAGCGAAATACCCATCAACAAACATCCAAAAAAAGCTCCTAATACCGGAATATGATTTATCAATAAATGCAGGTGTAATGGGTTCACAACTTCTCCTAATTTGATTTTAATGTCTGCAAAGGAACTGGTTTCAGAGAAACTGGTTTCAGGCTTTTCAAATACAGGTAAATGGCGCCTAAATCTTCTTCCGTCATCCGGCTGAATGGTCCCCATGCCATCGGTGACCAGGTGCGAATATTCCCTGTCTTAAAACGTTGAATAAAATCCTTCTCACTCCACTTATTCAGGACACCGGATTCCAGGTTCGGGCTTAAATTTGGACTGACTGCGATTTGGGAAGGATCCCCTTCTTTGTGGAAAACCATCCCGCCTGCAAACTTAGGTCCCGTATAGTTGCCGGTGTACATATTTCTTTTGGTGTGACAAGATGAACAACTGGCAACGTTGTTCACTAGATAATCACCGTATTTCACATTTCGGCCACGAGGGGGTGCTATTAATGCCGTTTGCGATAGCGATTCCGAGGGAGCGAAGGGCCTTAAAAAAAAGGCTTTGGTTAATTTTCCAAACAAATTATACTCGGATTTTTTTACTTGATTGTGAATGGGTTTAGTTTGGCGCAAGAACGATAAGATAGCAACCAAATCCGAATCGGATAGGTCAGCATACATCATAAACGGCAACCCCACTTCTCCATAGTGATTGACTCCGTATTTCAAAAATCGAGCAAACTTAGCATCACTAACTGCGCCAATTCCAGTCGCAGAATCTGATGTGATATTTGGGTAAACCATTTTTCCAAGATATACGGTAATGCCGTAACCGCCTGTAAGCGGAGCCTCTTGACCTTTATCCACTTGTTCTCTTAACTCAACCGGGGCATGGCAGTCCGAACATCGGGCAGGGCCATAGGCCAAATACTTTCCTCTCGCAATCACTTCAGGATTATCCACCGCATGAAGGTTCAGCATGGGTACATCCCATTTTCGATGTTCGAATACAATAGCTGCCAGCATCGCTATAAATACAACCAGCACCAAGACTCCGGTGAACCAACTCAGATAAGTGAACACGATTTTTCTCCATCGCTGCGGACTAAATAGTGGAGTGGAGGTCATCCTAAAGCCGATCCTTGTTTTGTGCCTCGAGTGAAAAACTGGGCTTTGATGGCATTGAGAATATCGGATTTATCCAAAAAATCAACCAACCCTTCGATATATTCTACTTGGGAAAGCGGTTGGTAAAGCCACCGTTTAGTGATACTTTTCTGATTTTGATTCCACCAATGCCTTTTCGCTTAAGGATTTCCGAATAGGGAAGAAAAGGCATAGCGATTCGACTTTGCATCATGTCGGATATATCAGCAATTTTCAATCCATGGAATTCGTTTTATTTTTCTCTGTATTTTGCTGAATTAAGGATTATTCAGGTAACATACATGTTTCCTCAGTCAAATTTGCCAAATTGCTCTGTCAATTTGGCTTAAGCGTCCTTAGAGCCGCGCGCTTAGGGTTGAAAGGTATACCACAATTGATCATGGGCCATTTGCAAATGCTAGCCAAAACAGACAAGGCATTAGAAACGGGCGTGCCCGGATTTCTTTTAACAGGAACCAGTTTTTTTGGTTCAGGACTTTAGAAAGCAGTCGTTTTCGGAAAAATTTCCAGCGTACTGTTTAGCAAAACCTTGCAATACGGGACTTTTTGCAAATCAAGCTCGTTGAGAAACCAAATACTGTCGTCCCTCAGAAAAAAAGTCCTCAACTTTCCTATCATGAAAAGCCAAATTTGTAAAAAAATTATTTTTACCTCCCAGGTAAGGTATCGATACGCGTACCTCCATAAATATCAAGGAGTTAAAAAGAGATGGCTAACCGGTAGTTGCTGGCTCAAAATAATTCGCCCATTCAAAAAAAAGGATACACTTTTGTCATTTTTTGTTAATATTCCTGCAGAGATTTTATTTCAACCAGGAAGTGAAATATGCAACTCATTAATGGGATGACCAAGATGACTGCGGAAGTTCTGGTGGCGGCGTCTTTGGCAACTTCGAGTCCACCCTGTTCACTAAGTATGCAACCCCCAACCTGTAATAGATTACATCCAAGCCTAAGCGGACCTTTTCGCCTAGGCCCTTTTACCAATCGTTTTCCTGTTCACCATCACTCACCCTAGTAGGAGATTAGTACAAATGAATAAATTCTCAAAAATCGCAGCGCTTATGCTCGGTCTCGTCGTCGGCGCGAATGCGCAGTTCAAAGGCATTGGCTATGACAACGACTTCAGCCAAATCACTGGGGGATTAAGCCAAATCACTGGACGCCTCGCCCTGGGCGCAAACTTTCTCGATCTCGGTGCTGGAATGAAGTTCGACAATACCAGTGGTGTTGATAGCGATGCGAAATTTCGGATTGCCGCTTCTGGCTTTTTCCTCGGACACTTGCATGATTTTGGCCCCGTTGATACCTACTTCACCGCCGGTGCCCTCTTCGCCAAGCTTCCCAAGAAAACAGACAACATTAGTCTCGGTGCTTTCGTTGGCTTTCAGCCGGAAGTGACCTTGCTCGACCATATCGTCCTCTCCACTCGCTTCGGCTTGGAAATTCCCCTGGTCCCTTCGTTTATCATTCAGACCGCCGGTTCAGGCATCAGCATCGTCCAAGGTGCTAATTTCAAAATCCTGTTCTAGTTCAAAATTCCATCTTGGATTAAAAAAGCCACCTGCATCTGCTGGTGGCTTTTTTATGTAATCGATACCAAAAAAGCTACTCTTCCAATCGGGAATACAGCTTCGTTTGAGCTTCCATTCAAAATACATTTTTGACATTGGTTATTTGAGGAGAATAATTGTCATTTCGGCAAATTATCATTTTAAATTGGTCGTGTATTTGCCTTAAAGGGGATATATTAGCTTTGTGCCTGAGATTGCACCTATTTTTATGTGTCTTTATTACTCAATATTTTAGTGGGGTCTCCAATGAGAAAACGATTAGGGTCGATGGGATTTTTAGGATTAGTTCTGTGTGCTCAGAGTCTGTTGTCTGCTCAAACAGTCGTGCTTCCGGCCCCCGATAAAGAAGGATGGATCAAGCTGTTCCGTGGCGATAATTTCAGTGATTGGTATATCGCCAACAATGGAGACAAACCTCCAGCCCAATCTAAGCTCACTTTTCCCAATGGAACCTACAGTGGCAGCGGCGATACGATCAAGGTGACGGGAACTCCATCTGGACAAATCTATTTCAATCATGCTTTTTCACATTACCGAATTCGTTATCAAATGCATT
>JAYVCH010000207.1:0-10614 GCA_043750055.1 Fibrobacteria bacterium
GACCAAAAAGCCTGGCGAATAGAAATGGGGTTGTCCACAATTTTAACAATGGTCGCATCCCACACCCGACTTTTTCGATCGTAAAAAATGCCGTTTCGGCCCACCATCAAGTTATCTGAGCCACCTACCGTAAAAGCCGCGACGATTTGCATTTTTTCATTTGATTCCGCACGAACACAATCCAAGTAGGCCAAGTACGCTCCGGCTAACCCTGCCATCACGGCATGTTTAGTGGGATCCTCAACGCGCAGACATAAACGACATTCACGTTGATCCAAAAACAAAGTTCCGCATTGAAAAACCGAAGGGGTTTTCCCATCGTAGAAGTCCTTGAAGTTAACGAAGTTCTTACACAATAAGACCAAATCGCGATGATAACGAACCAAGCGCTCCACCTGTTCGATACTGGCCGTTTCCGCTTCCAGCGCTTTGTCCTTTTCGATTAGGAAATTCAGGCTTGCCTGTAGATCTGATGAAAGGATTTCTGTAATTCTGGTTTCGCCTAATTTTTCCACTTGGTCTCCGGTCTTTTCAGAGAACCATGTTTGGTAAGGTGCGATTTTTCCGAGTAGAGATTTCCAATCGGCTTCGGTGATGGCTTTTTTTTCACCAAGTAAAGGTGTGATTGCTTTGGCGGAGAGTGAGGCTAAAGCTTGGGCATGGGCCGGATTCACGTTTCCAAACAGAGGCAGGGGCTTGTTACCCGTGACTTGGGATAAAGGAAAGTTCGAAATTTCCGAAGTGGTAATACTGAGGTCTTGAGCCGCAATCAATAAATATTCTTCTTCTTTGCGATTGAGAATCTGTTCACTACGAGGATCATATGCCGCTAATCGACATCGTGAAAAGAAATCATCGACCTTGGGTTTAATGGCTAATATCACTTCCACGGCCTCTGCAGTCTGCGCTTTTCCGATTGGAAAAATAGTACCCGGGTCTGCGTCCCCCTTCCTTTGCCATGCCTGATAGGCCTTGGCCTGACCGAAAAAAGTATCGACGATACCGGCGTCAATACCCGGTGTTCCGCTGAGATCCCCAATACTGCCCACACATTCCATGATTAGTGCTATGGCGGAACGTATCGACTCTGAGGTCGTGGACAATTCGGTGATGACACCATCCCCATTGAAATCGGTCCCAGCGAAGATCAAGGCTCGATCCGAAATATCGTGGACTGAAATGAAATCGGCATTGGGTTTTCCGATATTTTTTAGAATCTGTTTAGCCGAAGCCAGTAATACTTTTCCTTCAGGAGCGGATTCGTTAATAGCGGACAACGCTAATTGTGAAGCGCCCTCAAGTAAGACTTCTGGATTTTTTAATACGGACCCGGCGAATTGAACCGCGGCAATCAACTCATCTGGCCGAACTCGGCCATTCTTATCGGTGTCGATCAGTTCAAGGGACCGTGAATCGATTTCAAGACCAATGGTAGGACAAGCCAAGGCTACCCATAACTTCAAATCAAGTTGACCCAAGTTCATCAAATCGGCCGCAGACTCAATTTTAACTTGATCAAAACCACCAGCGCGGAAAAAGGTCCATCGATGTTTTTCCGCCATTGTTCCTCCTAAAAAAAGTCGTTTTGAGTTTTAGAGGGATAGGAAAGAAATGCCTATTGCGATATTTTCTCGCGATTGCGTATCCAATGACATGTCGGCGTCATAGAGGAGTTCGTATTCCCCATTGACATTGACCCATTTATTCACCTTGGCTGTAATGCGATTGGCCCACCGACCATCGATGTTTTCAACCCCTTGGAAATTGGCAAAGAGGTCGAGGCGTGTGGCAGCTTGAATATTTTCCATAGGGGAGAATTGATATTCCGTCGTGGAGCTAACTCCATATTCTTGTTTAAAATCCTCTCCAGTCCGGTTCCCATCTTTTTGAAATGCGAATGAGCCCACCGATTGTTTCATTGTGGCACCAAGCCGCTCTTTTAGGTCTTTGATGGGCTCTACGCCTACACCTATGGTTTCGATAAAGTACGCAGGATTGAAATAATCAGAAGTTTGTGAATGGGTTCCCGCTTTTTCATCATATGAAAATCCTGGGAAGAATTGGGATTGGCTGGAGGCGGACGCAAATGGATTGACATGGATTTTAAGTAACCGGGTATAAACCGTTTCAAAATCAAATTGGTCCGACGATTTTCTTGAAGCCTGTGAGCCAAGTTTGGTTCGTCCATAAGTCCCTATGGCTTTGGACTCCCAGGTATAGTCCTGCTGAATCAGGGCAATGGCTGCATTTAGTTTCCATTCATAGGCGAAGGCATCGGTTCCTCCCTTTGCCCATTTATCGTAATAGGTTTGATTCAAATTCAACAAACCTGCCGCTGAATGCATCCATCCATATTTTGTACTGTCGGGAAGGGACGAGGCCGCTTGCGCTTGTAAGCTTGCACTACCGAAACTGATAATGGCAAAAAGGATCAAGCTGTTACTATAAGAACGATAGGTATTCATGATTTTAATTTCTCCAGGAAAATCGTAGCAATAATAAAGAATTCTATTTTGGTAAGGAAGCGACTGATTTAATCCTCGTCAGATCGCAATTTAGCCAACACGGATAAATCTTCTAACGTTGACATATCACCCTTTGTATCCACGCCATTGGCAATGTCTCGTAAGAACCGGCGCATGATTTTTCCGGAACGCGTTTTGGGCAAGCTATCGGTGAAATGGATTTGATCCGGCATTGCCAAAGGACCAATCATATTGCGTACATGGATTTTAAGCGCATCGGAAGTTTTGGGACTCTTTTCCCGACCGGTACCCAAGGTCACAAAGGCAGCAACACCTTCGCCCTTCACATCATGCTTGAATCCAACAACCGCCGCTTCCACCACGAATTCATGGGCCACTAAAGCGCTTTCCACTTCCATGGTAGAAAGCCGATGTCCAGATACATTGAGAACGTCATCGATGCGCCCAAGAATCCAGATATAACCGTCTTTATCTCGAACGGCTCCATCTCCAGCTAAATACCAGCCTTGTTTTTCGAATCGACTCCAATAGACATCTTTATACCGCTCATCGGCTTTATACAGCGTCCTCAACATGGATGGCCAGGGCTGCTTGATAACAAGGAATCCGCCTTGTCCGTTTGGCAATTCCTCTCCCTTCTCATTCACGATGGCAACATCAACACCAAAGAAGGGAAAGGTAGCTGATCCAGGTTTCGTTTTAGTTATGCCTGGAAGGGGCGTGACCATGATAGCGCCCGTTTCCGTCTGCCACCAAGTATCCACAATGGGGCAACGTAGTCCACCGATAATTTCGTGATACCACATCCACGCTTCCGGATTGATCGGTTCCCCCACGGACCCCAATAGGCGCAAGCTGGATAAATCATATTTCTTGGGGTGTTCATCACCCCATTTCATAAAGGATCGAATGGCGGTAGGAGCCGTATAGAAGATGTTGACTTTATAGCGTTCAATGATTCGCCAGAACCGATCGTTTTCGGGAAAGTTTGGTGCGCCCTCATACATGACCGTGGTTGCACCATTGGCCAAAGGGCCATACACAACATAGCTGTGACCCGTGACCCATCCAATATCGGCCGTGCACCAATAGGTGTCTTCTTCCTTAATGTCAAAAACCGTTTTAGTAGTGAGGTAGATACCCGCCATGTAACCCCCAGTGGTATGTAATATCCCCTTCGGTTTTCCAGTACTTCCCGATGTATAGAGGATAAAGAGAGGGTGTTCGGAGTCCAGTTCTTCAGCCGGGCAAATTGCGGAAGAGTTATGCATCAGGTCGCTCCACCAGAAATCCCGGCCTTCCATCATGCCCACTTCTCCGCCGCAACGTTTCACGACGATGCATGTTTTTACAGTGTCACAACTCTTGAGAGCCTCATCTACGGTGTCTTTGAGGCGAATAACACTGCCCCGCCGATAGCCGCCATCGGCCGTGATCACGAGTTTGGTCGAGGCATCATTAATTCGGTCCACCAAAGCCGGAGGCGAGAACCCACCGAAGATAATGGAATGGACAGCCCCAATACGGGCGCAGGCCAGCATTGCAATCGACAATTCGGGAATCATGGGCATATACAAAGCAACACAATCGCCAGATTGTATTCCGCGAGCCTTCAAGACATTGGCGAATTTGCAGACCTGACGATGTAATTCCAAATAAGTGAGGGTACGACGCTCCCCCATTGGTTCACCTTCCCAATGAATGGCAGCTTTGTTTCGGCGCCAGGTACTTAAATGTCGATCCAGGCAGTTGTATGAAAGGTTTGTTGTCCCCCCCTCGAACCATTTTGCAAATGGTTTATTGTCCCAGTTTCGAACGCGGTTCCATTTTTTGAACCAATGCAATTGTTCGCCTACTTCGCCCCAGAATTTTTCTGGATTTTCAATAGATTCCTTATACATCGACTCATATTGGGCTAAAGAGGAAATCGTCGCCTTTTTTGTAAACGCTTCGGGAGGCGAAAATTGACGTGTTTCGTTGAGGGTGCTTTCAATGTTGCCAGACATTCTCGACCTCGGATTAGTGGACTTCCGGATACTCGGAAGGCCGGGGCAAATATAGTAGCGAAAACACGAGGGATAAAGGGGCGAGCATTTACCTTCCCCATATTGGTTTAGGAGATTACTTTTAAGCACATGGATTGGATCAAAATTTCGGGCGGGTTGGGGTTTCTTGGAGTTGCGCTCGGAGCATTTGGAGCCCATGCCCTTAAATCCCGTTTAACTCCCGAGTTGCTCCATACCTGGAATACCGCGGTTTTGTACCATTTGATTCATGCCATCGCCCTGCTCAGCTTGGCGCTGTATGCGAAGTCATCGGGAGCCGACATTCGTTGGGTTGGTCGATTATTTTTGGCCGGCACCGTCCTATTTTCCGGAAGCCTTTATGCGTTGAGCTTATCGGGCATTAAAGTTTTAGGAGCCATCACTCCCTTGGGTGGAATCTGTTTTCTGATAGGTTGGGGCTTGATCGTATTCTGCCGTATCTAAGAATTCGAAACCCACAAGACCCTACTCACGCGCAAGGTCACGGGCAGAGCTCTGATAGATTGCGGCCAGATTGCGCCCCGATGACGAGACATCGGGGCATGACCCTTATTTTCCAAACGCCTTAGAATCTTCCACAAAGGCTTTCATGCCTTCATCACTGAGTGGATGGTCCGCTACGGTGTTGAGTACCGCGGCTGGTACAGTTAAAATATCGGCACCGGCGAGTAAACATTCACTCAGTTGTACTTGGTTTCGGAAACTGGCTGCCAAAACTTCCGTTGTAATCTGGTAGTTAGAGAACACGGTCGCGATCTCAAAAATCAATCGTGCGCCAGCGTCTTTCAGCGCGCCTCCTGAAGCCACAAATTCGGTATTGTGCATCGCCTGATCCCCTTTGGAATTCTTATGGTCTTCCACCCAGTAGAGTGAGTTACCAGCCTTACGCTCCGGGACATCATGCTTGTAGCCATAATCGGCCAAGCGTCCTAAAAAGGGACTCACATAACTAGCTCCGGCATTGGCTGCCCATAAGGCTTGAGTGGTATTAAAAATGAGCGTTGTGTTGACCCTAATGCCTTTTTCCCAGAGTCGTCGGATCACTTTGAGACCGGTAAAAGGATCGGCTGCGGAATTGACAGCTCTATACCCCCCAATGGGAACTTTGATAACCGAGTTATCACCCAGTACGGCTAATTCATCGGCCTGACGAACCATTTTTTCTTCCTCCAACTCGGTCAGTTCTAATGAAACTGGAAAAGGACGAAGAAGAGTGCAAAGTTCTTTCATGATTTCTTTAGCATGATCCCATGATTTAGCTCCTGCTTTTTTTAATAAGCTGGGATTGGTCGTTAACCCATTAATGATGCCGGCCCGCAGCAATGGTTCAATCTCAGAGCGAATGGCCGTATCCGCAAAGATTCGTGGCGCCTTGGATGCAGGATGCTTGAGAGGATTTCCAGGCTTATCGATATTGATAACGGGCATAATCGTCTTGCGATGAAACATGGCATCACTGGAAAAAGCGGGATTAAACATCTGTAAAGCTCCTGGTTGGTTGTTTTTTCAATCTGGAACGGTCACCCACAACTCGTCGCCTTGGACCCTCACTGAGTAGGATTCGAGCTGTGCATTCACGCAAGGGCCGAATTCGCAAAGTCCAGTTTCTGGACGATAAACCGCGCCATGGGTCTTGCACGTGATTCTATCTGTAGCTGCATAAAAAAAATCGCCATCGCCCAAATCCAATGACACCGGCCAATGACAACATTTATTCAAGTAAGCGTAGTAACCTTCATGGTACCGTATCACGAATCCATCTCCAGGCCTGCCATTATTCATCAGCCCAAAAGTTCGGGTATCTCCATGTTTCATGGCGCCAATGCCGTCGATGTGAATCTCCATAGGCTCAACCAGGTTATTGTTTAATGACCAAGCCGAAATAGGCCGACACCGCCACAAGTCCAATTCCACCGAAGGCAATCAAAGTCCAAAGCCACAGGGGAACGGGGTCAGCATCCACTTCCCAATCCTCCAACGCCTTCCTAGGCGTATTCGAATCCCAGCCCTCTTCAGGAAAAAGTTCTCGCCCGGAATATGAGTCACTGCGCAGGCTTTCAAAAGCCGGTTCAGGCAAGGGGGTGGGCGGAGTATTAAAACGACGGTTGGCATGAGCCTCCTCGGCCGAACGGTCTGGCAGGGCGGGGTGGTTCGAGAGAACTCGCCCATCGTCTTCAGGAACGAGTCTAGGCATGAATACTGTGCGAGTCCCCGAGTCCAGTTCCTCATCTTCATAACTAAAATCAGAGGCTACCTGAGGGCGATAGGTAGGAGGTGGGGCTTGGTGTGTTTCTGGGGGTGTAATGGGTCTAGTCGGAGTAACGACCGGAATGGAGAAACTGGCTTCTGGATTGAGCACAGACTGAGCATCATTGGTAACATCCAAATGAGTTCGATTTGTTTGGATGGGTATCGCTGGGGGAAGTCCAACCATTCCTTCGGGAGGTCGTGCATTTAAAAGTGTATTTTGTAACGACTCAACCGCTAATTTAAAGGAATGCAATGTGCCAAATCTGTCCATGGGCTTGCTAGCCATGGATTTCAAAATGACCTCATCCGATTCCAATCCGAATAATGGGCTTAACTCGCTGGGAAGCCGTAGTTGCGCGGCTGGAGCTCGACCTACCAAGATTTCATACAATAAAGCCCCAAGCGAGTAATAGTCACTGTGCGGCAGCAAATTACTCCAGTCCTGTCTTAATTCCGGGGCCATGTAAGGGAGGTACCTCCTCGCGTAGGAATTGAATTCGAATTCTTGTGGAATTAAAAAACCGACGACACCAAAATCCATCACCACGGGTCCATTCAAAGTGACGAAGACATTTTCAGGCTTAAGACAACCATAACATCCCCGTTCATGAATCACTTCGAATATCTCTAACAATGCGCGAATCATGCCTAATCCAGGCAGTACCCGATTTTCAAAATTGAGACGTTCCATTAACCATAATCGCAACGGGATCCCGGAAACCCATTCCATCGCGTAAAAAGCAAATCCATCGTAGCTTCCCGTATGGAAAATTTTAGCGATACCGGGATGATCGTATTTGGCCACCGATTCCGCCAGAAAATGAAAGTTCTCTACCATTCCAGACTCTGCCGCCTTGCGGGCATGCAGAATTTTGAGAACGACTTCGCGATTTCCTGCTTGTATATCCCGACACAAAAAGGCATTACAGAGGCTTCCTAGTCCCAAATATTTTTCGATTCGGTATCGACCGCCAAAAGTATCCCCAGGTTGGGGCAAATTGCTTTTTTGTCGGTGTCCAGGGACAGCGGAAACGGGATTGGGGGCGACGGCGAAGGATTTTGATACCAATTTATCCTCGGATGGAGATTGATTTTTACCACAAACCGGACAGAACTGCGTCTTCGTTTCCAAAAGGGACCCACACTGACTGCATTGCATCGACACTCTCCCTACTGGTGTTTCCTTGGCCTGTAACCAGGAAACTTACTTAGCTTACAGAATAAATTTAAATAAACAACCTGATAAAGCGCCACTCTCCCTTTCTGGATATATTTTTCATCCATGAAAGTATTCCTGATAACGGGATTTGCCCTTGATAAACGCGCTTTTGCGCCGCTCAATCTCCCCTCTGAACCCTATCACCTGGTAGATTTGATCCCAGTACAGAAAGGGGAAACCCTTCGTGACTACGCCAAGCGAATGTGCGAAGGGATGGGATTAAAGGAAGGTGACATTGTGGGAGGCGTTTCCTTGGGGGGAATGCTTGCCCTCGAAATGTCCCAATTAGTGAAGGTCCGGGGTGTGATTTTGATTGCTTCGTGCACTCATCCCCGTCATATCAAACGGCGATTTATGATTTTTGCCAATATCGCTCCCTATATCCCGGATTTTTTGATTCGACGACTTTTCCTGCTGATTCCTGCAATTTTGAAAAGGCAGAAAATGTTATCACCTTCAGGCCAGGCTTTGCTCGCTGATATAATGGGGAAATTTCCACCAGCCTTATTGAAATCCCTCCCGCCCATGATTCTGAACTGGCCTGGTCGGAGTCCTCCCGAAAACTTCAGGCATATTCACGCTGAAATGGATTGGTTGATCAATCCAGGTGGCTTGAAAGAAAAAATGCGGATTATCAAAGGGAAAAATCATCTTATCACCGTCTCCCATCCCAAGGAGGTGCGATCTTTTATCCTTCAAAGTGTGAAAGAGTTCCAAGATGAGGAGAGCGAAGCCGCTCCTTAACTTGTCACCTTACATTTCAATAAAATCCAATTTGGGCAAGGATTTTAAAAATCCACCCTCATAGGCCAATTGATAGAATAGGTCCAGCGAGTACACATGGTCTTGTGAAAAACTATAATCTGCCGTTTCATAAAATTGCAACATCAATGGCCGCGGTAAAATCGAAGGATAAACCGCAGTCCAAACATCCAAGGCTTTTCCCGGATCCGATCTAAATTCAGCTAAAGATTGTAAAAGCTGAGCGTGAAACGCGCGTACCAAATCCGGTTTTTGAGCTAAGGCTTCTCGCCTAACTATCCACAACCCAAATGAAAATGGCAGCCCCTGCCACTTTGCCCAAACATCAGCCAAATCATACCTGAACTTCCAATGGCCCGATATTGATTCTTGCAGGGCGCGGTCGCCGATGTACACTTGAGCGACGCAATCATTCGCTGATGCAAATTTTGGCAGAACGTGGAATCGTTGCTCGCACAGAATTTGAAAGAGCACATTGGAAGTCGCAGAGTCGGGAGAAAGTGTTACAGGTTGACCGTTCAAGTCTTCCCAAGGCAATTGTGATAGCAGTAATACCGATTTCATTTCCATACGACTAGAGGTCGATATGCCCGGCATGAGTTGATAGGATTCAAAGTTGAGGCCGTATTCAAAGCTCGACGAAGGCGCGCAATCTATTCGACCCGCCTGCAATTCAGCATTCAAAAAACGGGGCACCCCATCCTGAAATTCGAAACCCTCCAGTCCTTTGAGTGTGGAATGAAAAAAGGGGGCGCAGACCAGAAATGGAAGGCGACCGACCCGGAGTGGTTTTGTCGAATTCATAACGGCATCATTATATAGTTCCAATAGATCAGCCTTTTTGGATTTGCGCCAAAGTTTCGCCAACCGTGGTCACGGGTAAATCGCAAACCCGATTTTTGCAAACATAGAGTAAGGTTTGCCCGGTGTCAAAACGATTGTCAAGGATGGGAAGGGCGCTCTGAACGACACCTCCAGCCACTAATTTATTCGGCAAATAATGTTGGGACAATTCTTTACGAAGCAATTCTGAGTCTGGACCGCAAATCGCGATCTCATGAAAAGGGAGAGCGAAATTAAGGCCCAGCATAGCCCAATTGGAATATCCGGATCCATATCCGGTCATTTCATCTTTGACCTGATTCAGCATTTGCAAGGACATGTCGGAGTAGGAGTCCTCTCCAAAAATAACACCTATCGCAAACAGGGCTTTGGCCATGCTGGAATTGGAAGATGGGCAAACATTGTCCATGATTTCCATTTTTCGAGTTACCAGGGGAGCATCGTTATCCGACGTAAAATAAAACAACCCGGAAATTGGATCACGAAAGTGTTGAATAGCATAGGCAGCGAGATCGCGAGCAATGAGTATCCATTTTTCCTCAAAGGTTGCTTGATAGAGAGCGATCATCGCTTCACAGGTAAAAGCATAATCCTCAAGAAAACCATTGATCGTAAAGCGCCCGGCTTTATAACTGTGATATAAGCCACCATCTGCTTGGCGACCTGCATTCATTAATAGCTCAGCATTGCGTTCCGCTGCCTTCAAAAAGGATATCTCATCACAGGCTAAAAAGGCACTGACATACGCTTTGATCATCAAGGCATTCCAAGAGACCAAAGTCTTATCATCTAAACCTGGTCTAATTCGCTTTGAACGTTCGGAAAGCAAAAGCTGTTTGCACTCGTCAATTTGCGCCGACCAGGTTTCCAGCGACAATCCCGCTGCCTGGGCGAGCACACTGTCCGACTTACGCCGAAGTAAAATGTAATTACCCTCCTCCCAATATCCGGCTGAATTGACATTATACGCCTCTCCAAATAAAGGGAATCGAGAGCCAAGCAAGGCTTG
>JAYVCH010000208.1:0-21445 GCA_043750055.1 Fibrobacteria bacterium
GAGTAAGGTTCCGTTTAAAAAAGACCCCCCATTTCCCCAGGTGAGTGAAAACCGTGAGCCACGCGTCATGTTCAATGGATCATCTAAAAAACTAAAAAAGGCTGAGTTAATAAAATTCAAATTAAAAGCTCGATCCAATTGCACAGAATCCAATTTTTCACTCTTACTGGTTAACTCGGCAGTCTCAATATCTCGGAACCATCGTGTAAAGGATCTAGAGAGCTTACTGGAATTGATAATCTCAAAATCTCCATCATAGGCTCCGGTATTTGCTTGCAATCGACTATCCTGGTACCAATTAGAAATCAAATCATTGTCGAATCGAAAACTGGATCCAAAAAAGAGCGGTGATGAATATCCCAGATAGATGTTTTGTTTACGTTGAGCAAAAGAACCCCCAATACGACCTTCGTGAAGCTTACCCCAAATATTTCCGTGGGACCAATCCGCGGAGATACCTGCCCCGTATTGAGTTTCATAGAAAAGCGACGCGTTCAAATCGCCGGGAATTCGCTCTTCGGTGGACAGAATTAAGGCGCTGAGATTTCCTGTATTTTCGTTAAGGCTATCACGTAATCGTACAAAGTTAAATGCTCTCGTAGATTTGAGTTTTTTTTCAAATCCTGCCAAGCTGGATTGACTGACTGTATCGCCTCGCTTTAATCTAAGCAGGCTTCGTAACAGATAAACGTTGGTCACTCCCGGTAAACCCGTCGAGTCCTGTTCCCGAGCATTTCGAAAAATGAGAGTATCAAACACAATTGCAGGCCCAGGATCAATTTGGAACTCTAAAAAAACAGACTTCATTGCGGTATCGGGAATCATTTTTTCAGAGGATTTACAATGAAGAAATCCGGCATTTCGATAGCGATTCAATATCTCTCGTCTATCGCGAAAGACCAGGTCCTTCTCATAATTGCGCTGGGGTCGACATCGAAGGGCGTTGACGTTCAAAACCAGGAGAGATTTATCTGATGTCTTCAAAGCGACGATCCCAAATTTATATCGGACACCTTCATTGATAAAAAGGCTGATTTTAAAATTGGATGAACTTAGCTGAGTCTGTGTTTTTGACGTTATTTTTGAAAGGCTATCCATACTATGAGTGATACGGAAGGCCGCATCGAAAAATCCTTGTTCGGCATAGACCTCGGATACAGTAGAGACAAGGTCATCGGTCCAAAGCTCCCAATCCTCGTCAGAAAATTTTTCAGGCTCTTCAGGGAGAGAAATAACTGCATCGATTTTTTTGCGCGATATATTGCTGTTACCCTCAATGAGGAAGGTAAGCGCTTGGGACGACGAAAGGAGGGTCACTAAACCCACGATAAAAAAAATGAAACGTCGGCAAAACCGAAGGGAAGTAGGATTTAAGAATTGCGAGTTCAATATCACTTACCAAAGATCCCAGAATTTGTAATGGTAACTTATCCCCACTTGTTTACGAACGGTTTTAGTGTCGGTAACACCCACCTTGTCTTCAGGTCGCATCTCTACCGAAGCTTCTAGCATGATTCGATCCCGCACTCGTCGTTTCCATTCTGAACTCTGCGCGACCCTTTCAAGAGGTGGGCGCCATTCCAAAGCCCCCTTATTTTCCCACGGATTTTCCCGGTTTCCTTCCGGATGATACCCAGCCTTGCCTTTAAGACTCATCCCCCATTTCTCTTTGGTTTCTAAAACAATGGAGATAGGTTCTGCTCCGTTCGTATCGCTGGAAATGACTGAACCAATCCCAGTAACCTGGGTTGATTTGATCCAACCGAGTGAATATTGATTCCCGACACTCGAAAGCTTTTCATTGATTGCGGGTTCTAAAAAATTGACCACGGCCTCGCCATAATTCCCACCTCCGGATCCCGCGATGTACTGGTCAGAATAACAACCCCGTGTCACGGAATTGATAAGCGCCGTCGGTTCAATTGATTCACCCGAATTGCCACCGCAATCGCTATCATAAGTGAATGCCATTTCATCCAAGCGACCGCCTAATTTAATGAAAACGTTGCATGTTCTTTTCGTATCCGGCTTGCAATCGAACTTCAATTTCTTAGTGCCTTCAATAGACACTCGCCCTTCCTCCATGGTAGCATTTTGCCATTTGAGATCGAAATCCGTTATGTCATAACTTTGACTACTCTGCCCTATCTCACCCGACAAGGCCGAAAACTCTCCAGTCAAAGCGGTATAAGGATAAATGCCTTTGATGTTCAAGTCACCGGTTAGATTCATACGGAGAATGTCCGTTTCAATTCTATTGGTTTTTCCCTCTGTCTCAATGGCGATTTGGATATCCACTGGCTTGATCCTCTTTTTTCGCTTGTCCACCTTTACCGTTCTAAAGAATTGCTGGATATCCCTGAATCCGAGTTTATGTTGAAAAAGAAAGTTCCGAATTTTTGTCTTCACTATTAATTGAGGAATCCTAGTAGTTCCATCCGCCGAGTTAAGGCCCTTGTGGACAACAGGGGGCAGTCGATAAGATAACGATAACGCCTCTAAAACTCCTTTAATATTGACTGGCGACCTGGAGGTCTGAAATTCGGCTGCACCTACTAGGGCCTCCGCCAATAAGCCCGCTGAATCAACTCTCAAGTTTGCTGCCACATCCTGTAATACCAACTTTTGTAGTCCTGGCCATTTCATGGCGATGTTCTTGCCCTTTAACTTGGCCGTCACCTTGGGTGGGCCGTTAAAATCACAGTCCGCACTCCCTGAAAGTGTAGGACCGCTTGTATTTTCGGCTTGTAAGTCTGGAATAGCAAGGCGGCCTTCGCGAACGGATGCGCTCCCGTGAAAAGATTGCGTATCTAAGCCGGGTACCGCATAACGACCGCCAAAACTTCCTGAATCGACCACTAATTGTTGTACAAGTTCATTCGAAAAAGGGAGGCTAACGTGACCTCTGAGACTTAATGAATCAATTGCTCCTGCCTGACCTGGCAATAAAGCTCTCCCACGGAGGGAAAAAATTCCGTCCAAATTACGGAAGTGGATCGATTTCCCTTCCAAATTCAGCTTCAAACCATCATCTGATTTTGCCTTCAAAATAAGGGTCTGTTGTTGGCTTAAAATTCCACTCACCGATAAAGAAACACTGTCGTTGAACCAAGGAAAACCGGGGGCTGCCAGGGTTCGTAGGGTCAAAAATAAGGACTCACCAGTCCCTTCCAAAACAAGATGTGAGATTTGCAACTGTTTATGGATGGGCTTAAGGTCCAATTGTTCTATCTCGTACCGACCATGAAACCCAGTCGTATCTGAGTAAGACAGGCGTCCATTGAGAACGCCGCTATTGACGGGATATTTTTGCCCTAGAAATAGAGCTAATCGGGAGGCATCAAATTTTTGGGTTTCCAAGGCTAATGCTTTTACATCACTGATTTTCAGATTTTTTAACTGGTAGAATTGATTTCCATTCAACCTCAAATCGGCAGAAATGTTGATTTTCGATCCAGCAAACTGTGCCTTCACGGAGTCAATTGATAATCGTTGAGAGTCCCAAGCCCCACTCATTCCTAGACCCAACCTCTCCCCTTTATAAGTAATCAACGATTGAATATCGGCCTGCCCCGTTTTTGCTAACCAGTCCCAATCAAATGAGCCTGATATTATGGGATTTAAGGAAAAAATTTTGCTAATCCGAAGATACGGGACATGCGCTACCGAGACATTTTCTGCTCGGGCCAGCATTTGACCCTGCTGCGGCATCTGATAGGACATGCTCCCATATTGTGGGTTTTTGGTTTGGAAAAAAAGTGAAACATTTCGTTTTTTTCCATGATTTTTTCTAGGTCCGCCCCATTCCACATTACCCGTTACAGGCCACATAACGTCATTCAAGTACAATTGAGACGCGATTAACTGATATCCTTTTTTATCAACGCTATGGCTGGCATAAAGCGAATCTGCTTCCGCTCCATAGGCCCTAGCGGTTTTCAACCAAGTCTCACACTCAACTTTCCCTTGTTGGATAACTCCACTGACCCGCAACTGACGATAAGAGGTATTGGTATCAGTCCAAGCGTGCGTCCAACTCTCCCTTGGATCGAGGTCCCCTGAAAACGTGCAGACCCACTGGGGAATACTTATGCCTTTTGCCATTTGAGGACCCCCATCCCCTACACTCGAATCTTTAAATAGCCTCAGAATCAAATTGGAACTGTCTTTTGTTTTTACCTCGGCAATGGTCGCCAAGCCAGGACGAATTGTGATTCTCCGGATTTCGAGGTCACCGGGCAATCGTTTTCCACCTATGGAAAGCCGAACATTGCGACTATAGCCTGATAAAGTGGTCGAAAAGCCCGAGTGGAAATTGTAATGGTGACTTTGTGAAAAGGAAGGAAATTTAAATTGCCCACTCAAATAGGCGCTTTCTCCCGAATCCCCACGAGCGGAAAATACCATATGTCCGGAAGAATCTTGGAACGATGAGGACAAGTCCAAATGCTCGTGGCCCAAACCAAAAGTCGGCGGCGTAGTCAGAATCGCGCGGGTTCGCAGAATTTGATGGGAGTCAAGGGACAGAGCAGCCGTTAGCCTGATGTTGGTTAGTTCTGGAATCAATTTCCTTTGGAAAAGCGAATTGAAATCAGAAATGCGAGCAATGGAGATATCCACCGAGTCGACCCCTTTATACAGATTAGTTTTTCGATGGCCTCCTTCCATTTTTATGTAGTCACCTGAATTCAGTTCGAATCGAACCTGATATTTTACCGACCGCCCAAGCCAACGGGCTGACGCTCGGTATAAACCTGGTGAAGAAAAATTGGATTGTCGCAAAGCCAACTTTGAAACCGAATGGAACGGCGAAAACACAGATGAGTCGTTAACAGAAAAAAATTGAGTGGAAAAACTATCCGCCTTTACTACTACGCCTTTTGGCCCTTCAGAGATAAGCACCACATTTCTTATCTCCGTAGAGAATCTCGCTCGCTCAGCAACTGTTACGTTGTTTACTTTTATTTGAAAAGGCAATGGAATCCGAATATTCGGAAAAACGGGAGGGGCTTTATTTCTTTTCCGGTTGACCCAGGAGGCCGATTGGTCTTTCTCTGGAATGAAATTGATCTGCATTGAATCGGTCAGAATTTCCAGATTAGGACGAATACTAACCAGCGACTGCCAAAATCGAATATTCACAACTAGGTGACTGGTTTGTATCTCAACCATAGGCGATTTAAGGGTAATGGAGTCTGATGAAAAATTGTAATTCCAAGCCAACTTTGGTCTGGTCAAATGGAGCTGAAAATCTCCAAAAGTAACGGTCCCGCGCAGGTGGTGGTTAAGCCAAATACGGGAACTAATAAAAATAAGAGGCAAAATGATTATTGGGCCAAGTACCGTAACCCAAAGTAACCCTCTACTGAATCTAGCCATTCCCGACCCAGGCAACTTGGTGCAACTGAAAGAATTCCATATGTTTACAGAAACTCCATTGGATATTCGCCCGGTACCCGTCGAATCTCAAATTACTAATTCACTCCTATTTAAATTGATGTGATAAGGTCTCGATTCCAAAGTTAAGGGGGGAATTTTCACCGCGCTGATGATATAATCAACCAATATCATCAGCGCGGTGAAAATGGAATTCCATCAAAAATTGAAACTTGCCGTGGCCTTAAAATACAAGTTAAACGAAGATGTGGCGCCTTTGGTGGTGGCATCAGGAAAAGGCGCATTAGCGATGGCCCTCGTTAAAAAGGCCTTGGACTTGGATATCCCTATCCACTCCGATGGGGATTTGGCGGATCTGCTTGGCGATGTCGATGTTGGACAGTCCATCCCTGAAGAACTTTATGAAGTGGTGGCACAAATCATGGCCATGGTTTATAAAATGGACTCTGCTTTGGAACGAAAGCTTTAGCATTGATAGGTGATGGAGGGCTCAATTGTTGGATGCCTTAGACCTCAATTTTAAATTCAGGTTTGTAAAAACCCCGTTTGGTGTATAATTTGTACCGCGCGGGGTTTTGAGAGGAGATGGACTTGGATAGTGAGATGAAGATTGCCTCCGGTTACTCCGTGCAACTTCCAAGCGATTTGGAATATATTCCTCCTTTACGCCAGTTTATTGCAGAGATTGCCAGAGTCGAAGGTTTTTCCAAAAAATTTTGTTTTCGCACTGAAATTATAGTGGACGAACTGGTGACCAATGGAATTTTGCATGGTTCACAAGACATCAAATCTTCAATAACAGTTGCTGTAAAATTGGAGTCTGGCCAATTGAATTTATCCGTTCAAGACCAGGGTGGAAGTCGTCAGAATGTGGAAAATCTCCAACGTGCCGTTTATAGCCCTAAGCCGCCATCCAATGATAAAAAGAAGGGCCGTGGACTTGTGATTGTCCAAATGTTAAGCAGCGAATTGAAAATTGACCTGAGTGAAAATGGAAGCACCCAAATTCACGTTGTCAAAACCAGAGACCCAGATGATTCGCAACCTCAACGAGAAAAATTTTTGTACGAGAGTGACATATGAGACTCTCCCAAGTTGTCAGCGCGCATGATGAACGGATAATGCTGCTGCATTTCGACGGAGATTTGAACGCCACTGACTGTGAATCGACGAGCAAAATTTTTCAAGCGATTATCGATTCGAAGAAATATTTTATCATCGCTTTGATGGAAAACGTGACATTTATGTCCTCTCCGTTCCTGGGTGAACTAATGGGATGCAAGCTTCGCCTAGTCGAAAAAGGTGGAAACCTGGTCATCGTTGGACTCAATTACGATTTAAGAGAACGATTGATCCAAATGGGAGCCGATAAAATTTTTCAGTTTTATCCTGACACCCATACAGCTTACAATCATTTCCATTGGGAATATTCAGAGACGTCCCAGGTTGTTCAGATATCTCTGCCACCCAAATTACAGGCGGTGCCAGCTGTTCGACGGTTTATTGCCGGAATAGCAAAACAAAAAGGGTACACATCCAGAGATTCTTTCCGAATTGAAACCATAGTAGATGAAATTGCCAACAATGCGATAGAACATGGAGATACTTCGCAACCGGAGATTTCCGTAGAACTACGCATTGACCGCAAGAAATTTGAACTTTTGATTCGTAACAAGACTTTGATGAACAAAGCGAATCAGCTCAAATATGTTGTTGATTCCAATAAAGACCGCACTCAAGGCAACGACCAACGCGGTCGAGGACTTGCATTGGTTAAGTTGATCAGTAATTCCATTAACGTTTCTATCGATAAATCAGGCACTGAAGTGAAAATCACGAAAATACGAGAGGATAGCTAAGCCATGGATACCCAAATCGAGATCCAGATCTCTGACCTGGAAAACGTTTCCCATGGCAAACTTATCAAGTTTATGGGAGACTTGGATGCCACGAATGTCGAATCAACTCTAGACCAAGTCACTAGACTTATTAAAGATGGCTTCGTTAATATAGTGGCCGATTTCCGCAATCTAAGGTATGTCAACAGTACCGGACTTGGTATTCTATTGCACTTCAGTAAAACTGCAAAAGAGAAAAGCGGCTGTTTCAAGATCGCGAATGTAAACGACAATGTCTATGAAATTATCGAAATCATAGGAGCGAATACACTTCTCGATATCTACGACAATGTCGAAGAAGCCATCGCTTCATTGCAATCACAGCGGTAAACCCTCTTCTTGGGTTAATTTAAGCCCAGGAACTCCCTCAAAGCGTTCAGATTTCAAACTTACCTAGCCCTGACGGGTTTTTAAAAGTCGTTTTTACTAAATTAATGCCCTTTCGAACCTATGCATGTTTTGGAACAGAAAAGGATCTTTATGAAGCGCATTTTGTGTTTCCTTCCCCTGCTATCTTTAATCGCCTGCGAGGGTAAGCGAGAAGACCACAGCAAGGTTTTGGCAAAAATATCCGGAACGAGCTATACGCAGTCCGATTTTGAATTTATGCTCAAAACTCTTTCAATTGACCGACAAAACGAGATCGTAAAAGATCCAGAGGCCCGTCGGAAACAATTCAATTTCCTGATGAAGCAGAAATTACAAGCCATGGCTGCGCAAAAATCAAAATTTGGGAAAAATCCAAGTTTGACCGGTCGACAGGAATTGGTGGACCAACGTATCGTCACCCAATACTTATTTCAAACCCATTTGGGGGAAAACGACGGATTTTCTTCAGCGGAATTGAAGGCGTTTTATCAGGCCAACACCGCAAAATTTGTGGATGACTCGGGTAAGGTAAAACCGTTTGAAGAAGTCCGGACCCGTGTCGCCGACTCATTAGTGATATCAAAAGCCCCGCTAGATTCTTTTTACCAAGCTAATCCAAATCGCTACCAGCAGAAAGCGTTTTGTGATCTTTCCTTCATACAAGCCGCCAATAAAAAATCCGCCGAGGAAGCCTCCAAAGCCTTAACTGCTGGGAAGGCATTCAGCGAAGTTGTTTCCAAGTACTCCATTCACGCTGCCAGCAAGGCTAACCAGGGTAAGGTTGGACGATTGGTCAAAGGCGAAACGATGTGGGAGTTGGGAACCGGTTTTAATTCGGACAGTTTATTCTTCAACGAGGCCACCAAATCCAAAGTTGGAGTACCAACCAAACCCATCAAAAGAGACAGCACTTGGATTATCGTAAAATCTGACAGTTGTATGGAGCAATCCATCCCCCCACTCAGCCAAATCCGTAAACAAGTTGGTGAAGATTATTTGAGCCAATACAAATCAAAGCTTACCGATGGCGCATTGGCTGCGTTGAAAATTAAATATGGAGTCAAGCTTGCGAATGACAACGCCTCGGTTTCGCAGGCCGACCTTCAGAAGTTTTATGGCTCACACAAGGACTCCTATCTTTCCCCAGAAACGTATGATGTATTTCACATTGAGGCCAAAAACAAAGACATCCTGACCAAGCATCTCAAGGAGTTGAAGGATTTGGAGAGTTTCAAAAAACTGGCGTCTCAACTTTCTGAAAACACGTGGACCAAGCCGAATCAAGGCCACATCGGATTCATCAAGCGTGACCATTCTCTCCCTGATGGAATTGGCATGATGCCATCGCTTTTTTCAGTCTTGGATTCCATGACCACGGGATTGGTTCTCGCCCCTTTCCAAAATCCCGATACCAAGAAATGGCATTTGTTCTGGCTTGCCCAAAAAATGCCTAAACAGCCGAAAGCTTTTGATCGGGTGGCGCTACTCGTTAAACAAGATTATAAATCAGAAAAAGTGACCACGGTTAAACAGGAAGACACCTTGGCCACCTATTCAAAAAATAAAATCATCCGTGAAAAAGATGTCAATTTCCTCCGCCTCGAAATTCCCACCCATATGCAAGACCGTTACACACGCGAAAGCCTTGTCGATTATTTGCTCACTTGGAATTTGGCAACCTTGGATGCAAATGCCCTCGGATTGACTGAAGAGATTAAGTTGCAAGCGCAACGGGAAGAAAATAGGGTTAACTATTGGGGTCAGGTTTTCCAGGATTCCATCGTCGCAAAGAATGCGGGGCTAGACACCCTAACCTTGAAGAAAACCTTTGAGGCCAATCGACCGTACTTCACCAAGGATTCGACTGAAAAGGATTGGAGGAAATTTGTTCGCGATATCGCCGCATTCTTATCCATCGATTCGAAAGATTTGGACATTGAATTCAAGACAAATCCCGAACGGTATCGTCGTGACACGATTCCCCTCTCCTATGAGGAATCACGTTACGACGTTTTTCAAAATGTGAAAGGCGTGGCCTACACAAAGTCTGAAGCGAAACTCATGGATCGCTTGGAAAGAGAATTTCAAGTCGTCGTGGTCGATCCAACCTTATTGCCAGCAAAAATCAAAAATCCTCAGGAATCCTACAAACAAGCGCAAAATATGCATTATGACCGCAAGTTAGATCAAGCGCTAGAGCTATATCAGCGTCTGCGTGATGAGTTTCCGAAACTCGAGTCCCTGCAAGACTCTGTCTGCTTTGGAATGGCTCAAATTTATATTGAGCAGGAGAAATACCAACAAGCGCTCGCAGAATATCGCCGTCTGTCCTATCTCTATGCCAAGAGTTCAAATAATTACAAAGCCATGTTCATGGTCGGTTTTATTCACGCCGAGCACTTAAAGAACGACTCTGCGGCTGTTCGTGCATTTGAAAAAATGTTGGCCAAGTATCCTTCAAGCGACCTTTCAGATGATGCCGACTGGATGATTCGCAATATTCGCAGTGGAGGAAAATTAATGCCGGTACTCGAAGGAGATTCGACCTTCGTTGCACCAGATTCTTCGTCTGGAAAATCGACCAAGGCCGCGGATGCTCCCAATGCCAAAGCAGGAGCGGCTAAAGTAGACTCCACCAGAACTATGGCAAAGCCAAAATCAGCCTCTCCAGGAATTAAGGCAAAATAGTCCAAACTTATTTCAATATTTTACTTCAGTCCTCCACTTTCGAGGATTTTCCCCTCATGCCTAAAGAAACCCAATAGTGTAAAATCATGTCAGGGAGTCCTATTTCAATTCCACATTGGCAAGTCTCGTGTTAGGATTAAACTATGGCTCCAATTAACCAGGGGCGTCTAAGGATTGTACTATGGCACTCCCAATTTTGGGTGCAGCCCAAAAAAATCTAAAGATCATCTATCGATGGTTCGACAATGATGCCCCCCAAGGAATCACATTTTGGCCCGAAGACAAAAAGGTCAGCACGCTTCGGCTTGGACCCTTCTGGTTACTCCACCTTATGTGCTTCGGTGTTTTTTGGGTAGGGTTCAGCCGAATTGCTCTTTTGGTCGCCACCATTCTTTATGTTGCTCGTATGCACGCCATTACTGGTTGGTACCACCGCTATTTTTCGCACCGCACCTTTAAGACTACCCGAACTATGCAATTTATTTTTGCTTTTATCGGTAATTCTTCGGCACAGCGTGGGGCCTTACATTGGGGTTCCCATCATAGGGACCACCATCGATTTTCTGATCAAAGTGGCGACCCGCACTCCCCGCGTCAACATGGTTTTTGGATAAGCCATATGTTGTGGTTTTCCAAACGAGAGAATTCAACAGCTCAAAGTCGAAAGCTAAAAGATTTTGCAAACTTTCCAGAGCTAATGTTTATCGATCGCTTTGATTTTGTCGCACCGGCTGTATTGGCGTTGGCCACATTTGGTTTGGGGAAATTTCTACAGCGAGCTGCCCCCGGACTTCATACCAGTGGCGCGCAGATGTTAATCTGGGGATTTTTTATTTCCACCGTTGCCTTGTATCATGGCACCTTCTCTATCAATTCTTTTGGGCATATCTTGGGAAGAAAAAGATTTGAAACTGGCGACGATAGCAAAAATAGTTTGATCCTCGCCATCATCACTCTCGGCGAGGGCTGGCATAATAATCACCACCATTATTCGAATTCGGTTCGCCAGGGTTTTAGAGTTTGGGAAATCGATATTTCCTTTTACATCCTTTGGGTATTTTCCAAACTGGGACTCGTTTGGAATTTAAAACCCGTACCGAGTCAGTATTTACAGGATGAACCTAAGGTGATGAATAAACATTTAACTGAGTCTCCGATTCAATTGGGAACTGCTACCGAAAACGGTTCTGCCTCGGTGGGGCCTAATGAAACCCATTTCACTAATGCTGCTTAGGAGGGAATCATAGCCTCCTAAAATCCGCTACACTTGCAATTCGGGTAGCCGTGCCTGCATTAATCCTCTAGGATATTCCACAAACAAGGTCGTCACCTTTTTCCAACTTGCGTTCCGCACTCGAACCAACGCCGATTTTTCCACCGAAAAACTCGTCGCCTATCTGTAATGACGATTTGCATTGGTAAGGAAATTTTATGGTCTCCATGTGTTAAAAATGGACCTAAAGGGAAATTTTTATAGGGGATTGGCTTCAGTTTCGGCTGACATTTTCCGAATTGAGCCAACTGATGCGGCCATTTTTGTGGTACAATTAACGCTACCCCGCAGACACCATAAAAAGTTTTTTTATTTTTTTTAAAGACAATCAGGAACAATTAATCTGATCAAGGGTTGATGATCTAGGTTGAATCGAAACCTTTGCCTATGAAAAGCCAGTCCGAATTGTCGCAGATAAGGCTTATGGAGCGGATTGCGGGACTCGAACCCGCGACCCTTTGCTTGGGAAGCAAAAGCTCTACCAACTGAGCTAAATCCGCATATAAGGAAGTGAAAACTACCTCTTGGTGTGAATTAATATAGTGAGATCCCTTTGCTTTTGGAAGTCCAATCAAATTACGAAAAGGCCTGGATCCATTCCTGAGTTTCACACCCATTACAGAAATTTCCAAAATGAGAGTGAATTGCTATTATATCGGCCAAACATAAGACTAGTGCGGGACATACCATGGAAACTACTTTCGTCATCGTAAAGCCAAACGGCGTTAAAAATGGTTTGATCGGTGAAATTATTGGACGATATGAAATGGCTCGACTTTCACTCTCGGCCTTGAAGTTAAAAACGATCACCAAGTCCGAGGCTGAAGCATTTTATGGCGAACACAAAGAGCGGAGTTTTTTCCCTGAACTCGTTGCGTTCATGACTTCAGGCCCTTCAGTGCTAGTGGCGCTTTCCGGCGAAAAGGCCGTTGAAAAAGTTCGTACTCTCAATGGGGCTACCAATCCTGCCAACGCAAGCCCCGGTACCATTCGTCATGATTTTGCTCCAAATACCGGTGAAAACATTGTTCACTCTTCCGACTCTCCTGCAAGTGCTGCAAGAGAAGTGGCCTTTTGGTTTGAAAAATCAGAAATCGTTTACTACCCAGCCTATTCTCATATCCGAGTTTGAGTTTACAGCCCTTTAGGGCGGATACACGAGGGCGAATTGATACTGCCATTCGGTGATAAATATCCCAGTCTAGATGTTGGCGTCTTTGTCGCTCCCAGCGCCGATATTATTGGCCAAGTTCGACTTGGAAAAGATGCTTCCGTTTTTTTCCAATGTGTCCTTCGCGCAGATATCAATTCTATTAACGTAGGCACCCGTTCCAACATTCAGGATCAAAGTACGCTGCACGTTTCCGACGCCTTTGGTGTTATCATCGGAGAAGATGTATCCGTGGGGCACGCTTGCACTATTCATGCATGCACAATCGGCAATCGGGTTTTGGTAGGTATGGGAAGCATTATCATGGATGGGACTTCCGTGGGCGATGATAGCTTGATTGCAGCGGGAAGCCTGCTCCCCAAAGGAAAAACCTTCGAAGCCGGCTCTCTTATCATGGGCAACCCAGCAAAAGTGACTCGGAAATTAACCTCGGAGGAAATTTCCGGAATTGCATCCTTAGCAGCAAAATATATTCGAGTTAAAGACGTTTATTTAAACACAGCTAAATGGCCAGGCTAAAGGCTTTTGGAATCCTTGTCCTCATCATAGTGATGATGGCCTGGGTCACCAACGCCTACATCGTGGTCAAAACCAGGGACCGAATATTCTCAAATCTTAATGACATCCCTATGGTTGAAGCTGTTATTGTTCCTGGCGCCAGCGTCTTTCGATCCGGAAAACTCTCAACGGTTCTAAAACAAAGAATGGACGCAGCCATTCAATTTCTGGCCATTCATAAAGGAATAAAATTGATCCTCTCTGGTCATGCCATTCCGCATGGTTACAATGAAACAGGTCCCATGTTGGAATTCGCCCGTCGCAATGCCGTGCCGCTGGAAAATATTATTGTCGATGAAAAAGGTCGGTCCACCTATGTTACCTTGCTAAACTGCCGAAGAAATTATTCCTTTCGAAAAATTTTGATCGTAAGTCAAGACTATCATCTTCCCCGTGCATTATTTATTGCCCAAAGTTTAGGGTTCCAATCTTCGGGGTTGGTTGTTGCGGAGATGGATGCAGCTATTCCACTCAGAGAATATTTCGTACGGATTAAGGATTTCATTTTGTTGCGCGTATCAAGATTATTCAACGCCAATGCCGACTGAATCAGAAAAATTAGACATCGCCTTTTTGATCAATCCCATTTCTGGGGGAGGAATCGGCCGCATCGTCTTTGACCAATTACCCGAAATTATGGAGTCCTTTGGTTTTAATCTGAATCAATGGAAAGCCGAACTGACGGTTTCCGAACGCCTTGAAGTACAAACCGATTCCGCGTTAGCATCGGCCCACAAAGTAATCGCTGTAGGCGGTGATGGAACTATTGGTTTTGTTCTCAATCGTTTGCGAATCCAAGAATTGCGAGATACGGAAATTGGCTTGATACCATTAGGGACGGGGAATGACTTGGGCCGAGCATTAGGGGTTTTTCGTGTTTACGATCAGCGGGGGTTATTAGCCTGCGTCAAGCGAATCCTCAAGGCAAATTGCGCTCGGTTTGATTTGTGGAGCGTGAATTCCAATTTGACTATGGCCTCTTATTTTAGCGTTGGAATGGATGCCGCCGTTTTGCATGATTTTGATGTTGCTCGCAAGGGTGGAAAAATCCCTAAAGGTTCCTTGTTCAATCGGATGTACTATGTTAGGGCATTTTTACAACGTTCGAACTATCGGATATCAGATAACTGTACCGTCATTCTCACGAATGGCTCTGTTCAACAAAAAATAAATCTCAAGGGCTCGATCTGTTGTATCGTCGGAAATATCAATTCCTATGCCGCAGGCGCGAGACCCTTTCATTCCTCCAGGTTCGATGACTCCAGATTGGAAATAGTCGTCTTTGACCAGCTCTGGAAATTTGCATTGATGGTTGCCTGTTCAAGAATTTTACCACGATTCTCCTTCTACCTTAAAAACCATGTTCGAATTTATGAAGCCGATTCCCTCACCCTCGAAAATTGCAAAGGAGAATTTGGACAACTGGATGGAGAAAATATTACTACCGTGTTAAATGATTCTGGAAAACTGGAAATTAAACCCGCTCGACAGGTGAACTTACTTGATCTGAGAAGTGGATTTTTCAGTCTGTTCTAATGATCTGAATTGTGCGTTTTGTGCAATTGGATCAGGTTTGCGATATCATCCGTAACAATCCCCGCTACACCACAGCGCGCAGCTTTTTGGAACGCGTTTGCACCTTTGATATCCCAGATTAGGAATTTGTTGGCCCAATTTGATGAAGTCAATTTCTCGGCATTTTTTAAAATTTTTTTAAAAATATCCCAAGACACCGAGTAATATTGAATTGCCTTATGAATCTCGACATTTTCCCCATTGAATACATCGTAAAAATAATCTTCGTTCTCAAAGATCCCCGCTAGTCTCGGATAACTTTTTTTTTTGAAAATATTGGTCAGAATGTCTCCATGGAAACTGCTAAGAAAGGTACTCGGATTCGGTTTAGAATCCCGTACCATTTGAGCAGAGAGCTCGCCTAGACGATTGAAATACTTCGACTGTTTAAGCTTGGCCTTAGGAACCTTGAGTTCGAGATAGAATGCGCGATGGCTAAACTCTCGAAGAAAATCTTCCAAGGAAGGAATTTGATATTCGATGGTATTCCCCTTTTTGTTTAAAGGGGAAGGCATCCGAAGAGCTTTTATTTCTTTCCAATTCATTTCATAAATCAAATCTGGAATGCCAGCCAATCGCTTGCCTTCATCGTCATGAAATATAAATGGGACGCCATCCTTAGAAAGTTGGACATCAAACTCAACCATGTCGCAACCTAAATCATAGGCTTCCCTAAAGGCCTCGAGCGTATTTTCTACATGTATGTTGTGGCATCCCCGATGCGCCACTTTCCATGGCAGGTGAGTGCTGGTTCCTTTGGTGAAATCAAAGGATGGCACGATGTCGGTTCCCTTTTAAAAAATCCGTATAATCGGCATCCAATCCCAACGACTTTTCCAGTAAGGGATTCTCACGGAGGAAAAAGGCCTTGACCTTTGCAAGCATTTCTATTCCAGCTCTAGCGGTAAAGTATATATCGGTCCTTCTTCGAAAAAAATCGGTTGGAGTCTTAGCCCATTCCTTCTCATAGGCAAAACGGACTTCACCATAAAGCACGGAATCGGTAACGGACAATCGGTCTGGTCCATTGGGAGTAGTCGCCACAAATTCTGCCAGCTCCAATCCCCTCATTCCATATCTTCTCATCCAAGCTTTACATATACCAGCATCTACAAAAGGATAAGCCAGGAGTTTCGTTTCCAAGTTTGCCCGACCGATTTCCCCATTCCAAGCCCCAGGTAACAATCTGGGTTTGATGTTCTTAATCAAAACTTTAGACCCAAGTATGAATTGGAGAAACTGCTCTGCAAATGTTCGGTGAGTGGTGTACTTCCCCCCCACGGCAGAAAAGACCCCCGCTTCCATCTGATGGAACTCATGTTCGCGGCTTAGTGTAATGGTGCTTCCCTTGGTCGAACGGGCTAGTGGACGCAATCCAGTAATTGTGCAGATCACGATTGGATTTTGGCCGGGGAAAAAAGTTCGCGTCAAGGCTAATAATTCTTCGATCTCCTCTTCCTTTGGCAAGACGAGATTCGGAGGGTAATCTCCTACCTCCGTTTCCGTCGTTCCAATTAAATGCTTTCCCTTCCAGGGCACGACAAAAAAATATCGACGACTATTGGGTACGGGTAGGATGAAACAAGAATGGGACGGCAGCCCATCTGCAATCAAATGAATTCCTTGACTAAGCCGAACCTGCGGCTTTTCCCATCGAAAAGTTTTTGCCAAAACTTGATCAGTCCATGGACCAAGGGTCATCGCCAACTTTCGAGCTTGGTAAACAATTTCCTTACCGGAAATTCTGTCCAATACCGTAACATCCAGGATACCGTCTCTCGAACGTTCCATCCCTTGGAAACTCCTGTAGTTCCATATTTCGGCTCCTAACGATCGAGCATCCACAAGATTCTCGATGACTAAGCGAGCATCATCCATCACGCAGTCAGAATATTCGTAGGCTCCACATTTTTCTTCCGGAAGGAAAAAGGGTTCCAGTCGGGCTAGCTCTTTAGGTGAAACCCAACGATGAGGACTGATTCTTAGTTTTCCGGCTAAAAAGTCATAGAGGATCAGACCGACCTTGATCATGGGCCGATTATGCCGCCCTAACCGCGTTTTAGGAAAAAGAAAATGCCGCGCTTCCACCAAATGAGGAGCAATATTCAGTAATTCAGCCCGTTCATGAGTGGCATCCCGCACCAAACCAAAGTCGTATGTTTCGAGATATCGAAGTCCACCATGCAGTAATTTTGAGGTGTTGGAACTAGCCCCCTGCCCAAAATCACCATTTTCAAATAAGGCCACCTTCAGACCCTGATAGGCTGCCAGTCGCGCTAGGGCTGCCCCGTTAATGCCACCGCCAGCAATGATTAGATCATAAACCATTATTGAGCCCAGACCCCTTCTACTCTTAATTTTCCTATTTTTCCACCTTAAGGTATCCAAAAAATTAACGAATCTCACCCTTACACCAGGTTTGACCCGACATGACAACTAACATACGATACTTCGGTCTCCTCTTAGGATTGGGCCTTGCCTCTCTTTCATATGGGCAACCCCTCGCTTCCTTTGAAAATCAGTCTCCCCCGACGCGAGAACAAGAGCCACGAATGGGAAATGAACCTACACCCATGGGACCTGCTACCGTTTCCAAGGCTGATGCGAAAAAGGGTGCGGTCATTGCCATAACAGTTGGGCAGAACAAAATCCGTCACCGCCAAATCGACACCTTGGTAGACCTCATGGTCCGCGCCAAACGAACCTCCGGTTCCTTGGACCCCCGTGAAAAGGCCTCTTTAGAGCGTATGGTCGCGACCAATCTTATTGGACAAGAATTGTTGGCTTTGGAGGCCCAACGGTTGAATGTTGTCGCGCCGGATCGCGAAATCGACTCGCTCTCGAAATTATTTAAGTCCAATTTCCCTGACGACGCCACCTTTAAACGGGCTTTGACTCAAGCCGGGGACACGGAAAAGGGACTTCGAGAAAAAATGATCCGACAAATCAAGGCGGATAAACTCCTCAACTCCCAATTGACCGCTGTTAGCAAACCAACGGAAAAGGACATCCTGGACTTCTTTAACACTCATAAAAAAGAATTTCCGTTCAATGACTCGCTACGCGCTTGTCAAATAGTGCTCACCACCAGTAAAAGTGCAAGTGCTGAAGAAGTGGCTAAAAAAAAATCTGACCTGGAACGAGTTCGTGTAGCTTTGGCCAAAGACTCATCCGATGTGGACATGCTTTTAACCCATTTTGTTATGGCGGCGCAGCAAGTTTCAGACGGACCAGAAAAAAAGGATGGCGGAGATCTTCAACGATTCCATCCGAACGATTTCAATCCCGCCTTCAAGAAACAAGTCGTAACTTTGAACGTAGGACAGATGTCACCTGTTTTCCGTTCTCCAGTGGGATGGCACCTTGTTTTACTAACCGAGCGTTTTGATGGAAAATTCTCAAGTTATAGGTTACAAATATCACGTTTACTCGCCGCAGAGAAGGCAGCGGTGGCAGGGAAAAATCTGAAAAAATACCTGCAGACTTTAGCGGCCCGTTACAAAGTCAATTATTTGGAAGCCGGACTTAAGGATACTTCGATGGCCGGTGTATACAATCTTTAAATTAAGGTTCCCATGATTGCCCAAGAACAACTCATCGGTTCCCGTTTTGAAAAATGTGTCGTTGAAAAACTCATTGGACGTGGAGGCTATGGCCTCACATTTCTGGCCTTTGACGAAGAACTTCAAGAACATCGTGTTATAAAGGTCTCTCAAGATTTCGGAATTGAAGAAGCCATGCGCAGGCGACTTTTAAAATCCTTTCTTGAAGAAGGCCTAATTCTCAGCCGCCTCAAACACCCACAAATCGTCACCCTTAGAGGTCAGGGGGACAAGCACGGTCATCGCTACATGATCCTTGATTATATCCAAGGATTCAGTATCAGGGATATCCTGGATATTGTAACGCGACGACAAGAAGAATTAGGATGTGCCTGGCGAGAACTAATGGATCCAGTATCCGCAACCGCTTTGGTTCTTTCCACTCTTTACCCTCTTGAATACGCGCACCGAGCAAACGTTCACCTTCCCGACCGCGAAATTTTTGGAGTCGCCCATCGAGATATTTCCCCCGGTAATCTTATTCTTGGTGTCAAAGGCAACGAAAAAGGTCGACTTATTCTCATCGATTTTGGGACTGCGAAAACCGATTTGACCGAAAATATAACTGTCGACCAAAATCTGGTCGGTACCGTCCCCTATATGGGAAAGGCGCGACTACAGAAAGCCAATTCACACGAGCAAATGGCCCCGTACCAAAATTTTTGGCGAGAATTTCGGGAGACCCAACATGATATCCATGCCTTAGGTGTGTTGTACTACCAGCTTCTGACTGGAAGGCTTCCTTTTCCGGGGGATACCTCACCCCAGATCATCGTTAAAATTCTTGATCCGGAATGCTATTCACAATGCAGCCTGGAAATCGCATCCGCTCATCCATATGCAGCGGCCGTACTTCGGAAGTGTATAGTTTACCATGACTTTTCCCAATCCCTAAGTGAACAACCCTATCAGTATCCCGATGCGGCCGCTATGCTTCCGGATATGGTTTCCGTTTTCGACAACTTGTCGTCGGGTAACTCCGTGAATGAAATATTGGTCAACCTAGGAAAAAAGTTGTCACGACCCGATCAATGGGTTCCTGCACGGGGCCGCGAACATATTGAAACCCCGCTGAGTACTGATTCACACGGGACCTCCAAACTGCCGTCGCCAGTCACTCGCCATTTCGATCTGCAAAATCCAATCCAGTCTACTCGAAGGGTTGGCCTTTACATCTCCATCTTTGGCATGGTGGCCTCGCTTATTTTTGCGGTTGGCCTGTGGTTCCGAGGCCATCCAATCAAAATGACCGGTATCGTCTCCAACTCCCGAACTAAGGTGGAAAGCCCACCTCCTTCCTCTGATCTGGAAAAGTTGGAGGGTTCTGAACCTCCTGATACCCACAAAAATCAGCCCTCCGCGATCCAACCGGGTCAGACCCCTACTCATTCCAATAAAATCATTCCTTCTGCGACTTCAACCCACTCTACTCTAAGGGGCAATTCCTCCACCCAAAAAGTCACGGCTCCAGCGGTCACAACATCGGCCCTCAAGGCGGAAAAGGAAGGTCCTAAAGTGGTCGGCCCGGTTATTGGAAAAGAAGGATTTGTTCAAATTCAAACCCTGGTTCGACAAGACGATCCTTCAGCCTTTGACCGGATTTCATCATTGTTGACCGCAAATCCTGATTTACCCGACCTGGTGCTGTTAAAATGCCAATTGGTAACGAAAAGAGATCCTGCTTCCGTTCAAACACGTCAGGATCTTTTATCGCTTTTGGGTAAACAAGCCGAATATATCCATCCGGAACTTTTTCACGAATCTGTCATGTATTTGCTTTTTCAAACAGATTTAGCCATTTATTTAGGTCAAAAAACGCCAAGAAATCGGATAAATATGCAAAAATCCGGGAATGCTTACCTTTCAGAATATGGCTCTAATTCGGTATTTGACAGGAAAGTAAACTCTATCAAAACTCAGATGGCTAACTAATTAGACCAATTTGTGGCTATTCCCTTTAAAGTTTCGCTTGGTTTTGGTAGCTTAAGGCCCCAGTTTTTCCGAGTCCGCATAGAGGCGGATTCTGCATAAAGGATGACCATGTACTCAGTTATAGAATGCGGGGGTTTTCAACATAAAATCACCGTTGGTGAGACCTTAAAGGTTTCTAAAATCGAAGCCAAGGTTGGTGATGTTTTGACCGTTTCCAGCGTTCTCCTGTTTTCCAATGGCGAAAATCTCGTCATCGGTAAACCTGTGGTTACTGGCGCTTCCGTAAAAATGGAAGTACTGGATCAGGGTAAGGGTGACAAAACCATATCCTTCAAACGTAAACAACGCAAGCGCTACCGCAAAACGATTGGCCACCGCCAACTCTTTACGGAAGTTCTCGTCACCGAAATAAGCTGCGGTACCGATAAGTCCGCCGTGGATGACAAGGCTAAGCTACGCGCCCGCGCCCGTGCCAAAGCATTAGCTTCACAAAAAGTTCAGAATGTGCCTTTAACAAAGGCCCAAAAAATCGCCGCCGGTAAAGAAGGAAAATAAGCTATGGCACATAAAAAAGGATTAGGTAGCACTCGTAACGGACGCGACTCAAACCCAAAGTTTCGTGGCGTTAAAAAATTTGGTGGCGAAACCGTCATTCCAGGAAATATCATACTTCGCCAAACTGGGACTCGCTGGCATCCAGGCCTGAACGTTGGCCTGGGTCGTGATTTCACGATTTACTCAGTCATTGAAGGTGTAGTGAAGTTTGAGCGATTCGGAAAAGACCGTCAAAAGGTAAGCGTATATCCTAAGGTTGAAGCTGCTGTAGTTGCTGCGGTTTAATTCTATTTCACCTTGTTGAAAAATTGACTTTGAGGGGCCTTAACTAGGCCCTTTTTCTTTTTATCCCAACTTTAAATGTTCATGGTTTAAGCCCATCGTCCTTTTTATCTTAATCCGGCGATGACATTGGGAAAAATTTGGT
>JAYVCH010000209.1:0-4389 GCA_043750055.1 Fibrobacteria bacterium
ACCGCAGGCAATTCCCAAATCCCGACCTAGAGCCTGAGCCAAAGCAACGATAAACATGACCAACAGCAATGCGACCAAAGCAGAAAATTCTTTTTCCCAAGGCGTCAGCAGGATTCCTAGCCCAACGGTAATTTCGAATGCGGCAAGCCAAAGGGTAAAGCCATTGACAAGAAATCTGGGTAAAAATTGGTACTGGGCAACGAGACTAGCAAATCCGGATGGGTCTAGAAATTTTGGATAGGCAGCGGTTAAAAACAAGGCTGCCATCCCGATCCTGAAAACCGTTCGAACCATAGGCGAAATCGGGGCCTGTCGAAATCGGTGAATGAGCGCCATGAGTAGCATTGTAATGGCAATCCCCCCAAGAATAAGCAGGCTATGACTTAGAAAGCCCTTCCATGCTACTTTTAGCCCGGCTGATACACCCATTCCAATACTTGTCGCTGGCCAGCCTGTAGGCTTTTCAAGGACTTGGGGACTGCCAATCCAATCCACACTGCGATGATTGATAAGGTTATTGAGCCCGGCTAGGGCAGCACTAAAAATCAAGGACCCTGCTAAAACGAGCTTCTTCATTTCTGAAAAATACACACTTGTTTGGAGAGAAGCCTCTCAATTTGTTAAACTTGAGAATACAATTATGACATTCTTACAAAAACTACTCGCTGGTACACCCACTCTTTCCTTTGAGCTGTTTCCCCCAAAAAATCCAGCCGGATGGGGTACCCTTTACGGAACCCTGAGTGAAATTTCCAAACTGTCTCCCGATTACATTTCCGTGACCTACGGCGCTGGGGGATCGACCCGGTTGAAAACGGTGGAGCTCGTTGTCCGTATCCAGAGTGAATTGGGAATTGAGTCCATGGCCCACTTGACCTGCGTCGGACATTCAAAGGATGAAATCCGTGAAATTCTCCTTCTTTTGGAAAAATCCGGGATAAGAAATGTTTTAGCCTTGCGCGGTGATCCGCCCAAGGGCGACAAAATGTTCAAACCCCATCCCGATGGATTTGCTCATGCCACCGACTTAATTCCTTTTATTCGCAATGAAGCCCGGCTCCAGATTGGTTGCGCCTTTTATCCTGAAAAACATATGGAAGCGGTGAGCATAGACAAGGATTTGGAATTCCTAAAGATGAAACAGGAAGCTGGAGCTCAATTTGCAATCAGCCAGCTTTTTTTCGACAATGAAATGTTTTACCGATTTCGAGATAAAGCCGCGACCATGGGCATTCTTATTCCCTTGGTCGCCGGCATTATGCCGGTTCTCAATTTGAATCAGTTGACCCGATTCAAAGAGCTTTCCGGCTGTTCCATTCCTGAGTCAATGGTGGCTTACTTGAACAATGGCAAGGCCGAGGATGTTGTATCCCGTGGGGTGGAATTTGCGACTCTCCAATGCGACGATCTTTTGAAAAATGGCATTGCAGGGATTCATCTCTATTCATTAAATCAAGCTCCATCCTCTGCGCGTATCACCGATAATCTTCGTCGTCGGGGATATTTCCCACTCACAACGGCCGCTATTTCCACAAATCCTTAAGCGCGGCAAACCCGCATTCATGTTCTCGCTAAAGTTCAAGTCCAACTCGCAGGGACTCACACCCCAGTGGGAAACAAAACTGGCATTAGAATCTTCAGGTCAAAAAGTGATTGACCTAACAGGTTCAAATCCTACTACCGTGGGCCTGGATTATCCTCTTGACCTACCTGCGCTTTTAAATAACCAATCTGTATTATTGTACCAACCCGATCCACGCGGTTTGCTTTCCGCTCGCGAAGCCATCGCGGAGTATTATCGAAGTAGAGGGAGGAATTATCGGGCCGAGGATTTGTTGCTTACCGCTAGTACCTCCGAGGCCTATGCCTTCCTTTTCAAATTATTATGTGATCCAGGTGATGAAATCTGGATTCCTTCCCCAACCTATCCCCTATTCGATGCTCTCGCTGAATTGGAAAACATCGACTTAATTCGTTATCCAGTGCGAGCGACCTTTAAAAAATCTGGGTGCACTTGGGATCCCGATATGGAATTTTTGCGCAAACAAATGTCCACGCGCTGTAAAGCCTTGATTTTGGTTAACCCCAATAATCCCACGGGACATGTTGCCTCGCCAGAAGAAATTCGCGCCTATCTCGATTTGGCGGCAGAATATCATTTGGCCCTGATTGTGGATGAGGTTTTCTGCGAATATCTGTTGGGCGACGCTATTTTTTATCCCATGGAATCCACGGGCCCATTAGTTTTTACCCTCAATGGATTTTCAAAACTACTGGGACTGCCTCAACTAAAATTGGGTTGGATCCATATTGCCGGGGCCGCAGATAATGTCGAAGAAGCCCAAAATTATTTGGAATGGATTTCGGATACCTATCTGTCCGTAAATTCACCCGTTCAACTAGCCACTCCTGGTCTGTTGAAGTTGGGCCCAGTGATACAAGTCAATATAAAGAACCGAGTGAAGTCCAATCTTCTCCGGGCAGAAATAATCATGGGTAAATCCAAGCTTGTCCGACTCGTTAAACCCGCTGCGGGTTGGTATGTAATTATGCAGATAAACCTTCCGGTCGAAGACGAAATTTTTGCCCTGCAATTACTCAAAAAATATCATGTACAAACTTATCCTGGCGTTCTTTTTGGTTTTGAGGATGAATGCTGGCTCGTTTTAAGTTTACTTGGACTTGAAAATGAATTTGAAATGGGACTGAATCATATTCTTACTTTCGCTGCAGAATACCAAAAGGATTAAAGTCATGCCCACTTCCGTTTTAAAAAAACCGAATCAAACGGACGCGGAGGTCAAAAGCCAAGTGCATCGCTATTACGATGCCACTACGGAAGATTATCTCAAGTATTATCAAACCGATTGGCATCACCATATGCATTATGGATTTGATCGCCATCTCCCCAAGGGTGGAAACCCTACCGAACATATGGTGCGGTTCTTAGCGAAGCTGGCCGAGGTTAAAAGCGGAGACCGGCTTCTCGACTCAGGCTGCGGAGTAGGAGGCTCGTCAATTTTTATGGCGAAAGAGCTAGGGTGTATTTCTTTTGGAATCACCTTGGTCGAAAGCCAAGCCAAACTGGCAAAGGGTTTCGCGGCTAAGGGAAAAGGAGCGGGAAGGCCATTGGCTAATTTTTTGGTGAATGATTTTCATACACCCGCGTTCAAACCGGAATCTTTTGATGTGGTGTGGGCAGTTGAAAGTTTTGATCACGCTATCGACAAAGCGGCATGGGTTCAATCCATGTACACCCTATTACGACCAGGAGGTAGATTGGTCATCGCCGATGGATTTCGAGGAAAAAAACCGGAGACGACCCAACAATCAGAATCCTATGGTCGCTTCCTAAAAGGTTGGGCCGTTCCCCATCTCTGTTCACCTGAGGAAATGGAAAGCTATGGGGCAAAGGCTGGATTTAAAATGTTACATGGGGAAGACATTACGATAGATGTGTTACCCCATTCACGAGCCATCTTTCGCTTTGGATTGATATTTATCCCTATTCGCTGGCTACTTGAAAAATGGGGCATTACAAGTTCGGAAAAATTAGGGAATGCGTACGCAACCTTTTATCAATACCGGACACTGAAGCAAAAGCTTTGGACCTATCGCGCCTATTGTTTTCAAAAACCTTTTTGATATAATTTCCGAATATCGCTGTCATTGAGCCCGGGAATGATAGACCCTAGAGAAATTCCAGTTCTAAGACCTGCCTTAGACAATTTTTCTAGCGCACGGAACCGCAATCCAGGTGGAGGCGCAAACGGTTCAATGAAACTGGCCATTTTTTCGTCCGCAAATGGAATAGAAAGTATGACTGCTGCTCCCGCCACTCTGTCCAAGTCTGTGAGGACATCGATGTCCCTTAAGACCAAAGTGGATTTGGTGATCACGGAGACAGGGTTGGCATAATCACGGCAAGCCTCCGGACATTTCCGGGTCAGCTTCAATCGGCTCTCAGTGCGCGGCATTCTTTTTTGCAAATATTTGCGTTTCAAAATCCGTTCCCGCACCTAATCCTAAATATTCATGACTGGGTCGCGCATAACAGTATGCGCATGCATGCGCGCATCCCCGATAAGGATTGACGCTGAATCGAAAGGGAATATCAGGGCTACCCCATCCTCCCATTCCACCTGAGTCGATTCAAAACGATTGAAAGGGTTTAGGGTTTGCCGAACTCTATAGGAATGGGAACCTGGAGACATGGTAGGGGGACCTCAGAACTCAGAGGGCTTGCGAATCAATCCTTTGATATAAATAGTCTAGGTCGCAAGACTCCTTGGGCATCCAATGAGCATCTTTATCCCACCATTTCACATTGCAGCCAATGGCCGGTGTAAAAGGAACCTCCACCGCTCGACCCGCAAGCATATCGCCGAT
>JAYVCH010000210.1:0-8236 GCA_043750055.1 Fibrobacteria bacterium
GGCGAGCAAGATCTGTTTGCCATCCTCCTGTACTCGTGTTAAGAAATGAGTCAGGCTGCCTTGCCCTTCAATTTCATTGACGGCGGAAAAGGCGGCATCTTCCAAGGCATCGAAGAGAACGACTTGTCTTTCCACCAATTGCAGAAATTTAAAAAGGATTTTTACCCGGGCTTGAAAGTTTTGTTTGGTTGGCATTTCTCGGAAGAATTGTTCAACGATTTCGGAAGGGGATTTTCCCGACCTTAATTTTTCGGCGCAGCCATTGGCAAACAACGGAAGTTGCACGCCGGACTCGGCCAAATCCTCAAAGGGAAGCCCCAGAAAAAGTCCGTTATAGACTTGGTATTTCATGGCGATCAATTCTTTGAAGGCCTGAAGTTGTAGATTGGACCGTGTCATGTTGCGGAGTCGGAAAGGTTTTGGGACATCCCGTGGGCTGCGTAAGGCTTGGGTTTTACTCCGAGCAAGGTGCCTTCCCGGCGCATTTTTAATAGCCGATCACGATAGATTTTTTGCAATTCTTTATTTTCCACCAATATGCGAATGGCTTCATGACAGTGACTTTCATCCAGAAGAGTATGCACGATTTCATAGCCTTCATCGAAAATCCAATTACAAAGTAAAGCGGTTTCTACATCCGTTCGGTTGGTTTGTACTATGTCCTTTTCGGACATGGTTTTTTCCGGAATAAAAACCAGGGTAACCTGATTTCGAAAGTCTCCAGGCCTGATTCCATATTGGTCATCGACGATAAATCCTTTTCCCCCTATTTTAAGGGAAGGGAAATCTTCTTTGACTAATTCCCCTGGAAACATTTCTTGATAGGCAATGGTGTATCCCTCTTCGGACAGGCTGACGATATCGGAAAATCGGGCCCGACGAGCGCGGTCACGGCGGATATCCCTTTCGGAATCGGGAAAACTTTGCAGGTAAGCATTGAGGCCCGCTTCGAAATCCGCATCCGGCAGATATTTTCCATGCCCTTCGACAACCTTCCATCTATCGATATCAAGCCATACCAGTGGGCGGCCTTTTAAATCCGGATCGGGGCTGTAGAATTCCAGCAAGGTATGGGAAGTGGCTTTTTGCCGATCGGTTTCATAGTGTTCAACCACTCCATATTCCCGACCAACATGGTCTTTCAAAAGAAACTGCGGCTTGAGCGGCAGGCCAACGATTTGATGATAAGGTTTCAGAGGCATGGTGTTATGGTTTGAATGGACATGTCTGTTTCGGAAAACCGCCCTAGACTGCGGCACGTGAACTCCATCTAAAGTTATAAATTTTGATGGATCCTAGAAAGGCAACCCGATATGCAAGCCAGACTGAAAGTCGTGCAATCTCGAATTAAGGCCGTATTTCCGGCCGTTGCCTTTTTTGGTGGTTTGATTTGGGATGCCATTACGCTGGGTAGTTCTATCACATCTTTAGACCTGGCCCTCTTACTGCTTTATTTAATGGTTGCGGCCATCCTACTTTTAATTATTGGAAACCGCCGGGATCCTCATGGGTTTACAGATGACCAAGAGACAGTAGCGATACAGGATAAAATGTCTCCATGGCAACGCCGCTTACACTGGGTTCGATTGGAAGGGCCCGTATTTGCATTGCAGTTTTGTTATGGAAGCCTTTTCAGTGCTTTGTTCATCTTTTATTTCCTGAGCTCTAGCTATTGGCCAAGTTTTTTGGTGGTGATTGGGTTAATGTCTTTTTTGTGTTTGAACGAATTTTTGGAAAGTCACTACCATCGTTTCACGTTGACCTGGACCCTGTTTGGTATTTGCGCAGTACTCTATTTCAATTTCGCGCTTCCGCATCTTTTCAGATCTATTCACCCCATGTGGTTTTTTATAAGTACAGCATTGGGTGTTGTCTTGGTCTATGTCTTAAAAAGCCTATCTCCAAAGGCGCAGGGAGTATTATGGCCCACCTATGTGAGTGCTGGTGCGCTGGTGTTGCTTTATCTCGGCAATGCCATTCCCCCCGTCCCATTGGTCAAAAAAGATTTGATTATTTGTCGAAATCTTGAGAAGAATGGAGCGGCCTATACGGCCCGAATTGAAAAGCCTAATAGCTATTTTTTCTGGCATCGATCCGAATCAGTGCTTCATCAATTACCAGACGAAAAAGTTTTTTGTTTCACCTCGGTATTTCTTCCGCAAGGAATAAGCTGCACACTTTACCATCGTTGGATGTACCGTGATCCCAAGAAATCCTGGGTAGAACAATCCCGCATCAGCTTTCCCATTCAGGGGGGGCGTCAAGATGGGTACCGGGGTTTTACTTATAAACGAAACCTGACTCCCGGACGCTGGATGGTGCGGGTGGAAACCGAATCTGGCCGGGTTTTGGGAACCACGCGTTTTGAGGCGGTTGCAGTTCAAGATTCTCTGATGGAGTACAAATACCTTCACCTAAATTGAGTAGGAATGGGTAGGTTAAATGCATTAAATGAAAACAATACTGCTGGTTGAAGACGAGGATCTTTTACGAGACCTCATTCGGGAGCTGCTGGAGATTAAAGGCTATTCCGTTTTGGAGGCATCGCAAGGAGTGGCGGCACTGGAAAGGCTCCAGGAACACGGAACAGGAATCGACCTTATTTTAACTGATGTCGTCATGCCGCAAATGAGTGGGTCTGAATTGGTTGCAACCTTGCAAGTCGATTACCCTGCGGTGAAGGTCATTTTCATGTCTGGATATACGGGAATGGACGATAGCGCGATACAAAAATCACTTCAACAACCCGGAGTAGCCTTCTTGCAAAAACCGTTTCGTCTCTCGGTTTTAATCGAGTTGGTGCATAAACTTTTTGGACCTGATGGTGACTAAAAAATCAGACCCAGACGAATCGCGGTAAACTCATTCATATTGGCCAGCAGCAAGTCGACAAGGACTGGGTCAAAATGAGTTTCACGACCCTCTTGGAAATAGCGGATGATTTCCTCCACCCCCCAAGCTTGTTTATAAGTACGCTCGCTGCCCAAAGCATCTAAAACATCAGCAACCGTAGTGATGCGGCTGTATATGTGAATCTCGTCGCCTTTCAATCCCTTTGGATATCCAGTGCCGTCAAATTTTTCCTGATGCTGTATGGCAACTAAAGCGCCCATTCTCAAGACATCAAGCTTTGAGTCCTTCAACATCTCATAGCCCATGGATGTATGGGTTTTCATTATTTCCCATTCTTCGGGAGTCAGAGCGCTGGGCTTGTGCAGAATGGATTCAGGGATGGCCCATTTTCCGATATCATGCATAGGAGAAATCTGTTTGATGAAGTTGGCTTCTTTTTCGTCCATGCCATACTTGAGCGCAAGAAGTTTGGCGAAGGCGGCCACTCGTTTCAGATGTCCGCTCAGGTCGGTCACGGCTAGTTTGGACTTACGATCGTTAGCCGAGGTATCTAGCGCATTGGTCTCGCTGGTAGAGATGGATGCGTCCGCATTCTTTTCTGAACCAGGGTGAGAGGCTGGTTTTATTTCCGTCTTTGGTTCATTGGATTGCGATATTTTATCTAATGCCATCAGCATTGAAATGGAAATCTCGGAAGTTTGTAAGTCTTCCAAATCCCGACGGCTATGGTAAAGATCGTCGAGACGTTTACTTAAGGCCATTCCATCCTCGTCATCGGAATTCGAGTCGGAAGGGAAAAGGGGACGATAAGGATACTGCGGAGGGATCAAATTTAAATACCGTCTTTTATTGCATTTTAGGCTGAGATTATTTTATGGAACAACCAATTTAAAAGAAGCCCCACATTTAGTGCAATAGTAGCAAAAATCGTTTATTAGGGTGTGGAGCTATATTTACTTCTTAAAGTATGGATCCTTGCCAATCCTCTCCGTATTCGTATTTGAGAATTTTGACCGTAATCGGAGTGGGATTGCTTTGGGGTTGCCGTTCCAAGTCTAGCGATTCAAGTTCCAGGATTGTTACACTTCGCGATACCGTCACTCTTTCCTACGCAAAGGGTTTTTCAATTCAGCATATCGGGACAAGCACTGAATTAAAAATTTCCAACCCTTGGCAGGGTGCGACGGTCAACTTCACCTATGTCCTAGCATCCGGCAAAACCCACTCGCAAGATCATTTATTATCATCGCAAAGTCTATTTACGGTGCCGATAAAAAGCGTTATTTCCATGACAACCACAAACCTTCCTGATTTGGAAGCGCTTGGGGTATTGGGAAGCTTGGTTGGAATGGGTGGAGGACGTTATGTTTGCAACCCAAGCGTGCGTGAGAGACTTAACACCAAGAAAATAATCGAAGTGGGCGGCGATGGTGAGACTGATATGGAAGCCATCGTGGGCCTGAATCCGGATGTTGTTTTCACCTATGCCGTTGGAAATTCCTCGGATGGGAATAGGGCAAAATTAGCGGAAGCGTCTATTCCCACAGTCATTGATGGCGCCTACATGGAAGAGACACCTTTGGGCCGCGCGGAATGGATCAAATTTCGAGCCGCTTTTTTTGGAAAGGAGGCTCTGGCCGATTCTCTTTTCAAAGCGGTCGAAAATTCTTATGACAGTTTATTGTCGTTGGTAAAAAAATCCAAGAGCCGCCCGAAGGTATTGGTCAATGCGCCCTTCAATGGTATTTGGTGGATGCCGGGAGGGCGAAGTTATGTTGCAAAATTTTTGCAGGATGCAGGGGCGGAGTACCTGTGGACTTCGGATACGACAAAGGGATCATTAAATCTTGATTTGGAAGAGGTTTTCTCGCGAGCCGGGCAAGCGGAGTTCTGGCTAAATCCTGGGGAATGGCGCAGTTTAAAGGATGGCCTCAAACAGGATAAGCGCAATGCTTATTTTGAAGCGTTCAAATCCGGAAGAGTTTATAACAACGATAAAATCTTGAGTGAAGCGGGAGGAAATGATTTTTTTGAATCCGGCGCATCCCATCCCGATTGGATATTAGCAGATTTAATTTCAATTTTCCATCCAGAATTGGTGCCTGGGTATAAAGCACATTGGTATCGAAAGTTGGAATTGAAATGAGACGTGGTGGGCGCACAGCCGTGGGTCTCTGGGTACTCCTGACTCTGACTTGTTTTTTATTGCTACTGGGATTATCTGCGGGGTCGGTGACTATTCCCTGGACAGGAATTTTCCAGTCGATAACGGGGGCACAGGATGTCAATCCTGTATGGGGTCGGATTCTCTGGCAAATTCGACTCCCGCGTTGTTTGGCCGCGGTGATGGGTGGCGCTTGCCTGGCTTTGAGCGGATTAGAAATGCAAACCCTTTTTCGAAATCCACTGGCCGGGCCCTATACCTTGGGCATCAGTTCCGGTGCGACCTTGGGTGTGGCTATGGCGGTATTGGCGGGAGTGGCTGTTGGCAACGGCGCATTGCCGCAATGGATGGCGATGGGTGGGGGTTGGGCGCAACTGGGAGTGGCAGGTTCTGCCGTGTTGGGCGCTGGAACGGTGATGGTACTCGTGCTATTGCTCTCGAAAGTGATTCGGGGCAACACCACCCTGCTGATTTTGGGATTGATGTTTGGTCAATTGGCCGGAGCCTTGGTTAGCATATTGCAAGTCTTTAGTACTGCAGAACAAATCCGTTCGTTTACCTTTTGGACCTTTGGGAGTTACGCAGGTGTTACCTGGGGACAGATGCCATTCTTAGCCGGATCGTTGGGGATAGGGCTGGCGTTAGCTGGCTATTGTGCTAAGCCCTTGAACGCGTTGTTGTTGGGTTGGACTTATGCACGCAGTGTGGGTGTTCCAGTCAGGACGCTACGCATTCTCCTCTTGGCAAGCGCCTCGATCTTGGCTGGAGTGGTTACTGCATTTTGCGGTCCCATCGCCTTCTTGGGATTAGCCGTTCCCCATCTTTGCAGGGGATTTTTCCGCACCGCGGATCACCGTATTCTTATTCCCGCTTGTGTGTTTTTGGGGGCGTCCTTATCCTTGGCCTCTGACCTCGTTTGCCGGTTACCTGGGAATGGTCGAGTCTTGCCTCTCAATGCCGTAACATCTATGGTTGGCGCTCCCATAGTCATCTGGGTATTACTGCGTCGAAGATCACGTTCAGAAGAGGTGGAATCAGAATGAAAACTCCGCCATCGATTCAATCGAAGTTCTCAACACCGCCCCTGCTCTCAATCCAACAGCTGTCTGTGGGTTACCCTCTCGCTCGCGTAAGGGGGCACCGGACATTCAAAACCGTGCTTGGTGGAATTGATCTCGAATTGGTTCGAGGGGAGCTGGTGAGTTTGCTTGGTCCAAACGGAGCTGGAAAATCAACCTTACTGCGAACGCTTTCCAGGCTGCAAGACCCAATTTCCGGCCAAGTTTTGCTTGAAGGGAAAGACACCTTCGCCATGGATGGGGAAGATTGGGCACGGAAGGTCGCGATCGTTTTGACTGAAAGGGTTGCAGCCGAAAATTTGTCCGTAACAGATTTGGTTTCCCTTGGCCGACATCCCTATACTGGTTGGGCGGGACGTTTACAGGCGACCGACCATGCTGCGATTGAATCAAGCTTGAAATCCGCGGGAGCATGGGAGCTTCGCGATCGAGAATTCAATGAGTTAAGTGACGGTGAAAAGCAAAGAGTGATGTTGGCACGCGCGCTCGCGCAAGATCCGCAGCTTCTGATTTTGGACGAACCTACCGCGTTCCTGGACCTTCCGCGTCGAGTGGAATTGATGCGTAACTTGCGAAAATTGGCGCGTGAACAACAGCGCGCGATTTTAATTTCCACCCATGATCTGGACTTGGCTATGCGGGCCTCGGATCGACTCTGGCTTTTGCCCCCAGGCGGCCCGGTTCGATCCGGACTTCCTGAGGATTTGGCATTGCAAGGATATATCGGAGAGGTTTTCAACCAAGGTGACGTAGTCTTTGAAACAGCTACTGGTCATTTCAAAATCCACGAACATCCCTCACGATGGGTGCGACTTTTAGGAGATCGGCAACTGCAACTTTGGACCGCTCGAGCCTTGGAGCGCGAAGGAATCGCCGTTGGCCTTAATCCCAATGTCATCGCTACAGAATCGCGAATGTCCGAACTGGGAGAAATCAGAGTAACTTTTGCTGCCAGTAATGGAATGGCGAGGTGGGAATTTTCGAAAACTTCGGATCAGGAATCGCATTTCTCAGGACTGAAATCGCAGGTCCATATTTTTACGTCCTTATGCGAGTTGCTACAGTTCTTGCGAATTTAATTGTTTTGAAACGAATTAATCCACCCCAGTAGGCGTAATCGTGATGTGGATTGCGAAGATTATTAATTAATTTGGCACTCATGTTCTTCATCGCTATCCTCATCGGCATTCTAGAAGGGCTCACTGAATTTGTGCCCGTCTCCTCCACGGGTCATATGATCATCGCTGGGCATATGTTGGGTTTTACAGGTCCACGCGCCGATGCCTTTGAAATTTTCATTCAACTTGGCGCCATCCTTGCCGTGGTCGGACTGTTTTGGAAAAAATTTCTTCGCCTAATTCCAGGTCGAGTAAACAACGAACTCAGACCCCAAAATGGGGTGGTAGTCACTGGATTTGTAGGCTGGCGGGGTTTGGGATTATTAATCCTCACTACCGCACCGGCCTTGCTAGCAGGAAAGATTGCCCACGGATTTATCAAAGAACATTTGTTTTCCCCAATGACGGTGGCCATGGGTCTCGCTTTGGGCGGTGTTGGATTAATTCTCGTGGAATACTTCGGCCCCCGGGCGGAAAAAAAAGAAATCGATTCCTTGGATTGGAAAGACGCATTGATCGTAGGTTTATTCCAATGCCTATCTCTGTGGCCTGGAATGTCGCGAGCAGGCTCTACCCTTATCGGTGGGATGTTGATGAAAATCGATCGCAAAACGGCTGCGGAATATTCTTTTTTAGCCGCCGTTCCGATTATGATTGCGGCAACGGGTTATGACTTGCTTAAGAGTCGGCAGTTTCTCCACCAAGCCGATGCGCCACTATTCGCCGTAGGTTTTTTCGTGTCGATGGTAACAGCTTGGTTTGCAATCCGCTTTTTCATGCGCTTTCTTGCAAACCACACCTTAACGGGCTTCGGCTGGTACCGTTTGGTCCTAGCCGCATTTACCTGGTGGTATTTTTCCGGTCCCTAAATTATACTCCTCATTTTATAGTGGAGGCTTCGCTTTCACCGACTCTTCGGCTTTGACACTAGGCGTTTCCGTTTTCGCATCAGCGGCAGCATGCTCCTCATGGACTCCAGATTTGGCTTTGCCTTTCATTCCATGCTTGTGACATTGTGAACC
>JAYVCH010000211.1:0-8735 GCA_043750055.1 Fibrobacteria bacterium
GATACACGGTTTCCGTTGTTGCTTTGAATGGATTTACAAATCGTTGCGAGACCACCACTTGGGCAATGGCATCGGTAATGACCACGTTCACTCGAGTAAAGATAGGGGAAATGGCTACTTGAAGTTTGGTTCGAGGATCGACCATTCCGCACGAAGACCCGTGCAGAGAATCAAAAGGAATGTCGGCGTAAGCATCAAACGCCAAACCCAATAAAATCAGCCTCAACAAAGGTTTAAAAATCATGCAAGCCTCCCTTTCACCCCAGATGGGATAATCAAAAGACGTGCCAAGAAGGGACTAGAACCAACTTCTTAATAATTGGAATTCTAGGCACATTTGGGATCTTGGTCCCAATCAAATTTCACTTTGACCCTTCAAGGTTTGAGCGGAGTGGTCTAAGAGGCAACCGAAACACGTATCTCGCGCATAAATCGCGACCCATATATACAGAAAAACATCCCAATGGGAAGGCTCTGGTAGAGAGGCTTTGGTAAAAAGGGTTTGATTAATCGAAAGTTTGGGTCAATTAAGACCGTACAGGTCCGGTGTAAATATAAGATGGACGCACAATCGGTATCCCTTTACCGCCACGAGCTTTCGTGCGCTCCCAGACGATTTGGCCAGCAATGCCAACACAACGCGATAGCCCGAAAAGTACGGTATAATAATTCTCGTCGGTTAGACCACAAGCACTCAGTAAGCTTCCCGACACCGCATCGACATTGGGATAGGGGTCCGCAGCCTTGCCTTTTTTGAGCAAGATTTCACTACCCACTTTACGCAAAGTTACGGCCAAGCGGAAAATAGGATCCTTGGCGGCGATTTTTTCACCGAGAGCATATTCTACCGCAGCTCGAGGATCTTCCACTCGCAATACCGCATGTCCGAAGCCATAAAGAACCCCGCCCTTCGCGAGTAAATTCTCCACATAAGCATAGACTGCTTTTTCATCGGAGGGATCCTTAATGTCTTTGCTGATGTCTCGAAGAAAACGGAGGCATTCTTCATTGGCCATGCCATGCAAAGGTCCTGCCAGAGCAGCCATTGCGCCAACCAAAGACCCATACATATCTTCATGCCCCGAGGCAATCGCTTTACCAACGAAGGTCGACAAGTTTCCACCGCCATGATCAAAATGAAGGATCGCAAAGACCTTCATCAAATGCACTAATTCAGGGGTGGCGCCTGGTGCGTCTAACATATGGACAAAGTTTTCTATCCAGCCCAGTTCAGGCTTGGACGCAATAGGTTCACCCCAACCGGCACGGATTCGGAAAATAGCGGCAACGGCCTCGGGAAGCTTCGCTAAGACATTCAGGTAATCCTTCGCGTAGTCACCGGTCCGTTCATACATTCCCATCACATTGATTGCAGCCAAAAGCCATTTCATGGGATGGCCACTTTTTGGCAGACTGCGAAGATGTTCGATCACGCCCGGATTCAACTTGGAATTGACAATCACGTCCCTTTTGAATGCGACAAGCTGAGCCGCATCGGGTAAATCATTATGCAAAAGCAAATACATGACGGCTTCGGCCTCTTTTTCCGCGAGCTCCGCAATTGCGTAGCCTCCATAGAACAATCCCTTAACAGGATCTACATGACTGTTAGGACAGGTCCCAACAGGAAAACCACGTAATCCCGTGTCTAAAAGCTCGCGCGTAATTTTGAAGAGTATTTCGCTCTCGGCCATTGCCTGTTCCTTCCAAAGAGGATTCCCGTTCGATCCTCTACTAAATGTTAAATCGCTTCTGCAATGAGCTTGCCGAATTCCGAGCACTTCACTTCACGCGCACCCGCCATTTGGCGTGCAAGATCGTAGGTGACCGTTCCCTTGGAAATCGTATTACTCAATGCCACGATGATTCGGTTCGCAACTTCGTCCCAACCTAAATGCTGGAACATCATGACACCTGATAGGATAACGGAACCGGGATTGATTTTATCGAGGCCGGCATACTTTGGCGCCGTTCCGTGTGTAGCTTCAAACACCGCAGCACGGTCGCCAATATTGGCGCCTGGAGCCAAGCCCAAGCCTCCGACTTGCGCGGCACAAGCATCAGAGAGATAATCTCCATTTAGATTCAAAGTGGCGAGAACGGAGTATTCATCTGGACGCAAAAGCAATTGTTGAAACATGGCATCGGCAATACGGTCTTGAATCAGAACCTTGCCTTCCGGCTGCCGCCCATTGTGTTTTTCCCACATTTCCGCTTCCGTGATGATTTGGTCGCCGAATTCAGCCTTCGCGATTTCGTATCCCCATTTCATGAATCCACCTTCGGTGAATTTCATGATATTGCCCTTGTGAACCAAGGTAACGACTGGAAGTTTTTTCTCAATGGCATATCGGATAGCCCTGGAAACCAAACGCTTGGAGCCGAAGGCGGACACGGGCTTGATGCCGATGGCACTATCTTCTCGCAAGGTTTTCTTCGGCATCTTTTGTTTGATAAAAGCAATCAATTCTTTGGCATCGGCGGTGTTGGCATCAAATTCAATTCCGGAATACACATCTTCAGTATTTTCTCGGAAAATGGTAATGTCCAATTTTTGGGGTTCTTTCACCGGAGCAGGAACGCCTTCAAACCAGCGAACAGGACGTACGCAGGCGTATAGATCTAATTCCTGTCGCAAGGCCACATTAATGCTGCGGATGCCGCCGCCAACCGGAGTTGTCAAGGGGCCTTTGATGGCCACCTTGAACTCTTTGATTGCTTCAAGCGTTTCATTTGGAAGCCATTGATCCTTGCCATAAACGCTTAGTGATTTTTCCCCAGCATAGATTTCCATCCAAGCGATTTTCTTTTTCCCGCCATAGACTTTACGAACGGCTTCATCAAATACATGGCGCGAGGCCGCCCATATATCGGGGCCGGTTCCATCGCCTTCAATAAAGGGAATGATTGGGTGGTCGGGAACTTGAAAGCGATTTTGGGCGTCTATCTGGATTTTTTCGCCTTCTTTGGGCACGACGATATGTTTGTATTCTGACATGGATTTTCCGGTCTTTCAGCAGTTTCAGAGGCAGTTTTACTGATTTGAAAATATAGTATGGAAAAGGCTATTTCTGCAAAAAAACCCAATATTACGGCGGGTTGTTGCAGCTTGTTGTTTATTCCGGCTTCCAAGTCTGGATTCGCATCGCCTCTGGGAATACTTGCGGTTTAAAAAGCGATTTACCCGCTAGGAGTCGAAGACACTCTTGGATTCCTTCTGTGATGCTGGGATGGGGGTGAATCGATTTCATGATATCGGTAACACCTTTATCTTGATCCATCAAATGAGCAATGACCATGATAGTGTTCGAGGCTTGGGGGCCGGCGGCGCGCATTCCTAAAATCCTATCTTGTCCATCGTCACTGACCAGAATTTTTACAAACCCATCCGTGCGTCGCATGGCTATGGCCCGATTTAATAAAGAATTTGAATAATATCCGACGCGATAAGGAATGTTATTTGCGCGGCAAGTTTGCTCATTCAATCCGACTGCGGCGACTTCAGGGTTAAAAAACATGATGGAAGACATGTTGCTGTATCGCAAGGGATATTTATTACGAAGGTACATTGCTTTAATAGCGTAGCGCCCTTCCATTTCCGCGACATTGTAGAGGGCCGAATGCTGAGTTACATCTCCTACGGCAAAGATATTGCCCTTGACTCGACAGTCTCCGTCTGTATCCAAGCCACCCTTTGCATTGATTTTGAGTCCGATATTTTCGAGGCCCAACTTGTCTAAGTTGGGGATTCGACCCACGGCAACCAGGGCCACGTCCACTTCCAAAACCATGCTACGACCATCTTCATAGTCCACAACAGCCTCTAAATATTCGGGATGGCTGGTAATTTTCCGCATGATGGCATTATGATAAACGTCCACCCCCCGTGCTGATAAATTGCCGGCCACGAACGCACTGATATCCGCGTCCTCACCGGGTAGTATGCGCGATTGCCTATCGAGAAGATGAACTTTGGTTTGGTGGTAATTTGAAAAAATGGTTGCATATTCACAACCAATGACGCCAGCGCCGATGATCAAAATACGCTTGGGAAAAGATTTCAACCCTAGCAAATCATCGGAGTTGAGAATCCGTTTATGATCCACAACTATTCCAGGAAAATTACGCGGACGCGAACCTGTCGCAATCACGAAAAAATCGGCCTTCAGAATTTCCTTGGAGCCATCCTCTGCTGTGATTTCAATGGTTTTCTGATCCAAAAAAGAAGCCCACCCTTTTTTTAAAGCAATGGAGCCGGGGCCTTTCCAACGGGGAGAAGTAAAAGTTTCAATTTGGGAAAGGATCTGATATTGTTTTTCCTTCGCCGCTTGAATGACAGTGTCGCGAACCATTTCATAGTCCACGGCCAAACTTGAAGAACGGTATCCTCGGTCCACGGCAGAGGCAACAGCAAAATCTTTGGAAAGCTCCCATAGTGTTTTGGAAGTCATGGCCCCATGCATGATCCCGGCGCCACCAATATTGGAAGCCTCCACCAAAGCGACTTTTTTGCCGAAATCGAAGCCTCGCATTGCAGCCCCAAAACCGCCGGGGCCTGATCCAATCACACAAACATCGTATTTATTCGCTTCCATTCAATCCCGTCCCAATTTTTACCTAGGATACCTATTCTTGACCCTGAAATCTAGCTGAAGAATCTATTTCAAGCCTTGAAACTGAAACTTAACTCATACCAAAGGTTACCGGCTATTTGCTATTTTCTGTCAATGTAAGGTATCCTAATTTGGCAGAAATTAACCTTAACTTTCAAACCATCCCAAAGAGGTAATATGGCATCATACCGACCGAAAAATACCATCATGTTTCCAAACCAATGGGCTGTGGATAGCTTCTTACTTCGCTTGAAGCGTTCATCGGGATGGGACTTCTTCGCTTTTTCCAACGGCACTCAATTTAAACTGTCTATGGAACGGGGCGGTGATTATATCCTGATTGGTCTCTTGCGTTCACGTGGAAATATCGAATTGGCAATTAACGGGGAAAAACTAAACCGGGGCCATGCGGACAAATTCTGGAGTAAGATCTATGAATTCGCCGGCCGATATAAATGTTAAGACTTTTGTAATGATTGTCTTAAGGCCCTGATCAGAAGGGGATCTGAAACTCCAGCTTCGGAAAACCCCTTCTGACGTAACAGACAAGCCGGGCATAGGCCACAAGGCGGAAACGCCCCCTCATAACATGTTTGACTATAGGCCAGCGATTCCATTGCCCCCAACTCCGCTGCCCACTTGACTGACTCTGCTTTAGACCGAAACATCAAGGGCGTGTGTAAACACAAAGCCCTCTCCGTTCCCTTGGGTTGCTGACCCTCCGCCGTCCCCTCGGGAAGACTCCAGCCCAAGCCGAGCGACAAGGCTTTTTCCAAACTCCGCATAGTCGCGTCGCGACAATCCGGATAGCCGCTAAAATCGGTTTGGCATACTCCTGTTACTAAATCTCTAATACCTCGGGTATAGGCATAGCTTGCGGCATAGGTCAAGAAAATCAAATTGCGCCCTGGTACAAAGGTATTCGGCAAATTGCCTGGTCCACTTTCGGCCTTGATCGCCAAACTCGAATCGATTAAAGCATTTCCTCCCATTTCAGTAAAGAAATCCAATTTGAAAATTTTTAAGGGAACGTCAATGCGTTTCGCAATTGTTTCCGCCGCAATCTTTTCGGACACATGGCGTTGGCCATAATCGAAAAATACCGTTTCCACAGATTGGAATTGAGAAAGGGCCCAATGCAAACAAGTAGTAGAATCCTGACCGCCTGAAAAAACCACAAGGCAGGGTCTTTCTTTAATATTTCCTTGGCCCGATTGTTCGGAAATGGCCGAGATCATCGTAAGCCCAACTCTTTGTGTAATTGAATAGAAAGCTTCCATTTAGGATGAGTCAAAATCGCGGCCACGGTCTTGGCCCATTCTCCCCTTGTTGCCTCTATATCCCGAACTCCGCCACCCCATTTTGCGGTGCGAATTTCCTTGGGTTGGAGGTAGTAATGATCGAATGTGGATTTTTCATAAAACGAGAGGTCTTGCGATTCGTAAACAAGTTTTAATTCTTGCGCTTGCTTAAGGATCCAAATTCCTTTTTGAGAAAGCTTTGGACTGACGGTTACCCAATCTACACCTAAGGAATCTGAACTCGACCCGTTGGTTTCCATGGTAACATAATAGCCTTCACGGTGAAGTAAATCGACAAGGGCTCGCATCGATTTTCCTTGAATCGTCGGCTCCCCGCCTGTCAATACCACAAATCGACAGGGATAGGTTGCGATCCGTTCAAATACTTTTTGAACGGATAATTTTTCTTTTAGAGAAAAGTCGGTATCACAAAAGGTGCAAGCAAGATTGCATCCGGCTGAACGAACAAAAACTGCCGATGTACCCGCATGAAATCCCTCCCCCTGAATGGAGTGGAAAATCTCGGAAATTCGGAGAGTCTCTTGGGTTTTTGACATAAGCTGAATGGATTCCAGATATAACATTAATAAGGAATCGTCCTTTCCGCCAACTTGATGGCCGAAAAGTCCATCCAGGAACTTACTATTTAAGGATGGAAAATGTCTCCTTTGAAAAAACTCAACGTTACCTTATGCAATTGCTTGGTTATCTTGAGGGATTGCATAGTTCCATGGAATGGGAGTCGATGAAGGAAGGGCCTTCAAAGCACCCCACCGATCTTCCTACCAGAATCCAAGCGATTCTAACCTATAGTGGATCGTTAGAGGGAATGCGACTTAAAGCGCAAGGCTGCCTTTCTTCCGATATTCTGGAATTCATCCAAACCGTGGGAATGGCCTTTGAAATCGAGCCCATTCCCCAAGGCATATTTAAGCTTCCTTTCTTAGATGCCGTAATCAGTATTCAAAGAAAAACCCTGAATGATTTCATGGAAAAAGCTTGGTTCATTTATCATGCCGCTTTGCTTTCCGCTTATGCCTTGCGTCCTTTGCAGTTTGAGCGGCTCCCTTCGGTGGATGGACTCGAAGAAACCCTTCGAATCATAGAGGCCCCCGATCCCTCTCCTGATAATGGGACATGGAGTGACGTTCCACCCGACACGGTTCACACCTTGAACAATATTCTATCGGGCATATTGGGGTATGTGAGTTTGATTTTAGAGGAAAGAAAATCCGATCCGGATCTACAAGAAAAATTGGCTTCGGTTGTGGACGCGGCAAAAAGAGCTGCGGCCGTACTTCCCAAACCCTGATTTAAATTCCGTGAATCAATGTGATCTTCACACGCATTTCTTCTTTGTGATCTCCTGCCAAGCCTAATGCGAGAGCGGTTTCCAAAAAAGAATTGTGGAGAAACCCAATGCGTATCGAGGGCTGCGCATCAATGGCGAGGTAACGTTCAAATCCTGTTGTTTGGCTGGAAGCGATGAGTCCACATTCCAAGGAAAGGAACCGATGGATGATAATGCCGGGAGAAAATTCAATCTCCATCGCCATCAGCGCATCTTCATCCGTTAACGCCTCCATAAATCCGACGCGCGAGGACAACCTTGAAAAAAACACCGAGTTATAATCGAATTGATAAAAGGTCCCAATCGAAAATCCTTTTCCCGTCTCAAGTTGGGTCCCCACCAACAAATCAGCTTGAACACTCGTATGTCGCACCGTCAACCACTTCACGCCAAACACCATGTACGGAGCATGGGAATTTACGTCTCCCCAACGCGTTTGCACCCTCGCGCCCACTTCCACTCTCGGACCTACTTGTAAAGCCAATCCAAGCGGAACATCGAAAACGGAGGTTTGTTGTGAACGAATGTAAAGTCCGGTAGATAAGGTGGTGGCGGCATTATAGTTGGTTGCGGGTACCAAGTTATAAGAGCTCTCGTGAATGGGATTAAGGGCGAAACCTAGCTTGAGTGATATCATCAAGCCAAGCAGGGTAACACTTATGTTACTACGCATACATCCTCGCTCGCCGAAATGGTGCCAGAGATACCCTCCGATTCTGCCTTGATCGGGGCTATAGCCAATTGAACCCAGCATTTTCCCCAATTATATGTTATTTCATGTTCTCAATGCCCGGTTTTTGGGGTAAATCCGATTTTAAAGGCCCTTAGCGATTAACTACTTTAGATTCAACCCCTTATGAAAAAATCAAAATCGAAACCCACCCCCGTCCCGCATAAATTGGACTGGAAAGAAACAGAAATTTTAAGCATAGCCCGCCAGTGCATCCAGGTTTTGAAGCCTTATGTCCCGGGGAAATCCATTGAGGAGGTCCGCGCAAAGTATAATCCCCGCGTCATCACGAAATTGGGTTCCAATGAAAACCCTTTGGGCGTCAGCCGAAAAGTTGTAACCGCCATGAGGTCTAGCTTGGGTAAATCATCGCTTTACCCCGATGGGGCCAGCCGACTCATCCGGCAAGGATTAGCCAATGCCCACGGTTTGGCAATGGATCAAGTGATGGTTGGAAATGGTTCAGATGAAGTGCTTCTGATGATTACGGCAGCCTTTTTAAATCCAGGTGAAACCGTATTAGTCTCTGAAAATACCTTTTCGGAATATGAGTTTAGTGGAAGAATGTTCAATGGAAAAATTGTTAAAGTGGCGCTAAACGATTTCCGATATGACCTTAAAGGCTTCAAGAAAAAACTTTTCCTAAAACCAAAGCTTATTTTCCTTTGTAATCCGAATAATCCCACCGGGTCTTATTTTTCTCACAATGAACTGCTGGATTTGCTTGAAGTCACACCCAA
>JAYVCH010000212.1:0-6380 GCA_043750055.1 Fibrobacteria bacterium
GCCGCGCGCTTTGGAGTCAGCGTTGAAGATGTGCAAGGCGTGATTCGCACCGCCCTGGGCGGTATGACCGTGACAACGACCGTAGAAGGCTTGGAACGATATCCCGTCAACTTGCGATACGATCGCGAGCTTCGCGATAACCTAGAAGCTTTGCGGCGCGTGCTGGTGCCTACACCCTCTGGCAGCCAAATTCCTTTAGGTCAAGTCGCCGACATCGCGCCCTCGCGCGGTCCTATGGTCATTCGCACAGAAGGCTCGCGGCCCAATGCCTGGGTATTCGTCGACATGCGCGGCATCGATATCGGAACGTATATCAAGGACGCGCAGAAAATTATTTCCGCGGAATTGAAATTACCGCAAGGTTACAACCTGGTGTGGAGCGGCGAGTTTGAGTTTATGCAGCGAGCGCAAAAACGCTTAGCCTTGGTCATTCCTCTCACTCTTTTCCTGATTTTCATTCTGCTTTATCTGAATACGAAGTCCTTGGTCAAAACTGTAATAGTCTTGCTTGCCGTGCCCTTTTCCTTAATCGGCGCCATCTGGTTCCTATATCTGCTTGACTATAATATGAGCGTGGCCGTTTGGGTGGGGTTGATTGCTTTGGCAGGATTGGATGCGGAAACGGGCGTGGTGATGTTGTTGTATCTTGACAGGGCCTTTGAATCCGCCCAGGCGAAAGGGCTTATGCGGAACCTGACCGATTTAAAACAGGCCATCGACCTTGGGGCAGTGCAACGTGTGCGCCCCAAAATAATGACCGCTTCCGTCATCCTGGCAGGATTGATTCCCATCATGTGGAGTCATGGGGCCGGTTCTGATGTTATGAAACGCATTGCCGCTCCTATGGTGGGAGGCGTATTTACCTCGGTAGGAATGGAGCTGCTTGTTTATCCTGTCATTTATTTTCTTTGGCGGGGACGATCACTCAAACAGGGAATCGACTCTTGAAGCTTTTCAGGCGGAGACTGTTGCCTATCACAAATAGGCTGGACAATCCCATCGCGCCCCCTGCGAGTACGGGATTCAAACTCCAGCCCAAGCTTGGCTCCAACGCACCCGCGGCTACGGGAATCAACAACACATTATAGGCAAATGCCCAGAACAAATTGAGCCTGATGGTGAGCATGACTTTACGTGCCAGTTCCACTGATTTAGGCACCGCGCGTAAATCACCCGTCATGAGGATAATGTCACCGGCCTCCACGGCCACATCAGATCCGTTACCCATGGCTATGCCCACTTTGGCCGCGGCCAATGCGGGCGCATCGTTGATTCCATCTCCTACAAAAGCATCGGCCATAAGCTCTTTCACCGACTCCGCTTTTTGTTGGGGAAGTACGCCGTATCGGATGTCTTCTATTCCCAATGCAGCACCCACCGCGCGGGCCGTGCTTTCCTGATCTCCTGTGATCAACATCGCGTCAATACCTAAACTTCGCAAAGCCGAGATCGATTCTAGCGCACCCACTTTCAAAGGATCGGAAACGCCCACGACTCCCGCGACTTTTCTATCCACGCTAATCGCGATCACACCAGACCCCGCTTGTTCTAAACCTTCCACGGTGCGGCTCAAGGAATCGGGCCACGTTCCCATCCCATCCAAAAATCGTCTCGAACCCACCTTTAAACTATGCCCAGCCACTTGTCCCTCCACGCCAAATCCAGTTACCGATAAAAAGGATTCGACCGTCGCAACATTATTTTTTTCACCGTCATTTTCATTTTCTTTTTTTTCATCGTCTTTTTTTCCATCTTCTATATTTTCCCGGACCCGTTCCCCAGCATAAGCAACCAGGGCTTTGGCAAGCGGATGCGCACTTCGAGCTTCCAGAATTGCTGCCCAGGATAAAACCAAGTCTTCATCAAATCCCATGGCGACTTCGAAGGAAGTTACCTTAGGCTTTCCTTCTGTTAAGGTCCCGGTCTTATCGAATGCCATCCGTTTGGTTTCTGCCAAAGACTGTAATGCCGAACCTCGGCGCGTGAAAATACCTAGCTCTGCGGCGCGGCCAGTACCCGCCAAAATCGCAGTGGGTGTAGCAAGGCCCATGGCGCATGGGCAAGCAATGACAAGCACAGCCACGGTATGAATCAAGGCCGGAACTAAACCCGAAGCTTGGGAAAATACCATCCAAGCCGCAAAGGTCAAAACCGCGATCCCTAAAATAACCGGCGTGAAAATCCGAACCACTTTGTCCGCTAATTCTTGAATGGGCGGCTTCGCGGTTTGGGCTTCTTCCACCAAACGAATTATCTGAGAAAGGACCGTATCCCCGCCAACCTTTACCGCATGAAAAGTCAGAAAGCCATCGCCATTCAAGGTGCCGCCCACTACTGAATCACCGAGGCGCTTGGCTTTCAAACCCGGTTCTCCCGTGACCATGCTTTCATCGACGCGACTTTCACCCGAAGCCACCCTGCCATCGGCGGGGAAACGTTCTCCTGGCCTGATGGCGATTTCATCTCCAGGTAACAATCCAGTTACCTGCATTTCAATTTCTTTTCCACGCCTGACTACCCTAACCGTCGTCGGCCGTAAAGCCAAAAGCCTGCCAATGGCCTTGCCACTTTTTCCTTTAGCGCGAGCTTCCAGAAATTTCCCAAGTAACACCAAAGCAATAACTACAGCCGAAGCTTCGAAATAGACTTGCCGGGATTCGAGAGGAAAAAGCGAAGGTAAAAATGTTACACCGGTACTATAGAGGTAAGCTGCCCCGGTTCCGATCATGACGAGACTGTTCATGTCCGGGCTCTTCTCCACAAACGCGCGCGTGCCTCTCCTGAAAAATGGTTTTCCCGGTCCGAACATCACCGGCGTCGCAAATGCGAATAAAAACAAGTTCCATAATCCCTCTGAATGGACAAGGCGCATCCTCAAATCCATGACTGCGGGAATCAACATCGGCAACATGGAGAAAAGCAATAAAGGAATTCCAAACAACAGAGCAAAGTTTAAATTACCCCGAAGTTTATCCACCTCGGCAGTAGAATCAACTTGGTCCTCTTTTAGGGTCACGGCACGGTAACCGGCACCTCGTACCTGTTCAAAAAGCGCGGCTTCATTGACATGCGTGGGGTCAAAGCTTACGTCCGCACGCGCCGTCACAAGATTTACGGTAGCTTCTGTTACACCTGGCAATTTACGCAGAGCGCGCTCTACCGTACCTACGCAATTGGCACAAGACATGCCTTCCACACCAAAACGAGCTTGTCCTTTACCTCGACCGGATTCAACTGGCTGTTTATCCAAATCGCTTTCAATTGCAGGCATCTACACCACCTAATTTGTTTTTTCAATTTACACAACTCGGATTTACGTTGTTGTTTACCCCGATCCTTGTCGGGAACCAAAAAAAGACCTATTTCATTATCACCTTGAAGACATTTATCGACCGAATGATGGAAAACTCGATGGGCATGTGGATGCTTGTATCCGGCATTTTTCCGATTTTCCTGATCGGAACTCTCATCAAAGCCTACCTTCACCGTAAACGAATTCAGATGTTGATTGGACAGATTCCTGAAGTGAAAATCGAAAGTCCTGCAAGGGCTCCCGAAAACGATTGGGTTCCAAGTCCTTAGTGGAACCAAGCCCTTAGTGGAAAGAGTTGGCAATTCGCCCCACTTTTTTTCTCCTTTTGAAATAATCGCGTCCCATAGCCCAACCTTGACAAATTAAAAAAAGCCCCAAAATGACGGCATCACCTTGCCATGTTTTTTGCAAAGGACGAAGTCCACCACTCACAACAACAAGACTCGCCAAAAGAGAAAGGTGCAGGATGTAAATATCCAAACTAAATCGACCCATTGGAAAAAAATATTTTGAAAACCTTTCCCCCGCCGAATTTAAATTGGCCAAGCCTCCGTAAATGACCACAATGATTGAAGCTATCACAGGGATTAAAATGGGTCGCAAATTATAGTAGGGAATTGATTTTACCGTGCGGGCCTCATTCGGCCCCGTCACAAAAGTGCGGGCGGTTTCAAAACGACCCAGAGGATTTGAAAAAATCTCTGTAAAAGAATAGCGATAACGGATAGCTCCCAGTAACGCCAATGCTACTATCAATACCAATGGCTGAACCCATCGTTTTCGACTCTCCAGCGCCAACACTCCCAGTGCCCCCAAACAAGCAAATATGAGGAGAGGAAGAAAAGGACTATTGCCCGCATTGACCATGAACCATTTAAGATGGTGGATATCCAAGAAAAGATTTAGGGAAATTAATGCCGTGGAAATAAAAACAAGTAAAGCAATGGAATAAGGTGAACTGATGACGAACATTCCAAGTACACTTGTATAAGCGATGGTCGCTAAAATACCACTCAGGAATATCGCATCCGGCCAGCGAAGGCCATCCTCTGCCAAATAAAAGAGACAGGATATAATCCAAAGGCAGCCCGCTCGAACCAATTGTTTACGGTACCAAGACCATCGCGCATGTATCCCTGCAGCATGCCAGGAATAAACCAATGAGGCGCCCACCAACATTAAAAACAGAGAGGCGGTCAGTGGTTCGATGAGCAGTACGAACCGGCTCCATTCACGACGCGATTCCCAAACGATAAGCCGGGACGTATGGGAGGAAATCATGAGAAGAATTGCCAAGGTACGCAGACCATCCAAGGCAAAGTTCCGATGAGCAGGTGAAACACCTCCTCGATTGAAAATCACCCTATCACCCATGTCCTTGGAGTCCATGGATAGGAAAATAGCATTAATAAGCTTCGGGCAAACCCGTTCGTAAAAACCGGGAAATACCTGCAAGGTATTCCTGTGAATTTCCATAGCGGGTGAATCCCCATTTGCGCACCCCCGATTCAACCACAGGCAAGCTGAGCGTATCGCCAGGATGAATGGCATTGAGGCTTTTTCCAATATTATGTTTTTGTAAAAGCCAAAATGGGATTTCCCGTTCTTGCGCCCATTTCCAAAGGTTCATGCCTTTTTCCACGATTAGAGGATCAAGGTTGGAAACATAATAGCTGCTATAAAAATCTTCTTCGATGGCACGATACGAATCCTCACGACGCTTCACAAATTCCGCAGCTTTTGCCTCTGATAATGGAATTTTGATTCTCCTTCCAATGGCCAAATCTCGCGAAGACTTGATCGCATTGACCCGCTTCAAGGTATTTTCAGATACCCCCGCCCACTCGGCATAATGAGACAGATTTTCATCCGTGCCAACCTTAAGGTTCAATATGCCTTTTTCAAATTTGTACTCAAGATTGTATATCGAAGGATTGAATCTGTCCATGGGGTTGGCAAGCTTGTCCATATCTGATGCGGCCAAAGTCAATGTCGTGTCCAGAATATGAACTTCACGAGCAAGCTTAGGGACAGGAGTTTCGACGGGTTTAGCGACTAGTTTTGGAGTGGTATCGGGTATGGCCTTAGGTATCTTTTGAGTTACCCCAACGGATTCGGAGGCCGCGGCCGCAATTTTTGGCTCCTTGATTCGACGGCCTTTGTCTTTCCCCTTTGGTTTGGGTGGACGCATTTCGAGAGGTTTTTCCTCTTGGTCAAGATTGTCCACTTTGTCTTGCGGAAGATTGGCCTTTGGGGCTTCGGCCATCGCTATAACAACCGGGTCATTAGCCTTACTTGCTGCACGAGCTTGGGCCAAAGCCAACGGTTGTCCAATACCAAGTTTTGTGGTCACAAGCGACAAGTTCATGGTATCGGGAAGCCGCAATAAAAAGCCCTTGGGTAATTGCGAATTCCCCCGGAAGGTAGCGGGGCGTAATCTCAGATTGTATTCCTCTAGTTCATCGGGAGCGAGACCCGTAACGCTGGACAAAAGTCGTATGCCAAAAGCCTTCCCTAAAACTATTCCCTGCGAGCGCAAGGGTTGCATTTTTTTTAATTGGGGATAGATGGAATCGGCTCGCATGGCAATGCTGGAGGCCGCGAGGAATTCAGCGTAAAAGTTTTTGGACGCAAAACCAAAAGTATTGGAGTAATAGGACTTGATGATAGTACCCAGATCACTTGTTCCCGTTCCTCTAACCGCATTGGCCAATCCACCCGGGCCGTGATTGTAGGCCACGATAGCTAAAGGCCAGCTTTTCAATCGGGAAAAATTATATGCCAGCATGCGCGCCGCCGCCAATGTCGAGGCCTCCGGATCCCGACGATCGTCGATCAGATAACCAACTGAAACACCATAATGCAGTGCGGACGATTTCATAAATTGCCACATCCCCGCCGCCCCTACTTTCGAATAGGCAAATGGGTAAAATGAAGATTCCACATGAGGTAGATATTTGAGACGGGGAGGAACGCCTTGGGTTGTCAAGGTTGATTCAATCATAGGAAGATATCGATACGACCTTTCCAATCCTGCCTGAAATTTTCCTTTTAATCCACGCTGAAA
>JAYVCH010000213.1:0-14390 GCA_043750055.1 Fibrobacteria bacterium
TGGGAGATCGGTTTGGCTTCTAAGGGTTTAAGGACGGCATTTCATCATCGGGCAGGGCAATATTTAAATCCTGCGCTGGGTTTTCTGGCCTCGATTTGGGTAACCCACGCGATACTGCGTTGTTTTTTGCTTTTCCGCAAAGATGCCTTCGGCTTTCCCTTTGTGGGCAAACCTGATTGGTATATCTTCCATGCCTTTGCCATCGATGATTTGTGGATTACCCTTTGGTCCTTGCCCTTCCTGATCCTGCTTATGGCTACCAGATTCTTACAATGGAAGAAAGCTGCCCAAGGGATTTTTGCCGCCTTGATGTTTTTTCATGGAACGATTCTTCTTTTCACGGTTGCGGATCATGAGACACTTCGTTTCATGGGCATGCATTTGGATTTGTCCATGCTAGCCACATATGGGAACGCCTCGGCTGGTCGCGAAGTCGTTACGTTTGTCGCTTCGGATGCAAGTGTGCCCTACCTTTCCTTCCTCCTATTTTTCGCTTGCGTCCCCGTTGCGGGCCTTCTCTATTTCAGGTATTTCAGAAACCGATTTTGGACTCGAAATAAAATCTGGAATCCTTTACCACTATGGATTTTCGGTGGATGCGCCGTATTTTCTTTTGTCTTTTTGAATTTTATTTGGACGGGTGGATTCCGTATGTTGAAGCTTAGGGCGTTTCCCGCCACCGTCATGGCCAGTTTGGGTTCCCAACATCGCAAGTCATCAATGATTCCGTTAGGGGAGTTAAGTCGAGAGTTTCAAACGCAATGGCAACGTGAACAAGGCGATAGCACCTTTGTTTTTCCCGATACGAGCTATCCATTTTATAAAGTACCCCGCGTTGATTCGATCGTGAAACCGAAGAAGCCGGTTAACTTCATCCTCATCTTGATGGAATCCCATCGCGGTGTAAACGTGGGTTATCTTAAGCCCTTTGGCGCAACGGTTGATGCCACTCCGGTGATGGACAGTCTAGCACGCGGAAAGGCCCATGCATGGACGCGCTTTGCCTGTTCGGGTATTCCGACTATCAATGCCCTGATGAGCGTGCATCTTTCCATACTTCAACATCCAAGCCGATATATCGCCAGCGATTTCGCTTTGCTACGCCATCGAGCCTTTACCAATGTGCTCGGTCGTCACGGTTATCGCACGCATTTCTTTTCCGCTGCCGACCCTTCTTGGGATGGCCAAGTTCCCTGGCTTCGACAATGGTATCAAGGAATAACCTATGATCGAAGTCGAGAAACGGACGGCGCAATGTTTCAGGATATGGCGAAATGGATGAAGGACAGTCTATCTACGAAAAGTCCCTTTATGGTTACGGCCATGACAAAGACCAATCATTACCCTTTTAATTTTGAACCAGGAGTTAAAAAACTAGCACACGGCGCGACGCTTCAGGAAAAAATGATCGCGACCATGCAATACACCGATGCTTCGGTGGGTCACTTTTTAGAATCCATTTCCCATGAGCCTTGGTATGAAAATACCGTCATTCTCCTATTGGCCGACCATGGTTTCCCTCTATCCGAACATGGGTCTTCAACCATTGGCTTTGGATTATACAATGAGTCCGTTTGGATCCCTTTTCTAATGATTGGAAATCAGCTTCGTATGGGATCACCCGCCCTCCATGACTATCCCGCAAGTCAGGTGGATATCGCGCCGACTGTCTTGGCCTTGGCAGGAATTTGCGAATCCAACCATTTTATCGGACATGATCTTTTTCGACCGGCCACCGGTAAAAACAGCATGAGCTATCTGGTCCGGAGTGAACAAGGTTCACTTGAAACGGGGTTTCGAATTTCTGACGATTCGGTAGTTTACTTTCGTTTGCATGGTCCAATTGGAATGGCTCCAAGAGAACAAGGTAATGAAATTTTTAATACCATTTCGGATCGGCAAGAACGAAAAAATGAAATAATCGGCAAGGGTAAAGCGGTTTACGATTCTCTGCAACCCTATTTAAAACATATCGCCGATTTGAATACTTATGTGGTGGAAGCCAATGCCCTTTGGCCTGATACCTCGGTTGAATTACCGAAAGCGACTTCTCCTCTGCACTGAGCTCGTTCGGTGCTGAAGGCGCTTCAGAATTTTCATTGGTTAAGGACAAAAGTGCTCCGAACCTCAGCGCGAAATCAGCTAAATCAGGCTAAAATGAGCCTTCAGAACAGTCAGAGGCCTTGAAAAACACCCTGGTCTGTAGTAAATTCTCCCGTCCTTGGGGTCATAGCTCAGTTGGTAGAGCGCTTGCATGGCATGCAAGAGGTCTGGAGTTCGACTCTCCATGGCTCCACCATTTTTCAGGGTTGCCCTCTCCGTGAACGGAGGGGGCAATTTTTTTTGATCGCCATTTTAAACGCGTTTGCACCAAAATATTTTCATCGACGGTGAGCCCCTTTCAGAATGGAATGGGCTTCTTTTCGTTCCGCATTTAGGGGAATGGGCCAGAGTGCCCATCGGATAAATCACCGAAAGGGTGATTGCCTGGAACCACAAAGGTCGGCAACAAATTCACAAATTCCTTTTCAATTGGTTTTATGATTTTGCTTTACGCCCGACTTCAATGATGAAATTGAAAATAGGGAAGTGATCTTTTGCATCTCACCCTTTTCAGAAAATGGGTTTGTGTTTTTGTCCAAAAAAAGATAGTCAGAGAGGGAGAGTCAGAGCTGGAGTGCATTTTTTGGTGCAGCTTCACTCAAAAGTCTCCGACCATCAAGCGAAAAGACTTGCAGCTCTGAATGCTCAACACTGCCCTTTCCATATTTTACATTACACTTGTCTACATACCACAAGGTTTGTTTTGGGGAGGTACCCTTGCTCTGTGGGTAGACCGAGTGTGTTCTCGAAGGCAATACTTTTACGTCAAAATTTGGTTGTGTTAAGCTTTTCGCTTGCAGGCTATCGAACCATAACGCATTCCCGTCGGGTAGTAGAAGTACACAATGCGGCCCAACTTGGGTGATGAGCGATGGAATATTCGATAAACGTGTGTTTTCGAATCCATCAAGCCTGATTATGTCGTTACCCGGTAGGAAATCGGTAATCTCTGTTATGCCCAAACCAGGTGAAAAGATGAGTGTGTCGAGGCCACCCCCGGAGGTAATAATGGCGAAACCACTGGATACCGTATTGTCATTGCTATTCCCTGCAAGCTTCTTTAGCACTTTTGAATCCAGGATGCTAACCGCATTCTCGAAACCGGAATCGGCCATGAACCAGTTTGTTTTATCGAATGCACATCGATCAATAGTGTCCCGTTCAGGAAAGAGGAGCGGAACCACGGTTCCGTCTTCCATGCGATTCACCATGTTATTCTGAGCCGTCACGGGCATCCATCCGGTATTGTAGGCCATTGAATTGGAGATTCTACTTTCAACCGACCCCATGAACGAAAAGCCCTGACTCGCATTGTCTCGGGTGATATTGTTGTAGGCTTGACATTGAGAAGCTTCCCATGCGCGAGGACCTGCTGGGTTTCCAACCCACATATTTTGATACCCACTTGATTGTCCTATAAAGATTCCGAACTTCGATCCGACAACGTAGTTATCATGTATCTGGATGTTATACGAACCCCCTTTGACATATATGCCGAAGGCGCTGTTAACAGAGGTGTTTACGCAATAGTTCCATGCGATTGCCGAGTTCCGGCAAGCACCCAAATCGATCCCAACCCCGACAGCATTCAGAATCGAATTGCGGACCACATGAGCGTTGCTGGTCTGGCTAATTTTGATTCCTGTTTCTCCATTTGCGGGTATTTCAATAGTATTGTCCATTATGGCAATGTGGGAGTTGGGCAGGGAATAGTCACTGCTGGCCTGGGCAAACTTAATGCCATTGTCATCTGTTCCACCAGAGCGGGGAGCTACTATGTGAAATCCTTGAATCAGTATATATTGTACGCCGTAGCCTTGAATAGTGCTTTTTGCAGTGGGAGGGTTTATCGATGCGGTGCCAAACCCATCAATCGAAATCAGCCAGATAGGCATATTGATCGATCCGCTTCTGGTTATAGATACATTTTCCCGATAAACCCCCTTACTCACAAGAATAGCGCTACCGGCAGTTGCGGTATTGACTGCTGCTTGAATGGTCAACTTGGGCAATGCAGATGTACCTGGATTTGAATCATCGCCCGTTGGAGAGACGAAGATGGAAGAAATCGGTTGTGCGCTTCCAAAAGGATTTTCAATAGTGCCGCAGAGACCATTAAAGAAGAGGCAAGCAACTAAGGCCAGAACCTGAAGCAAGATTCGGCAAATTGATGAGGTATTCATAGTGCTTTCCTAAATTACATTTCTTTATATGAACTGTCCCCCTGACTCCGGACACAACCTTCAGGTAGATTCACCTGGGAATGGAGTCCTATGACAAACGAAAAAAGACGAGTATTTGACGGGAAATTTAAGGAACGAGCCGTGCCCGCGGCACATGCCGTTGGCCAAGGAGCGAAAAAACATGGCACAGGCAGCCCGGGAAATGGAAATCAGTAGTAGTTCGCTTGAGAGCCTGGATCACGGCCTTTGAAACCGCTGAAGCCAGGGGTAAGGGCCTTGCCTCGGCTATGGAAGAAAAGATGGAGATTGAGCAACTTCGCAAGCGACTCGCCGAGTCCCAAGAGGAGCTCGAAATAAAAAAAGCGACGGTGTATTTCGCACGAGAGAGGCTCGAGCGAAATACGCATGGATCGAGAAAATGAAGATGGAACATTCGATCGAGTTTTGTGCAACCATGCAACCGAGTTCCGATGCCACCCGTCCAAACTGTATATTGGGAATAAACCCAATGAAAAAGGAAACGAATATGAAATTCAAATTATTCACCATGATTGCCGCATTGACCTTCACCATGGGCCTCTCTCACGCAGATGATGCGACCCCCCCTGATTCCAAAACAGTTGAGATGAAGGCTGATATGAAAGCCGACAAGGCTGACATGAAGGCAGACAATGCCGACCGGAAAGCCGATCGCCAGGAGCTTAAAGCGGATAATGTGGAATTGAAGGCGGATCGTAAGAAACTCAAAGCTGATAAAGCTGCAGGAAATGCCGATGCAGTTATGGCGGATAAAGCAGAGATAAAAAAGGATAGAGCGGACCGTCATGCTGACCGAAAGGAATTGCGTCGCGAAAAAAAAGAACATCGTTTAGACAAAAAAGAATTAAAGCATGACCACCACGAAATGAAGACTAAATAAGCTGCGGATGTCTTTCTAAAAATGGATAATCCTAGGTGAACCCTAGGATTATTTTAGGATGGCGAACGCATGACAATTTGGTTTAATCCCGAAAAAAAAAGCATTCAGATGCTCAAAGATGGGAACTTGGAAGGTTTGCGATGGATCTACGACAATTTTTCAAAGCGAATCCTCAATCAATGTTATCGAATTCTTTTGTCTCGTGAACAAGCCGAGGATACGATGCAGGATATTTTTCTGAAACTTCCTGAAACCATTGCCGGCTTTCGATCGGATAGTGGACTTGGAACTTGGTTATTTAAAGTGGCTCATAATATGTGTTTGACCCGATTGGAACAGGCAAAAAACCGGTATAAGCTGGAAGTGGAAAATGTTGAGGACATTGCGCCTCAAGGGCAAGCCGTACCATACGAAGTTCATGATATGTTAAATCGAGCATTGGCCGTGTTGGATCCTGAAACCCGCTCATTGCTTTGGCTCAAGGATGGGGAAGGGGTTCCTATCCATGAATTGTCGAAATCTCTTAATCTTCCCGAGGGGACGATTAAAGCGAAACTGTCTAGAGCGAGAACACGGTTAAGGGAATTATTGGAAAAGGAGTCCGAGTATGTCCAAGCTTAAAAAGTTGTTCAAAGATTCGGAAAGCCTTACTCCTGGCGTAGGAATATGGAATGAAATCGAGGCGAAACTTGGACTTGCATCGCAATCGGCGCAACAGCACTATTCCTTGTGGGAAAAGCCCTCGGTTAGATTGGCGGCATCGGTCACTCTCTTTGCAGGACTTGTGGGCTTGGGCCTAATGCTGCGACTCTCGCTGAAGGCTCCCGAGGTAGCCCATGTATTATCTACTAAGGAAGCGAAAACCTTGCCTATCAACGTAACCCAAACGTTACCTTTTAATATCGTCGTTGATTCTGAACTGATTGTATGGAACGCGGACTTAGGTGAAGTAGATCTGCAATCCGAAGAGGAAATGGAATTGTCGGATAAAGTTTTTGAAAAACTCGATGGTTTCGATTCGAAATCCGAGATCGTGAACTAAGGAGATATTTTATGAAGAAGCAATTTCTTGTTTTATTGACGCTGATTATCGCTGTTGGAGTTTACGCCCAAAAGGAAGGCGTTGCGCCGGTTGAACCCTTACAGCAAAACCAAGAAACAGTCATGCCTCAAGGGGGTGACAATATTTCACCAAAATTGATCGATGATTTAGCCCTTACTCCCGACCAAAAACAAAAACTGCGTGAATCTTTTTTGAAACACCAGAAGCAGAAAATCCAGCTTAAAAGTGAGAAGGCTCAACTGGAATTGGATTTGCAAAATGTGTTTGCGGTAAGCCCGTTGAATAAGGCCGAGGCAAGTCGAATCGGAGAAAAAATTGGCGAGACTGAAAAAAAGATGACGCAATTAAAAGTCGAATCTTGGGGCCAGTTCCTGTCCAATCTCACACCCGCTCAACATCAAAAGGCCATGGAATTTCAAGCCAAGCATCGAGAGGCGCGACGGGAAATGAAAATGGAAATGAAAGAAGAAATGCGTAAGGAGAAGCAGGAACGAAGAGAGAAACGGGAAGAAAAAAGAGAGGAAACCAAAGAGCGCCATCATCGAAAGAATCGACCTTAAGGTTTAAGGGTTACCAGGAAACGCGAAGTCGATATTGAAATGGGGAATCGTCCTTCCCCAAAATAAGAATGCCCTCTTTCTCCTTAAAAAAAACGGGACCAGGGCCAAATTTTCCACCAATACGAACCCCATCTACTACTGCTCCGTGTTCGCTTCCACGATCCAAGACCCCAATTTTTCCCGCATCCCATACTAGACTCACATGATGTCTGGCGATTTGGGGGGGATCGGTGTCCTCAATTTCGAAATGATTGTACAGAAAAGGATCGCTACTTTTGCGTCCCACTTTAAGGGGAAAAGTTTTGATAATGAAAGGGTTTGCGGGGATGGCGGAAATGGCGGTTGGAGTCAATCCTTCGAGTGAAAATACTTCGGTATTGGCTCCTGGGTCTTTCATGTTCGCCAAGCGCGTGGGACTTTTGGCATCGGGATCCATATTGGCAATGGTTTTATTCGCTTCTCGAAGTCTTTCAAAAATGCTTTTTAGGAATCGTCCAAAAATTTCCGGATTCTCTTTCATGGCGAAATATAAATCGTCACGATGAAATTCCCGGACTATGGTTGTTTCCATGGCAGTCACACTGGCGCTACGGGGTAAGTCGTCAACCATGCTCATTTCGCCAAAGGTGGATCCGGTGGTTAGCGTGGCGATGTGGATCTTTTTCCCATTGGTCATTTTAGTAATGGCGACTTTGCCGGATTCAATAATGTACGCAGTTTCCCCCGGATCATTCTCCTTGATAATCAAATCATTGGCATTAAACTGCCAGGTATTGACCACGTCAACCTCCCCATACTGTCTTTGAAGACCCTTTCATTATATCGTGGTCAGGGGTGACTTTTCACCGTTAAAGAAGGAAAAGGTGCCGATTTTCTCAACACACAAATTCCATTTAACCCATCATTCTCTACCTTTTCTCATTCTCATCCATGCTAGGATGGCTAGAATTAATTTAGTTTTTGAAAAGCTGTTTCACTTTTGCCAATCCACCACGGAAAGATCCACAATCCTATGCCCGATCAAATCAAATTCGTCGATGGAGCTGCCTATGAACGTTATATGGGAAAGTGGAGTCAGCTCGCAGGGGACACGTTCCTAAACTGGCTCGCGCCAAAATCAGGATTGCGATGGCTTGATGTCGGATGCGGCAACGGTGCCTTTACGGAAATGATTTTTGAGCGATGCGCTCCCTTCTCGATTGATGGAATCGATCCATCTGAAGAACAACTTACGTTTGCTAAGACTCGGCCTTCGGCTAGTATGGCGGAGTATCAAAAGGGAGACGCCTTGGCGCTACCCTTTGCCGACCGTACTTTCGATGTAGCGGTCATGCCCTTGGTCATTTTCTTTGTTCCCGATCCTGCAAAAGGTGTTTCCGAAATGGCAAGAGTCGTCTGTCCGGGTGGCAAGGTGACTGCATACGCCTGGGACATGCCCGGTGGAGGATTTCCCTATGACGCCTTAATGACTGAAATGCGAGGAATGGGCATTGCCATTCCTGCCGCGCCCAGTCCTGAATCATCCCGGCTTGAAGTACTGCGATCCTTGTGGACAGGGGCAGGATTGGAGATGGTGGAAACCCGAGAGATCACGGTGCAAAGGACATTTGCCGATTTCGAAGATTACTGGACAACGGTTCTCGGGGGGCCGAATGTTGGACCAAAACTCGCAACGATGTCCTCGAAAGAGACCGATAAACTCAAAGCAAAAATGGGCCTGCTTCTTGCCAAGGATGAATTGGGGCGCATAACCTACAATGCCCGCGCTAACGCGGTAAAAGGACAGGTGCCCTCCTAGCGCCCCTCGTCCTCCCTTTTCCTGTTAAAATCCACACCTCGAAATAAAGTTTTTTGAAGTTTCCGTGATAAACGAGACTTCAAAATTCTTGCTTATTAGGCTTTTAGTTTCATCTTAATAGTTATTTTTAACCACAAAACATTTCTCACTAAAAATGCAATCGGAGACTCACATGTTAATTAAAACAAACCATCCATCCATCATTGGTCGGAATACCACTATTCTCAAATTATTGATCGTCACCATGGTCATTTTCCTTTCAGCAAGTGCTAGTCATGCTGCACCAGTCCTAGTTACGAAAAACGATTTTAGTTTAACCTACCCCGATGGTTGGATGAATCCCGGTCTCGCACAAGGAGACAGTATTTACTTTTTGATGAGTCAAACCTCCGAAGGGGCTGTTGTTTCGGGTTCTGGAATCCATATTGGTCCGGGTATCAACGCTGCTCAGTATGTCAAAATTGTCACCATGGCCTATACTAAAAGCGCTCAACGAGTAGATAGCACAACAAAAACTATCGGGGCACACTCCTTTTCGATTGCCACATACACAGATACGTCCATTGGTGGAGACACCACCTCTCGTGTTCGAGTCTATGTGACCAGTAGCGGTCAATTCCTATTCGTCTCTTGGGTTATCTATCAAAACACTGCCGCCGCAGCCGTAATTGCTCAGCAGGAAATGGCACTGGCTTCTCTCAAAATTTCGGTGATTGCAGGAATCGGATCTCTTCCGGTGACTTTAAATCCAGATTCTCATAGAAATGGATTCGATATCCTGGGAAGAAACCGATTGCCTTTTTCAAGGAGTATTCATCGCGTCAGTGTTTATCCAAAATAAGCTTAAACCGGATGGCCTGGAGTACCCTCTCTCAATCCAAGAATAATTGCCTGCGCGGCCCTTTAGAGGAAAATTATTTTCATGACTAAAAACGAACTCTTACCTGCGTTGTTAATTATCGCCAGAGATGTGACGGGGGAGGACGATTTAGATTTCAATCGGGACACGCTCTTCGAAAAAATTGAGGAATGGGATTCCATGAACCACGTGCATATGGTTGTTCGGATGGAAAAAGAATTTGGTGTTCATTTTGAGGACGCGGTAAGGCTTCAGAGTGCAGTCAAAGTAGGCGATCTCTTGGATTATATTGCGGATTTGAAAGGCCTTTAAGCCTGGGATTCGAAGTCGATGCAGTTTCTTTCTCTAGAATTTACCCTTGGCCTCGCCCTCCTATTTCTCCTGTACTGGATCATTCCTCGCCGTAAATGGCAAAATTTCCTGTTGCTTGTGGCCTCATTGGGAATGGTTTCCTATTTCGGCTGGAATGCGTTGCTTGTACTTGTGGTTTCAACTTTCCTCGAATGGGTTATTGCGCTCAAGGTGGGGAAGACCTCATCGCCACCCGTTCGGAAAAAATTATTGTGGCTGTCGGTTATTCTAAATCTGTCCCAACTTGCGTTTTTCAAATATTCTGAGTTTTTCATTCCAGAAGTAAGTCGAGTGCTTTTTTTCTTTGGAATACAAACCAAAGCCATCCACATTTTAATGCCCGTGGGACTTTCGTTCTGGACTTTGCAAAAAATGACTTTAACCTTGGACGTATTTTACAAAAGGAAGCCATCGGAAAAGAATTTTTTTCGAGCGCTTATTTTTACCAGCTTTTTTCCTTGCCTTCTTTCCGGGCCGATTGAGTATTCACGTAAATTACTTCCGCAGCTTGAAAAGGATCGTAAATGGAATACACAAACTTTTTCTGAAGGGGTTTGGTTATTTGCCGTAGGTGCTTTTCTAAAAGCCGTTCTTGCCGATAACGTTGCCGTCTCAGCAGAAGCTTTGCTTGGCCCAGGGAGCTCTGGCATTTCGGTTTTAATTGGGATCTGGGCTTATGCCCTGCAGATCTTTGGTGATTTCGCGGGCTACTCTTATATGGCAAGAGGATGCGCAAGATTCTTGGGAATCGACATTACGCAAAATTTTCTGGCGCCCTATTTGATGCGTAACCTTTCAGATTTTTGGAAACATTGGCACATTTCCCTTTCGGCCTGGTTGAATGAATTCATCTTTTCGCCGCTATCCTTAAAGTTGCGAAATTGGGGCACGGCGAGTATTGTCATAGCGGTATGGGTCACCTTCGTGACGAGCGGACTTTGGCATGGAACAGGCCTTACCTTTTTTGTGTATGGGTGTATCCATGCATTGGGAATCACTTTGTTTACGTTGAGCAAAAGCAGTCGAAAAAAAATGAAGGACCGATTTGGATCCGGACCTTTGTTGGGTTGGATGGCGGTGGCATTAACCTTTAATTGGGTTTGTTTCGGTTATCTTTTTTTCCGCGCTGGAACTCTTTCTATGGCTTTTAGTCAAATCCACTCCCTTTTCTTAGGGTCATGGAATCCTCTTACCGTAAGTTGTGATTGGACGGTATTTGCCTTATCGGCCTTGGCCGTGTTCGGCTTGCAGGCTATGGTACTGGCGCAAAAAAATGTTTTTTGGATTTTCGAAAAACCGGTTTGGTTCAGAGTCCTATTTTATCTCATCTTGGGATTTCTGCTGCTTCGATGTTATGCGCCTTCAGATCGTTTCATTTATTTCCAATTCTGAAAAGGAATTGTTCCTGTGATTTGGATCTCTCCGCTGTTTAGAGATTTTCCAGGCCTTTCCAGGGCACTGGGAATAGCCTTGTCGGTAACATTCGCTTTATGGGTAGGACTACGAATCTGGCTTTATGATTCTCGCCCAGCCATTTTCATATTGGGTGATTCCTCGATAGGCAACTACCGTTTGGACCCGGGGCAACGCTTACAGGATTTTTTGCAGAAAACGAATCCCGAAAAAAGGATCGAAAACTTAGCTGAACCAGGTGCGGCTCCACTCGATTTTTATTTGCAATTGAAGCGCGGCCAACTCTTAATGGGTCGCCCAGAAATGGCCATCATCGGTTTGGAACCTGATAAATTTTTGGATGGTGTCGAGGATCATCACTTGGATGACGCGGGGGTCAATCTTCGTTGGATTCCCTGGAGTCGTTCAGGCTTGGACTTGTTTTTGAATCTTTCCAAAAAAGAAAAAACCATCGCCCTGGTTCAGCAAGGAAGCGTGCCTTTCTACGCGATTGCCGATGGGGCAAGGTCACTGTGGATCCGATATGTCCAATGGCCATGGGAGCGAGACAAAATGAGAAGGGCGACTGGCGAACGTAGAAAAAAAATTGAAGCTAAAGCAATTGAAACCGGTATCTTACACGCTACCTCCCCCTTTATCAATGAAGCGGATATGGCTAACATGCTCAGGGCCCGCGACGCAGAATTTTTACTCAATACGCTCAGGCGAGAGGGTATTCAGACATTTGTTTTTATTCTTCCCTTTGGAAATCCGGAGTTGATGAAAAAAACCTTTCCCCCGCTGGCGCTTGCCAGGCAAGATTTCATTGATAACAACATGCACACTTGGTTAGAGAGCCTGCAGGTCCAATACCTTGATTTAAACAGTCCCGAAGCTATTACCCATTTTCCTGATTCGGTTTGGGATGATTTAAATCACTTGAAATCTCCCACCGCCATTTCTTATATGTCCAAAAAAATTGATGAATTGTTGTCAGCCTCAACGAATTAAAAAACATGAATAAATTCAATCACATCAGCAAATTCAAAAACCGAAACCTTGCAGAATTTTTTTATTCCTTTGCGAAATCCTCGCCAAATCACGAAGCTCTGAATTGGGAAAAGGGTTCGCTTACATATGGTCAAATGCTGGATTACATCGAAGCCTTCCGGACACCTTTAACGGGCGAGTCGAATTTCGTTGGAATCTTGGCGGCCAAAAGTCCAATTGCCTATTCGGCCGTCCAAGCCATTCTTGCGGAAGGGAAGGCTTATGTTCCTCTTAATCCTATTTTCCCCGCTTCGCGTAACCGGTACGTTGTCCAAAAGGCGAAGATCGATACTTTGATTGTCGGGGAAGAATGTGCCACGGCCTTGGCCGAATTTCTAAAAGAGTGGACCGGTCCCCTTCGCATCATCACCTTGGACAAGCCCTCGGCGATTCGGGAATTGGTTTCTTTGATTCCCACAGGCTTGGTCTTGGTGGAAGCTGTTTTGAAATTTGGTATGCTTCCAACTCCCCTCGTCGCCCCAGCTGAAAACCGAAGCGCATATGTGTTGTTTACTTCGGGTAGCACGGGTGTGCCTAAGGGCGTTCGGATTACTCATGACAATGTTTTCTCCTATTTAGAATCTGTGCTGGCAGCCTATCCCATTTATCCGCAAGATAGAGTTACTCAGACTTTTGACCTTACATTCGATGTAAGTGTTCATGATCAATTTGTGACTTGGGCCTCGGGAGCAACCCTCGTACCCTTTCCGGACAAAGCGCTTTTTGCACCCTTAGCCTATGCAGCCGAGAAAAAAGTAACAGTGTGGTTTTCAGTGCCTGCGTTGGCGGCCTTTTTAGAAAGTGCGCGACAAGTGATACCGGGTGCTTTACCGCAGGTGAGATTAAGCCTTTTTGCAGGTGAAAAACTGACCTGGAAAACCTGTCAAATTTGGAAATCAATTGCGCCCCATAGTCGTTTGGCTAATCTCTATGGTCCCACCGAAGCGACCATAGTCGTCATTCATTTTGAAATCCCCGAAGGCTTTCCCGAAGAGCATTGTCATCAAGGAGGCATTCCCATTGGTCGGATTTTCCCAACCCAGCGCGTGGTCGTGCTCCGCGAAAATGGAACCGCATGCGAAGCCGGTGAGGTGGGGGGGATGTGGGTCAGTGGGGACCAGGTCGCGCCAGGCTATCTGGAGGAACCGGAAAAGACCGCCGAGCGGTTTGTGGAACGGGAAGGGGTAATTTGGTATCGGACGGGAGATTTAGTGGCAATGGAACCCGGCGGCATTATACAATACGAAGGCCGTGAAGATTTTCAGGTTAAAGTGATGGGATATCGAATCGAACTCGGTGAAATTGAACATGCATTAATGAAAAGTTCCGGGTCGGCATTTGCTATTGCCGATGTGGCAAAAATCAGAAATGGACAGGAAGAAATTTATTGTGTGCTTCCCAAAATGTACTTGGACCAGAAAAAGGAAATCAAAACTAAGTTGAAAAATCAACTCCCCTCTTATATGATTCCCCGACATCTTTATTTCACGGATGACATTCCCTTTAATGCCAATGGAAAAATGGATCGTGGAGTCTTGAAATTACGAGCGACGGCTGGGTTATTATGAATCTTTCCTCACATAAATCCACCTCCAACTCCAATCCACCGGTGGGATTTTTTCGCAAGCTTTTAGCTTCTTATATACTGTTCTCAAAAAAATATCGTTACGCTATTGTGATAGCCTCTTTGGTCTTGACTGCGGCGTGTACCATGGTGGCCACTCGACTTCGCATTGATGCCAACTTAGAAGCATTGCTTCCCCGTGATACGGAGACCATTCGCGCCATGGGTGAGGCTAAGCGTCGCATTGGCAGTTCGGATTTATTTACCATTGCCATTGCCCTTGAAAACCCAGCTGAATTGGCGCGCCTACAAGATCGCTTAGCCGATTCGCTGCGGACTTGGCCGGATGTTGTTTATGCTCAGGTGGCGCGGGATAATTCTTTTTTTCGTCAACATGCTTTAATGTATTTACCACTTGTGCAATTGAAAAAAATTTCTCAGAATCTTGAAGACCTTCAACTGGACTTGGGCAAGCAAGGGCCTTTGACGGCTGATCTTTTTGATGATGAGCCTCCAGCGCCTGCGGGAAATCGGCAATGGTTCGACGC
>JAYVCH010000214.1:0-10055 GCA_043750055.1 Fibrobacteria bacterium
GATTCAACTGCGATTCTTGTCACTCGGGATTTTCACCGGGGTAAAATTTTAGTGTGGACCACGGACATTGATGATTTGAATTGGACCGATGTTGGAATCAATCCCATTACCCCGCTTCTACACCAAGCCTTCCAAGAAGTGGGTTTAAATGACCGTGCCCACAACTTGTCCGTGGCCTCCGATTCCCTGTTTGTATTTCACTATTCCTCGTCCCTTCCTGAAATTCGTGACCCGGATGGCCGGGTTTTTACCAGGGTCCGTTCGGATGAGCATCGACTTTTCATAGGTCCTTTTGACCGATTAGGCATTCATAAAATCATACAGGGCCAGGACACGACGAAATTTGCCGTCAACTTGGCTGCGAAAGGAATGGAACCGGGTTCACAAAATGAAGATTCCCGCAGTGAGATGCTCAAAGCCCTCGACCCTTTCAAATTGAGAGTACAAGTGCATTCTGCTATGGAATCGGGGACACTTCAAGCAGGGATTCAACCCCTGTGGTCCCTGCTTTTCCTGGCCTCAATATTATTACTTTTTGTGGAAGCATGGGTCGCCTCGGTATTCTCTCTGAAACGCACTAGGATATAATAGGTAATCACAGTGAATATTCTAGGAACCACTCGACTGATTGCTTTACTGGGTGATCCAGTTTCGCATTCCCTTTCACCTGTTATGCATAATACGGCCTTCGAGCAAAACGGAATCGATTTCGCCTATGTCCCACTGAAGGTGAAAGCTTCCGATTTAGAGACCGCGACCCAAGCATTGAGGATATTCAATTTCCGGGGCGCCAATGTCACCCTTCCTCATAAACAAGCCATCGTCCCATTTTTGGATGAAGTGTCCGACATTTCCAAAATGATGGGTGTAGTGAACACCATTACAAATAACGATGGCAGGTTATTTGGCACCACGACGGATCCCTATGGCTTCCTCACTGGGTTCAGCGAAGCTGGTTACACATTCACCGGAAAGTCCATCGCCATTTTTGGAAACGGAGGTTCAGCCCGGACCTTGGTTTTCGCTTTGATGACCGAAGAAAAAGCCGCACGTATTATCCTAGTGGGGCGCAACGTATCCAAATCAGCACAGCTCCTTTTGGATGTAAAGAATAATTTGGCGTCAGCGGGAGTAATGAGCGGAACAAAATTGGAGTTGTTAGACTCGAAGCCGTATTCAGCTATTGCTGATGAAATTGACATTGTCGTCAATGCCACGCCACTGGGAATGCATCCCAATACAGATTCTAGTCCGGTTCTGTCGAGAGACTTGAGAATCCGACAAATCGTGTACGATATTGTTTATGTACCGGAACGGACACTTTTAATCCGTGAAGCCGAGTCCATGGGTTTGCAAACGGTGGGCGGTTTAGGAATGTTGGTCCATCAGGGCTTGGCCTCTTTTCAATTGTGGACAGGATCAACTCCTGAAGCGAACCAGTTCTATGTTTCAGCACGAGAACAATTAACCCGCAGTGGCCGCCCCGAAGACCATAAACCCAGATCTGTTATTCTCTAAAACTCCTTGAAAAGATTTGAGTCAAAAGTATTATGCCACTACCACTAAACCGTAACATTTATTTCACGGGTTTTATGGCATCGGGCAAAAGTCGAATTGGGTCGCTTACAGCGGCTTCTTTAGGTTGGAAATTTTTTGACATCGACAAAGTCATTGAAGAAAAAATTGGCAAAACTGTAGCGCAGATTTTCGCGGACTTGGGCGAAGCCGCCTTTCGTAAAATGGAAGTGGACGCACTTGAGGAAGTCAGCGTACAAGGTCCCATGGTCGCGGCTCTAGGCGGCGGAACACTCGTCAACCCTGAAGCGATAAACGTCATCCGTAAAACCGGTGTTCTCGTTGGCTTATTCGCTTCTCCCGATGTCATTTTAGAAAGGGTCAATCGCAAGAAAGATTCGCGTCCCCTTTTGGCCAATTTGAACAATGAAACTAAAATGGCGAAAATCAAAGAGTTGCTTTCAGAACGCAAGCCCTTGTATGAATTAGCAGATTTTCATTTTGAATCAGATGAAACGATTCCTCATCATATTTTGACAAGGCGCATCATTCATCGATTACAGATTGAGGAATTAAAACCTTTGCGGGTCCACCTCAATGAGCGCAGTTATCCAATTTATGTCGAGAAAAACTTAGCGGGTCATATAGACAGTATCGCTTCCAAGTCTGGATCGGCTCAACGATTCATTATTGTCACCGATCAAAATTTACGCATCCATCAAAAACGAATGTTGGAACAACTTCGCAGCACCTTAGGCGATCCTCGAATATTCTTTTTCAAGCCCGGCGAAGAAGAGAAAAATCTCAAATCGTTGAATAAACTTTTCACTTTTCTGTTAAGGCATGCTTATCCCAGAAAGACCACGCTGATCGCTTTTGGAGGTGGAGTCGTCGGAGACATGGTCGGATTCGCCGCTGCCATTTACCTTCGCGGTATAGATTTTATTCAAGTTCCCACCACGCTATTGTCCATGGTAGACAGCAGTGTGGGTGGAAAAACTGCGGTGAATCATCCCCTCGGAAAAAATCTCATCGGGGCCTTCTATCAACCAAAAGCTGTTGTTATTAGCCTAGAAGCCTTAACAACTCTTCCTTCGGTAGAATATCTATCCGGCTTAGCCGAAGTAGTTAAGTATGGGGTTATTGGCGATCGGGATTTCTTCGATTTCTTAAACACCAATGCGGTCGGGATTTTGAGCCGTGATCCCCTAGTGCTCAAAGAAATGGTATTGCGATCTTGTTCCATCAAGTCTGAGGTTGTCGGCAAAGATGAGCGCGAAACCGTGGAAGGGGGACGTGCTATTTTGAATTACGGGCATACCTTTGGCCATGCGTTTGAATTAATCGCTGGATACGGAAACTTGCCCCATGGTCTCGCGGTCGCATTAGGGATGCGCGTTGCGGCACGTCTTGCGGTACAACTGGGAATGCTAGAGGCCACGGCTGAAACGGAACAAAATATCCTGCTGAATAATTTGGGTTTGCCACGCTATTTCCCCTACAAATTTGATGAGGAAAACGCCTGGGAGGCCATGGGTTTAGATAAGAAGGTGGACGATGGTGCTCGGGTGTATATACTACCCAAACAAATTGGTGAAGTGATTCCCGTTCGCAATATTGAAAAGATTCAAGTGCTTCTCGCCTTGGGTTGTGTTCGGGAATCGAAAGCATGAGCATTTTCCTCTCCGGCGGCACTTGCTGTTTGGGCTATCATCTGCTTAGCTTACTATCGCATGGGAAAGAAAATCTGGTTTCCTACTCCTCCGAAAACCCCGAGCCCCACAGGACCTTACAGCATGTCACCTATGTGACGGGAGATCTCTTGGATTTCAAGAATCTGGTGCAGGTGTTGAGTGAACATCGACCTACGGAAATCTACCATATGGTCTCGCAGGGCTTTTCACTTGGGACCACCCAACTCAAACCCAATGCCATTTTGCAACTTTTGATTCTAGGCACACAGAACCTCTTCGAGGCTGTGCGGTTGACCGTTCCCAAAGCCCGGGTCTTGCTGGTGAGTTCCTCTGAAATTTATGGCGCCGGTCGCGGTGTCGTTGATGTCATCCATCGCGAAACCGATCCTCCCATTCCTTATACCCCCTATGCAACGGGCATGGCCGCTTGCGAACTCTTGGCCAGACAATATATAGGAGCCCACAATCTGGATCTCGTCACTGTAAGACCGTTCAGTTCAACAGGTCCCTACCAAGAACGAAAATTTGTTTTGCCCTCCGTTGCGGCCCAAATCGCCTCCATAGAACTTTATGACGGGGAGACGGTGATTTATACCGGTAACTTGGATGTGTCCCGAGATTATTTGGATGTGAGAGACCAAGCAAGAGCCATTGCCATGCTCGCGAAAAGGGCGGAAACGGGAGAGGTGTATAATGTTTGCTCGGGTAAGGCCAGAACCATCCGAGACCTGGTTCAATACCTTATCAATTTGAGCGGGGCTCCGATTGAAACCCGGATCGATCCCGCCCTTGAGAGAGCTATAGACATTCCCTTGTTAGTGGGCAGTCCCGAAAAAATCATGATGCTCACTGGATGGAAACCTCTGATTTCTATCGAAGATAGCCTCAAGGATTTGTATTCTGATACCAAGAATCGACTACAAGCTAAACGAACGGTATAACTCACCTTAACCCAATTTAGGAACGCGCGAACGCATGCTTTCTCTTTTACTTTACCGCCTCACCCATATCGGATTATTTGAAGACCGTCTCTTTCGGGCCGGTGCAGCCTCGCTATTCGCTTCCTTAGTCGTCTTTTTAGCCATGCCAAAGTACATCGCCATGCTCAACCGCTTCGATGCTACTGCTGATTTCGACCAGGGCAAACGCAAGTCTCCTCCGATTATGGGAGGCATGTTACTTATCGCTGCCGTCTTAATGGCGTCACTTTGTTTCGCGAACCTAAATGCGTATTCGATTTCAGCCCTGGTGATTCTTTTGGCCTATGGTACAATCGGTGGAATTGATGACGTGATCAAAATTCGAAATAAAAAACTAGTGGCCAAAGGAACCCTTTCCAAAGCCGAGTATCAAAATAAGGCTGATGGTATTTCGGCCCGACTTCGCTTGACCTTGTATTTTCTTTTTTCCCTGATCGTGGCCGTCTTTGCTTATAAATTCATACCGGGTCTTTCCGGCCATTTGACTATGCCCTTTGTCAAACCGGAAGTTTGGTTTCCATATCTACCCCGTTGGGCCTTTATCGTACTGATCTGTATTGTGACCACCTCCAGCGCAAATGGCGCTAACTTTACAGATGGGCTGGACTCCCTCGTTTCGATCCCAATTATCACCACCGCACTTTTCGCCGGCATGGTGGCCTACATTTCTGGAAATATCATCTTTGCGAAGTACTTCCTAATTCCTCACATCCCAGGTGGGGACGAGCTCTTCCCCATCTGTACAGCCATCATCGGAGCTGTGTTGGCTTATCTTTGGTACAATAGTCCTCCCGCAGAAATTTACATGGGCGATGCCGGCTCAATCGGTTTTGGAGGTGTTATCGGCATGATGTTTGTCCTGCTTAAAATTGAACTTTTTCTACCCATAGTCGGAGTAGTGTTTCTGGCTGAAGCCATGTCCGTGGTTTTACAGATCCTGGGTTTTAAAATGACTCGAAAATTCAGTAAAGATAAAGTCGGACGCAGGCTTTTTCTAAGGGCCCCGTTGCATCATCATTTTCAAATCAAATGGAAAGTACGTTTTGAATCTGCCCAAGCAACAAATTCTAAAATTATCTGGCGATTTCACTTGGTCTCTATCTTGGCTTTGATATTCAGCGGCCTCATTTTCTTCAAAGTTCGGTAAATTAGCTTTCGTCTATTGATGGTTTTTACTTTACAGGGAAGTTGAAGGTAACATGCCCGATACAAACAAACTAAATCAAGCCCTGGCTTTGTCCACTGAATATGGGCAACAACATCTATTTCGGTTTTTCGACGAACTAACCGATGTGGAGCAAGACGCGCTTCTTACTCAGATCCTTTCCATCGATTTTGAAGCTTTGGCCTCCCTATTTAAAAATCTGGTTTTGGATAAAACCGAAGTGAAAGTCGAAGACAACTTCGAACCCATGATGGCACGAGACTGGGAAAGCTTTGGAATCGGAGAGCGAGCAGCCATGTCCAATCAGGGCATGCGGGCTTTGCGCGATGGAAAAGTCGCGGCATTTTTAGTGGCGGGTGGACAAGGGACAAGGCTTGGCCATGAAGGGCCCAAGGGAATTTTTGATATCGGTTTACCTTCTCGCAAATCGCTTTTTCAACTCCAAGCAGAGCGGCTCATTTGTCTTTCACGTCAATCCAGAAAAACCATCCCCTGGTACATCATGACCAGCGAAGAAAATCATGAGGACACGGTTGGCTTTTTCCGGGAACGGCATTTTTTTGGATATCCAGAACGCGATATCTTTTTCTTCAAACAGGGAGAGATGCCGATTGTGGATGAACAAGGTCGGATATTACTCGCAAGCAAGGGATGTTTATCCATGGGGCCCAATGGAAATGGAGGTTGCTTTTTAGCCCTTTCCAAAAGTGGTGCCCTCGCCGATATGAAACGTCGCGGTGTGGAATATGTTTTCTTCTACAGTGTTGACAATGCCTTAGTGCGCGTGTGTGATCCTCACTTCGTTGGATTTGCCATAAGTACAGGAATGCCCGCTGCCAGCAAGGCTGTTGTTAAAACCAGCCCGAAGGAAAAAGTTGGCGTTCTCTGTTTACGAAATGGACGTCCCTCGGTGCTGGAATACTCCGAGATGACGGATGAAATGTTGCATCGTGCAGGGCCAAAGGGTGGGCTGGCCTTCGCTTCAGCCAATATCGCCATACACCTGTTCACTCTCAATTTTCTGGAAAAGCATGTTGGCTCCGCCTTGCCGTTTCACCTCGCACATAAAAAAATCGCAGGTCTCGATGAAAAGGGAAATGGAATTAATCCTACCGTGCCCAATGCCTACAAATTTGAATTGTTCATGTTCGACTTATTCCCATTGGCCGAGGGGATGGCGGCGCTGCAAATCATTCGTGAGGAAGAATTCGCTCCGGTCAAAAATAAAGATGGCGAAGACAGCCCTGGCTCCGCGCGAGAATTGGTGCTCGGCTTACACCATAAATGGGCCCTTTCGGCGGGTCTCAGTGAAGAAGACTTAAAGAACAAAGTTGTGGAAATTTCCCCTTTGATTTCCTATGCAGGGGAAGATTTAAATTCCGCCCTTGTCCGGTCGCAATTGGGAAATCCGATCATTCACGTCAGTTGATTAATGAGAAAAGCCACCGTCACCTTTATTTTCGTTACCGTCGTGTTAGATATGCTCGCGCTGGGCATTACTATTCCCGTCCTACCGGGTCTTATTTTAGGCTTCAAAGGGGGTAACAGCGCCGATGCGGCCTATATATACGGACTATTTGGAATCACCTTCGCGGCCATGAATTTTTTCTTTGCGCCCATTTTGGGATCCTTGTCTGATAGATTCGGCCGTCGTCCTCTGATTCTTCTTTCCAATTTTGGATTAGGCTTGGATTATATCCTTATGGCATTGGCTCCAACTCTCGCTTGGCTGTATTTAGGTCGCGTCATCTCTGGCATGTGCGCCGCCACGTTCAGCATTCCCAATGCCTACATTGCTGATGTCACACCCGTTGAAAAACGCGCTGCCGCTTTCGGAATGTTGGGGGCTGCATTTGGTTTGGGTTTTGTGATCGGTCCAGCTTTTGGAGGGATTTTGGGAAGCATGAATCCTCGACTTCCCTTTTGGGTCGCGGCGGGTCTAAGCTTAACCAATGCCCTATATGGTTTATTAGTGCTGCCAGAATCTTTGCCTAAGGAAAAACGCATGCCCCTGCTTTGGAAAAAAGCCAATCCAGTGGGATCCTTCATGCTTCTTAGAAAGCATCCCGGTGCGATGACCATCGCCCTTGTGATTTTCTTTTCTTATCTCGCGCATGAAGTATTGCCTAGTATGTGGGTTCTCTATTGCAATTACCGCTACCATTGGGATACCCGAACCGTAGGGCTTACCTTGGGAGTCGTGGGTGTTTGCAGTGCCTTAGTACAAGGGGGACTGGTTCGCCCCGTGGTGAAAAAACTAGGGGAAAAAAAGGCGATGGTTTTGGGATTGGCATGTGGAGCTGTAGGATTCGCAGCCTATGCTCTGGCTCCCACAGGAATGCTTTTCATGATAGGCATCCCATTCGGGGCCTTATGGGGATTCGCAAGTCCAGCCGCACAGGCTTTACTCACTTCACGAATTGCACCTTCGGAGCAGGGTCGTTTACAAGGCGCCCTAGGCGGGCTAAGGGGGATATCTGGAATGATGGGGCCGGGAATTTATACCGGGCTTTTTGCGCTTTCCATCAGTGTGCATTCACCCCATCCTTTTCCTGGTGCTCCTTTTTTTCTCTCTACCACCCTGCTACTAGTAGCTATCCTGCTAACTGCCCTTATGGCAAAACCCACTCCCTTGGATTCGCAACTTTAATTAAATAAAGTTTCGGTTTTACTTAATACCCCGGGAGAGGTATATTCTGAATATGAAGTCCAGTTCAAGCGGCCCGAATTTTTCTGCTAACACAGCTCCTCCCAAAAATACGCGCCACGCCATTTTGGATATTCTGAAGCGAGAAGGTCCGCAAGATGCCCGTACCCTGGCTAAAAGACTTTCGGTAACACCCATGGCCATTGGTTTGCAATTGGCTTCCTTAGAAGAAGAAAAAGTAGTCGCGTCCGAAACTGAATCCACACGAGCCCCTCGTCGAGGCCGACCCATGCGACACTGGCGTCTCACCGATTCCGCCAACCGCGCTTTTCCCGATGCCCATGCACTACTCACGGTGGGTTTGTTGAACTCGCTTCAAGAAGTTTATGGCAAAAAAGGCATGGAGAAATTACTGGAAGCGAGAACACGACAAAACATCGATGAATATATGCGCGCCTTTACCGAAGGAATGGGATTGAAGGAAAAGGTCAAGACACTTGCATCGTTACGAGATCGCGAAGGCTATATGACTGAGGTTAAGCCTACCCTGGGCGGCGGATTTCTTTTGATTGAAAATCACTGTCCAATTTGTACCGCCGCTAAAACTTGCCAGGCAATTTGCCAAAGTGAATGGCAAGTCTTTCAAACCCTTATGGGCGAAGGAATTCAAGTCGCACGGGAGGAGCATATTCTCGCAGGGAATCGTCGCTGTGTGTATGCGATTCGACCCGCCTTGGAAAAAGAAAAGAAAAATTAATTTGGGCCTAGACTATCCATTGACCGTTTGAAAAAACCACAACTCCATCCAGCTGCACGGTTTCAGTTACCACAAAAACATCCACATGATGCCTTACATGGCGGCGACGAAAGTCTGGTTTTTGATAGACCGCATGTTTTGCGCCTAAGGAAAGGTGGACACCGCACATCCGTTCCAAAGTCCCTATATCCTTTACCACTCGATCTTTTGAAAACGCACGGTTCATGCCAAATCCAAATTCCCTCACCCAAACTTCACCCTCATCTGCGCGAATAGCCGTCAACACTTTTTCAAAATCAAGTGTGGTATCGATCACTTCCCTCACACGCCCCTTTTCAATCACCAGGGTGATTGGAACCGGCGGTCGGTTCACCATAAAATTCAAATCTGCAAAAATGAAAATTCGGATGCGGCCATGCACAGCCTCTAAATCTTTTGCTTCGGTAAAGACTTCGCCAATGGGAAATTGTCCCCCCACATTTTTCATCTCCCGATAATCTCCGACATTTAATTTAGCGGACTCAAAACCAGATTCAAAGAATAGACTTTCGCCGCCACTATCCACAATCGCACTTTGAGCCCTATCAATCCAACCCTTGAGTGCGCGACCGGTATCGCGATAATATTTTGGATCATAGGCTAAGGCATCAATATACCATTGAATTTCCTGTCCTTTCATGCGGTCCAGGTGAGGATGCTCTATGACTTTCAAACCTCGTTTGAAAAGTTCGACTCGGATTCGAAAAGCGTCCAAGCGAAAGCTGTTGGATTGGATCAGGACAACCAGATCTGAGTGGCTCATCAGTTCAAAAGCGGTGAGCACGGCTTGGGGGGTAACGGAGTTGAAGTCTAAAAATGTTGCCGTTGACAAAGCCCGCCTATAGGCTCGAACTAGTACCCTCGACAAATCACTGTCCCCATCAAAAACCACTAGCCCATTTTGGGCATCGGAATACTCAACCGCCTTCGATAGAATGTCTCGAATATGCCTTTGTGCCAACTCAAGCCAATCTTCAACCAATTTTTCCACCCTTTAAATCCACAGAAAAATACTCACATGCAGCCGAAATCCCCGCCCGAAAAGAAGCTTGGACTTATCAAAACGAAGGTCATTGACTCAGTTAATACCAAACTGGCAAAATCAGGCGGCATTCTCGATGCACTTAAAATTGCGGGGGTGATGCAAGAGCGGGGAATTCCGTGTATGTTAGGAGGCATGCGGGAAAGTCGATTAGCACTCACTGCCAATGTGCATTTGGCCATGCCACATCACAATTTTAACGATCCTTACTTTCTG
>JAYVCH010000215.1:0-9835 GCA_043750055.1 Fibrobacteria bacterium
ATAAAAGTTTTGCCTGGACGCTTGGCCTCCAGGCCACGCGAAATTTTATCCATTTGTTCCTGTACAAGAGGCAATGCGCTGACCACCGTTGCTCGCAGGATATTCTTCTTTTGCTCTTCGAGAATCAAATATTCTTCCGCGATGCCGCGAAGAAGGGCAAAGCGATTTTTGATTTCCAGAAGTTTTAAAAACTTACGTGTTAGAGGAGAAATGGAAGCGGAAATCGAATGAATGACTTTGGCTTTCTCAATGATGCTTCGAACCGGATTGGTCAGGAATTTATTCAATTCCGCCAGCTTGCTGAAGGATTCTGAAAGTCCGCGCATATCAGCAGAAACCAAGTCTTCGACTTTTTGTTCCGTGGCCGTCTCCAAAAGGGTACGGGCGTAGATGGCGGCAGCTTTATCCTTCTTCATGTCCTATTTCCCTAGCCTTAATTGGGCGAGACCTCACTGATTAGTTTGTCCACCAAGGCGCGTTGCTTCGCATCGTCCAAATTTGCTTGAATCAACTTCTCGGCAATTTGAATGGAAAGATCGGCTGTGGTTTTACGTAATTCGGATAAGGCGGCCCGTTTTGAAGCTTCGATTTCTTTAGTAGCGGAAGCGATGATGCGGGCCTTTTCCTCTTGAGCGGACTGCTCGAGTTTGCGGCGAAGGTCCTCGGAAGCTTGCTTCGAGGACTGCATCATGGCATTGGCTTCTTGACGCGCTTGGGCCAGAATACGGTTTTGCTCTTCGGTGATACGCTTGGATTCTTCTTGGATTCGGCTTGCTTGCTCCAAACTTTCTCGAATGGTTTTCTCGCGTTCATCGATGGACGCCAGAATAGGCTTCCAAGCCATTTTCCTAAGAATGACCAACAGAGTGAGAAAGACCAAGGTGGTCCAAATCCATACACCCGGATCAAAACGCAAGAAAGGTGGAAGACCCCCTTCATTTTCATGCTCGGCAGCACCAGCATGTCCGACTTCGGTCTGGGTTTCACCCGCTGCAGGCGTTTCCGCTTGGGCCAACAGTTCCCCCTTCAGTTCGGCGCTCATTGTCTATTCCTCTCCACCAAGAAGGCAATCACCTTCTAAAGCAACTGTCGAATTCGAATCGAAAACTAAAGTAACCCAGAAGTTACCATAACTAATTTGGTTACCGTAACCACTTGGTTACCTGACCCGTTTTGTTATCGCCTACTTAAAGGCGACGATAATACAAATAACCTGTGCGAACAAAGCCACACCTTCTACGAGCGCGGCAGCGATAAGCATGGTTGTGCGCAAAACGCCAACGGCTTCAGGCTGACGGGCAATGCCTTCGAGAGCAGAACCGGCCAATTTACCAATGCCGATTCCGGCTCCAATTGCTGCAAGTCCCGCACCGATACCGGCGGAAAGATATCCCATGCCAGCATTTCCCAATCCTACAGATTCCAAAGCCATCTTAAACTCCTTGAGTGATAATTGAGGTTAATGATCCTGATGAATGGCCATACCTACGAATAGGGCCGAAAGTAATGTAAAGATATATGCCTGGAGAAAGGCCACCAGGATTTCAATCGTATAGATAAATAAGGTCATGGGTAAAAAACCAGCCGCGACCCATACGGTTTTGAAAACGATGATGAGGCCCGTTAAGGACAATAGAAGAATATGACCGGCAGTCATATTTGCGAAAAGACGAATGCATAAAGCAAAGGCTTTGGTGATCAAGCCCATCAACTCAATGGGAATGATGATCAACATAATGGGCCAAGGCACACCCTTAGGAAAAATATTAACCACATAATGACCAGGACCATTATGTATCATGCCAGCCAGGTTATAGACGATGAATATCAGGACGGCCATGGTCGCGGTGAAATTGATATTACCCGTGGCGGCGGAGAAACCGGGAATTAAACTTATCAGGTTCAACGTCAAGAAAAAGAAGAAAAGGGTCAGGAAAAAAGGCATCCATTTGGGTGTTTCTTTTTTGCCGAGATTGGGCTCTACGACTTCGTCTCGCACATATATAACCAAGGCCTCTAAAGCATGACCAAGGCGTGAAACCGGGGCGCCAGATTTTCTACGGCTGCCGCTTGCAAAAGCAAGGATCAAAAGCGCGCCGGCAATCAACATCATGAGAACGTGTTGAGTAATGGAAACATCGATTCCAAAAATCCGCCAACCGGTAGGCAAGTTCAAAACCGGAAGGAAGGGAAGCGGCTGCCAATGATTGGAATTGGAAATGTGATGGGTTAAAAAGTCGCCGAGACTTTCTTCAGCTCGGAGCGGGCCAATGCCTGCCAGGGTTGTGAGTAGCAAGGTGGGCAAAAAGGATTTCTTGAATTGCATCAGGTGCTCATCAGACTGGCGTTATGATGGATGAAGTGATGTACTTCGACTCCAAGGTAGGCGATGAATGATACCATGCCGGTTAAGGTAATGGCAAGCAGGGATGCTTTATTCAATCCGCTCAAGCTTATAAGCAGAATAAACGAAACGCCGACTAAAGCCAATCGGATGATCATTCCCAGGATATAAAGATTAAAGGGATTTTTTTTACCCCGGAAGAGGTAAAGAGGATAAAGTGCACCTAATGCGTTAAGGGCCATGAATACCACAACTCCGGTCGCAAAAGGTACTGGATACGACGGAAGCTTGGTCGATAATAGCCCGCAAGCCACAGAAAGGAGGGCCATTACAACGATAATTTTTTTGAAGTAGATGAACAAAGCCGAGAAGCTTCCCTTAACCCAGTTGTACATCTGACCGGGTTTTTTACGCGACAGAATGATAATAACGGGACCAAATTTTTTAAAGGGATTTGGGAATTGGATGTCACCTCTATCCCAATCATTTCGGAGGAACTTGGCTTTCGCCCCGATTTAACTTTTGAATGAGGCGAGCCAAAAAATAGCCGCACCCTGTAAACCCTAAAAAAGTGCCTGCCAGCAATAATATGGGAGCCGTCTGAAATCGTCGATCTAGCCAAATGCCTACCCATACAGTAAGCGTCATGGTTCCTGCAAGAATCCAACCCAAATTGAGGAATTCCAACCATTGGGTGGAACCGGGTCCAACTTCCCCTTTTGGTAATCGGCTGATTTTAGTTTTTTTCATCTAGCTTCATGGAGCTATTGCCCTGAAATATGGCCCCTTCATTGATGACCAATTCTCGAGTTTTCAAATCACCAATCAAAACAGATTTTGTTTCGAGTACGATTTTTTCTTCCGCTTTGATATTACCGGTAATTTGCCCCGCGATCGTCGCTGACCGGGCATGGACTTCCCCTTCGATTTTCCCCGTGGGGCCCAATACAAGAATGCCTCCCACTTCAACAGTTCCTTTTAGGTAACCTTCAACCCGAAGATCATGTTCAACCTTGATATCGCCCAAAAATTGGGTTCCATCGCTAATGAAGGTCATGGCGGCAGCTATGTTTTTTGACATTTATTCCTCATTTCAAATAGAGTTGTGGGTCTACGAATTTTCCTTTGATCGAAATTTCATAATGGAGATGCGGGCCAAAACTGTTTCCCGAGTTTCCCACGGTGCCAACAATGGATCCTTTTTCAACTTGGTCGCCCACTTGGACAAAGCTTCGACTAAGATGAGCATAAAGGGTTTGTACATGGTTGGCATGATCGATTTTAACGAATCGACCTAAATCCCGGTCTTGTCCACTTTGAATCACCACGCCCCTGGCTGTATTCATGACCAAAGTGTTGTTCTCCGCAATAATGTCCACACCCTCATGTCGGGTCTCTGGATTTGATCCATTATTGAAAGCTTGACTGACGATGCCGGGTACGGGCCAGATATCGGGTATTTCATCACGCGACGGAAAGCGGGAACCTTGTTTGGATTTTTTTTCAATCGCATGAACATCCGCCACGAATTTATCCAACTCTTTTTGGGAAAACCGATTCAACCGGTCCTCGTTTTTATCCGATGTCGTGTCGGATCTTTTTTCTGAAACAAAGGTTTCTACAATGCCGCGAATTTTTTGCTCTTGGTCAGAGATTAAGGCTAGTTCTTGTTCTAAGAGGATCATTTTCTCTTGCTTGATAATTAGCTCGCGATTGATTGCCGCGAGGTGATTTGCAGTTAAAACTTTTCCATTTATTTCCGTGACCTTCACCGCGGCCAAGGCTACCGCAAATAATGCGATGATGGTGGCATAAAAAAGGAATTCAAAAAAACGATAGCGAAGTTTGATGGTCCAGGTTTCACTGGAGTCATCGGGCAGGATTTGAATGGTGATATAGCGCTTTTTAGACATGGATTTGAGTCGGAAAGCGGGATTTGGATAAATCCGATCGCGATGTTTTTCCGTTAACCCACGCCGGAAACTTCATGGCCACGTTCAAGAAGTTGGCTTAGGGTTTCTAAGTCGTTGCGACTCATGTAGTGGATTTCCAAAATCCCTCGATTTTCAGATCCTTTGAGTACCACCTTGGTTCCAAGAAGGTAGCGTAGCTTGTCTATAAAAGCCTGGGTATTTGGATTGTTTGGTTTGGAAAGCGGTTCATCCCTTTTGGGAATGGTTTTTTCTGCGTGCCGAACGTTTAAATGGTCTTCCATGATTTTTTTGGCTAAACGCATTTGCTGAGTGGAATCGCTTTGCAAAAGAGCGCGTCCATGTCCGGCCGTGAGCTTGCCTTCTCGAATCCAATCTTGGATTTCTGTTTCAAGCTTTAAAAGGCGCAAAGTGTTGGTAATCGCCGAGCGGCTCTTGCCCAATTTTTGTGCCAACTCCTCATGTGTGATTCCGCAAGTATTGATGAGTTGTTCAAAGGCTTGAGCCTCTTCTATCGCATTCAATTGCACGCGTTGAATATTTTCAATCAATGCCATTTCCATCATGTCACGATCGGACAGATGATCGCGGACAACGGCCGATATTTTGGATTTGGCTAAAACTTGGTAAGCGCGAAATCGACGTTCGCCGGCAACGATTTGGAATCCTTCGCCATGTTTGCGAAGTAGAATTGGTTGAAGCAGGCCTTTTTCACGAATGGAATTCGCTAAATCTTTTATTTCCTCTTCCTTAAATTCCGAACGCGGTTGGAAAGGATTTGGAGAAATTTTAGTTATTTCAATTTCTAGAACCGAGGATCCCGTTTTCTCGTGCACCACTTCGGTGCCAAGATTTCCAAATATGGCCTCTAAGCCTTTTCCTAAGGCTTTTCTAGTCATTTTGAATAATCTCCTTAGCGAGCTCCATATATTTGATGGCACCGGTGCTCAACACATCATAAAGAATGATGGGCTTTCCGAAAGAAGGGGCTTCACTGAGTTTGACGCTGCGAGGGATTATGGTTTTAAATACTTTTTCGGAGAAGGTACTTTGAACGTCTTCCGCAACCTGTTTGGATAGGTTGAGTCGACTATCGTACATGGTCAACAAAGCGCCTTCAATCGAAAGCTTAGGATTCAAGTTTTGTTGGACTAACCGAATAGTGTTTAAGAGCTCTGACAAACCTTGTAATGCATAATACTCACATTGGATTGGAATCAGAACCGAGTCCGCGGCCGTGAGCGCATTCAAGGTGAGCATATTCAAGGTGGGTGGGGAATCGATAATGATGAAATCATAATCGTCTCGAACCGCCTCTAAAACCTTGGACAAACGTTTTTCGCGATGAGTCGCCGTTTGCAACTGTCTTTCAAGCCCTGCCAATTCTCTAGAGCAAGGCAAAATTTCCAGAAAAGGCATCGCGGAAGGTTTAATACTTCTGCGAATATCCGATTTACTTACGCTATTTTCAGCTAGTAATAAGGCATCATAAATGTCTTCGTCAAAATTTTGGTCGAGGCCCATGCCCAAGGTGGCATTGGCTTGCGGATCCATATCCACTAGCAAAACTCTTTTTTCCATGGCCGCCAAAGCCGCGGAGGTATTAACGCAAGTGGTGGTTTTACCCACACCCCCTTTTTGGTTACAGGCAGCGATAATCCGACTCACATTTCTCCAGTCTTATGAGCAATTACGACAAAATATTTTCGGGGATTGTTGGGGAGTTGGTAAGGATGATTTTCCACCTTCTCATATCCCTGGGGAATGGAAGTTTCCTCCGCTGCCTTGAAGGTCATGAACAAGCCGCTCGGTTTTAACATCTTATAGGCTAGACGCGCATCGCGGTTGAATTCTCCAAAAGCTCGGCAGCAAACCACATCCATGTGGGATAGAAAGACTTTTTCTACCCGCTCGGTAAGTACATGCAAATTTGGGATGCGAATTTCTCGGACGAGTTCGGCCATTAATACCGTTTGCTTTTGCTTGGGTTCAATGGCGAACACATCAATGTCGGGATTGGCAATAGCCAAGGGTACGGCAGGTAAGCCCACCCCACTTCCCATGTCAGCCAATTTATTGACCTCTTTAAAGAAGGGCATCAGTTGGAGTGAATCCACGATATGCCTTTCCCAAATGGCCGATTCATCAGCTTCGCTAACCAAATTTATGTTTTTATTCCATTTTCTCAGGAATGTTTCCACCCCACGGAGTTTTTGGATGGTTTTTTCTTCAAATTTTGAAGGATCGTTCAAAAGGTTTCCCATAAGCCAAGTAAATGTATGATAAACTTTTCGGATTTCAATCCCAAAGAAGCAAGGACTTCGTTAAGTTTTGTTTTTTGTTTCACGTGAAACCATAACCGAATTGTTCGAAGGTGTTTCACGTGAAACACTTCCGGAAATTCGGTAAGTAATTTGATCCTTAAATCGACGGTGGGTAAGTCCATAATAATATTCTGGGTACATCCTGAAAAGGAGGGACAAGACCCGATGGTAGCGTACCGCAACGCGAAGTGGCCACGGGGAGTGGGGTTGACTGGTTGAAATTTCAGGTGGTGGAAATGAGGATAAGGGTAGGGCGGAGGATTGCGAGAGTTGGTTTTTACGGCTAACGGAAGACAATTGAATTAAACGGAAAACCCCACTGGGCAAAAGTGCTCCAAAAAAAACCGTAGCCTCACTTTTTTCAATCAAGAAAGTGGGAAGCGGATCAACCCTCATGGTTGTGTCTAAAAAAGGAATGAAACAATTACCTTGGGCTGGATATTGATCCCAAAGCATTCCAAAACATTGGTTCGCCAATAGGTGTCGAAGTGCTGAACGGGGAACCGCTTTGTCCAAAGTTGGAATCCCTAGGCGCCTGCGAGAGAATTTTAGAAGGCATTGTGACCGAGGATTGAAGAACGGGAGCGCCGCACTCAGTAGAGGAATTCCTTGTTTCGTGATCAGCCAAGATCCCATTACTTCCCAATTATGAAAATGGGCGGAAAGGAAAAGGCTGGATTTGGTTTTAAGGAGTTCGATTTTTCCTCGGTCTTTCGAACGGATTTGAATTGGACGGCCATACCATCCAAAAAGAACTTTGAGGGCATCGACCGCCGCATGATGATACAGTCGAATTCTAAAATGTGCAGAAACTGGAATTCTTAAGAAGCGGCCGTTTCGTTCCAGGGTATTTTTTTTCCACCCGATTAGGAATAGAATCAAAATGAGGGGAAAGGCCAATATTTGCAGAATCAATGAATAGAGAATTTGTGCCAACAGCATAAAATACCGTTTTTTATGATTCTAGAGTAATTAGAGATTGACTAAGTTGAGTAAAAACACCCTAACCCTTGAAATTTCAATGGGATGAAAACTAAATTAATCCCCTCAACTCCTAAATTGGATTTTTCATCATGAAAAGAACTTTTCAGCCTCGCAATCGTAAAAGAGTCAACAAGCATGGCTTCCGCACTCGCATGGCAACCCGTGATGGTCGCAATGTGCTCGCACGTCGTCGCGCCAAAGGCCGTCATCGCCTTACGGTGAGCGACACCATGGCCTTTAAGGATATCTAGTCTCTCAACCTCACGGGGAGAGTTTTGACTTTTGGAAAACTCGACCCCGTTGGACGTTTCTTCAAAGCGTCCCATCCCCCTGAAAAATCGCAGACTCAACAAGCCCTACATGTATAAAAAGGTTTTTGAAGCCGGCAAGGTTTTGCGTAGCGTCCCACTGACTTTACGCTATAGCTTTGAGGATCAAGACCATTCTCGCATAGGATTTATCATCCGGAAAAAAGTTGGCAAAGCTCCTATGCGAAATTCCATCCGAAGAACCTTACGTTGTTCCTTTCAGGTCGCATTGAAAAGAATGCAAGAAGGCACTTGGATCGTTTTCGACGTGTCAGACAAGGCTTCAAAATGCAGACGCTCAGAATTGCGCGCAGAAGCGGATCGTTTGCTTGGCATTCTACCCGGTATGGCAATATGAAATATGTCGCCATTTTCTTCGTGCGCATGTATCAAAGTTTACGGGCTTCTTTTTTTCTCGGCTCTTGTCGTTTTCATCCGACTTGTTCTCATTATTCCGTTGAGGCGTTTGAAACCCGCGGTTTTTTCATCGGCCTCATGCTTACGATTTACAGAATTATGCGTTGCCAACCATTTTGTAAAGGTGGCTATGATCCCGTTCCTTTAAAAGGGTTTGTCCATCGCGATGAACCTTCACAACTGTCTTTTTCTTTATCGAACACCTTAGGAGTTTCCCTTGAATAGAAATACCATATTGGCTTGGGCCATGCTCATGGGGCTGATGCTCTTTTGGACGAGCTATAAACAGAAGCAAGCCATGGCTGAGATGAAGGTTAAAAAGGAACAGCAACGCACCGACTCTTTGGCGCAGGTAGCAAAGAATGGGGGCAAGTCTTTGAATGCAGCCACCGGCCCAGGTGGACAAAATACGGCTATGACTTCTACAGCCGCATTATCTCCCGCGCTTAACAATTCGGCGCTGAGCAATTCGACGCTAAGCTCGGACAAGGTTTTGTCCAACATGGGTGTGGATACCACGCTTGCCTTGGTTGCGCATCAGACTCTCCGTGTGGAAACAAAACACTTCGTTGTCCGATTGGACAATCAAGGGGCCAAGGTTACAAACCTAGTCTTGAAGGATTTGGATGGAAAAAAAATCTTGAATCCAAATCTCATTGCTCCGGATGGTGATGCGTTGAATCTGACCATCGACAATCAGGATCTTGGCAAAACCATTTGGCGAGTGGACTCTAAGGATACGGTTTTACAAGTTTCCGATTCTCCCGTCACCATCACCTTCAAGTGCACACTTCCCGGGAACAAGTCCGCCATCGTCAGGTCGTTTACCTTTTATCCCGATAGCAACAAATTCTCCCAACACCTTACCGCAACACAGCCCATAAACTCCTATACCATTGGCTGGCAATCGGGCCTGGAAGAAACGGAAAAGATCAGTCATGGTAAGGGCTTTGGTCTCATGACCAACTTCTTTAGCGAAGTGATTATGGACAATGGAACCAATGTCCAAAGAGAAACTTTTGAAGGAAAAAAGTCTTTCAATGAACAAGCTGGAATAATCAAGTGGGTCGGATTGCGTCGCAAATACGTAGCTACGCTTTTAAATTTCAACCGCGAAACCACCAACAAGGTGGTCGCCATTGGCCATATCCCCGAAGGTGAAGAGAAGTCCTTCCCCAAGAAATATGAGCTGCAAATTGTCGGTAATAATTATGAAGACAAGGATTTGGATTTTGACTTTGTGGTTCTGCCTTTGTCCTATGATGGTTTGCTTGCCCATGACCAGAATTATGAAAAAATCATTTTCTCCGGTTATGAGACCCTGCTACGCGCAGATATCTGGTACCCAAAATTATGTGGCTTTGTATTACATACCCTGAACTTCTTCTACAACATTATCCCGAATTATGGCGTCGCCATTATCCTTTTAACCTTGTTAGTCCGAATCATCACCTTCCCGCTTACGATTGCCCAAACCAAACAGGGCGTCAAAATGCAACAGCATATGCCCGCCATCGCCAAGATCCG
>JAYVCH010000216.1:0-10558 GCA_043750055.1 Fibrobacteria bacterium
ACATTGCGATGATGCGGATGTTGCGGAGACTTCTCGCCGAATCCGACCAGGAAAGATTGCCCAGTTGAATTTTTCCCAAGTACATAGTCGATATTTTTAACCACGAAAGGGTCAACGGCACTAACGCCGCCCAGTTTCGAAGATAATCCGGCGGCAAAACTCTGGTACATAGGAAATCGCAATCGACCCCACATATCGCCAGTGGCCCCTACGCCTTCGGCGGTGATATTCCCTTTATATCGGGCCACCATTTTTTGTAGTAGGATGCCTTTATCCGCTTGCCCGACTGCGGCCAAGTTGTATGCTGCGAGATCATCATTGTTGTTATAGCAGAGGGTGAAGTTGTGGTCGCCCACATTCGAGGCTTTGGCTTTGGCCTCGTCTAGAAAGGCGTTTTCACCAGTGGCATTATAAAGTTCTGCGGTAAGGATGACATAATCATCTTGCCAGCGGGCGTTGGCTGGATAAAAGCCTCCGTCCTTGGTGCCCTCCGTCCCGGGATGGGCCTTAGCATAGGCATATGCATAACGCGCATGGACCAGGCATTGATCCGCATAGGCCGCATCGTATTTGCGATAGACCCTCGACATGATGGCCAAGGCCGCGCCACAGAACGAGGGCATGGAAGCGTCTTCGGGATTTTTATTGATACGACGGGGTTGGCCACCATCGGTTGCTGCTAGTGTTGCCATCTGTACCGACGTGATCCATTTTTTATGATCTAAGTTTCCGTCTCCGACTTGACTGTAAAACTGGGTTTCACTCCGAGTGCATCTCAGAAAATAATCGGTTGCATACTTCACTTCATCAAGAAGATCGGGAATGCCGTTGGGCCCGCCTTTGCCGCCTTCCCAAGTGAAATCGCCACTTTGGCGATACCCCGCATAATTCGCTGCATAGTTGTCATCGAATCCTTTTGGAAATTCAGCGAAAGCTTTGAGGAGCACATAGCCGCTGTAGAACTGGGTTTGTCCATATTTCACATGGTCCCCGCAGTCATGCCAGCCGCCAGCTAAACTATAATCACCATCGGCATCGAGTGTGAAGTCCTTGCCAAGGCCATGATCCATGATAAGCCAATTCGGACCTTCACCTGATCGTTGACCACCAAAAAAGCGAGTCGCCATCCATAAGGCTTTTTTATATTGCTCTGGAGTGAGGGATTGTGAAAATCCAATCGTAGCCAAAGAAAAAATGAGGGCCATGGTTTTAAAAATGAGGGTCATGGTTTTAATTGCTTGAGTATTATTGTTCGTCACAAAAACCTTTCTAATAACCCCTAAAACTTTTACACGCCCCTGATAACGAGACGGTAGTAAAAATCATTCTGAATTATCCTATTGGTTTAGTATCTCTTCGAAATGGATAAGTTGGGAATATTATGGTGCACGAACCCATGGTTTTGCCGAAGCCTTTTTAAAAATCCGGCATGGTAGGTCGACTTGGAACCAATTAGAAAGGGAAACCCATCACTCCCGACTGTGCGTCGGGGAGTGATGAAGTCAATTAGGTTTTGAGGGCGGTCTTAACCTTTTGAGCCAGGCTCAGTAGTGAAATGCAATCTTGGCTTCCCACCACCACTGATTCGGCTTGGTGAGCGCCTCTTCCCAATCCTTTTGGATAGCATACCCGACACTGTGGCGAACATGATCGCGCGCAATCTGGCCTACAAGTTCCAGGCCCGGGACGAATTCCTTTTTGGCATACACTGACCACTTCCAGTTGTCCTTCTTGTCATAGTCAGCATCCACGTAGGAGCCATTTTCGAAGGGGTTGTTCTTAACCTTTTGTGGAAGCGGTATGGCAACGTGCTGCTGCCGGTACTCAATACTGTTTGGTCCACGCAGCCCGTACCATTCCGCTTCCACGGAAAGGAGATTAAGTAAGCCAAAAGTCGGCAAATTGATTCCGAACATGCAAGGCATTCGTTGCAACCTGTCCTTAAAAAAACCGTTGAACATACTGGTATCTTGCGGTGAAGGACGCGGATAGTTTTTCACTCCCAGCAGTGCAATTTCGCCGTAGATTTTCAGGTCATCGGGACCCAGTCGGGGAATGGAGATCAGTGCTTGGGGATTCAAAGATGCACGGGCCATTAACTTAGTGGATTTAAAAGTATAGTAGCCAGTATCTCCGACCGTAATTGGAACCTTAATCCCGCCGATGGCTAAGGAATCGGTATGCAGATTGGTGATGTAGCTCGTCCCACTCTGGGCCTTGGGGGTTGTATAGTCTTCGTTTACGGACAGGAAATTCGTAAAGGAGACACCAGCGCCCACCTTTAGGAATTGACTTGGTGAATACTCCGTCAAGTAGGTAAAGGTCCAATCGAATCGAGGCTGCAGATCCGTTTCCGTATTCAGGAGAACGTCGTTCTTCCATTTCCCGAAGTCCACCCGCGATAGATGCAGACCGGTTAGGCGAGCAAACGCGAAATCAAAATCGTTTTGGATGTAGTTAGGATATGCGCCGGTACGAAACATGTACTCGCCCAGGTTCCGGGATTCGCTGTTGTACTTGAAAGGAAAAATTCCAAACTCAATCGCCAGGGCGGGATCCTTCGTATCACCCAGCAGGTAGGTGGCTTTGGTGACTGGCAAATACGGCGACACATTCTTGTCGTTGTGATCTCGATTACTGCGAATGAACTCGCTAGGGAAGGAGTAGTACCACATATATGCACCTAGGCCCAGCTCAAGAGAAAATGCATCAGAGTAGGCGTAGCTGGAGTGGTATTCGAGGATGGTTCGTTGGCGCCAAGCATAGGCGAGATCATTCTGCCAATAGTGATATTTTACGAACTGACCCGCTTCCATTGCACCATAAAAACTGGTCTTAAAGCGATTTGAAGCAGGTTCCGATTCAGGGGATGCGAATATGCCAGAAACGGCCGCAGCTACAAAGAGGAGCGTATGTGAGAACTCCGGGACTAGGGTAGAGAATTTCATTTTTCCCACTGGTGCCTCAGTAGAAAAATGAAAGTTTGAGGGCCCACCACCAGTTTCCAGACTTGGTCAACGCTTCTTCTTCATCCAATTGGATGGGACTGTCGGTATTGTGCCGCACATGATCTCGTGCGACCTGGCCGACGACCTGCAAGCCGTTCATCAAAGTCCTGCGGCCATAAAGGGACCATTTCAAATCGTCTTTAGATCCGTAATCTTTGGCTGAATAATTGACATTGTTCTTTTTCCAATAATACGGAGATTGGGATAGCGGATAATAGTCCTCTTTGCGATCCCGAAAGCTGTTCGGCCCTTTCAAGCCGTACCATTCCAATTCCAACGAAAGCACATCCAAAACCTTGAAGGCGGGGATATTGAAACCGATCATTACCGGCATACGTTGCTTGCGGTCCTTCAAGTAGGAGTAATAATTATTCAAGGAGTCGGGTAGCGTATCGAATCCGATGGGCATTGGGTAATTTTTAACCCCTAACAAGGCCGCTTCGCCGTATAGTTTCAGATCCTCTTTGCCCAACAGGTCGGATGAGAACAGGGATTGGAAGTTGCAACTGATTCGGGCCATCACCTTGGTACTTCTGAAAGTATAATACGCGGTATCCTTACCATCGAGATATCCTCGGTATTTCAAACCTCCTGGTCCACCCCCACGCGCATCCCCGTTCCCCTGCAGAGGGGATGGAAGTTTATTTGGGTTTGGGGTGGTTTTGCTCTCGTCCACCGAAATGAGGTTGGTGAATGATACGCCTGCGCCGAAGTCTAAGAGCGAGCCAACCGAATAACTTGTCAACCAGCTCAGACCCATATCGAAATAGGGAACCAAATCCGTTTCCGTATTGAAAATCACATCATTCTTCCAGTTTCCCAGCGCACTCTGGAGCATAAAACCCGTGAGACTCGATTGGGTATAGTCGAAATCGGTTTGTATGAAGTTCGGATAGGCACCGCTCCTGAAGAGGTATTCGCCCAGGTTCCGCGCATCTTGATTGTATTTGTATGAGAATTGTCCAATGTGCAATTGCAGCTTTCGGCTCTCTTCCGAGCGGAATGCATAAACTGCTTCAGCCCTATCAATCCCTATGTTAACATGCTTGTCATCGAAATTTAGATTGTCCCCGTTGCGCTCCTTAGGGAACGTGTTGTACCAAAGTATTGCCTTCAATCCGGCGTGAACCGTGAGCCGCTCGCTCAGCGGCATGTCCGTTCCCATGACAACGTAAGCGCGCTGCCTCCATCCATAACGGAAATCTTCCTGCTGGTATTTGTACTTTTCGAATTGTCCGCTTTCAATGGCCCCGTATCCATATGGCTTGCTCAAGAGTGGCGCGCTTGGCTCCTCGGATAGAACCGAGGAAGCGCAAATTAAACTGGGAAGGATGAAGGAAGGAAATCGTTTAAGCACTATCGGTTCACTCCATTTTGGGTTACTGGGGTAAAGTACAACCCAGCTGCATGGTTGGTTTTCATCGATTTGCTGCCAAGCAGGTTATAAAGCTTAGAAACATCCGCTTGAGGACCCATCATTAAAGTCATCACATTTTTCTGAAACCGAGCATTGCCTTTCGGTTGGATTGTCGAAACGGTTCCATCCAAGGACGGCATGGCTGGAACATTGGCCCAATTCTTTCCAGGCAAAACCCATACATTGCGGTACCACATTGGCCCACCGTGGTTTTGTACATAGAGTTTTCCTCCTGTGGGCGACTCCCTACCGCCGTCGGGTGTAGATCCATTAATGATGGTATCCTGCACGATATACCCGTTATGGTATACGGTCAGATGGGCAGGTGCGGTTTTGCTGCTCCCGTTGAAAACAGGATTCGTGACGCGGATGTCATAGGTTTGCCATGTCAATGGAGGGTGGGACATGTTGATCCTGGCCGGGCTCCATGCGTACAGGCCTCCTGCCCAGCCCTGGGCGTTGCCGTGCGGTCCGGATTCCTGGGCACCGCGCATCCAGCCGAAGGAATCTAGCACCTGGCATTCGTAGTTACCCTGGATATAAACACCGCTATTGCTTCGGCTTTGACCATCGCTTTCCGGCCCGAACGGGATGCGGAACTCGATATGCAGGGTATGATCAGCGACGTCCTTGAGGGAAGCGTTCCCTTCTGATAGGTATTTATTATTACCAATAACATACGGGGCTTTGCCCGTCCAATTGGCGGAATAACTTTCTTGGGTGCCATCAAAGAGCACCGTCGCGCCAGGAGGCGGAGCCATCTTGAGAGTAGGACTCTCTCGGTACACTTTCATCATGTTAATCGATGCGTTGCCCGGTCCCGTACCAGAAAGGGTATTTCCTCCTGGAGGTATGGAAATGGTCCATCCCGCCGCCGACCCGCTACCGACGAATACCGTTCCAGAACCGCTGCTGCTCGTGCTCTTTAGATAGATGAAATCGGATGGATTGCTTCCCCAACCTTGTCCCGGTAGGCCACCTGGGAAAATGTTCATATCATACTTTCCTGAGCTGAAATCGATGACTTGTATCCCGTAGGCCTTCTCGCCTACCTTACCGTAGTATTCTCCCTGTTGGCGATACCCTTCCCCGGCCGATGCTGTGTCCAAGCTCTGTGCTTGCGCCATCGGAGCGAAAACGAGGGGGAGCGCGAGAGGTAATACTTTCAAAAAATTGGAACGAAATTGTGAAAAAAAGCGATTACCCATAGTAGTCATTTTAAGCATAAAAATTCTCCAGAGATGGATGTCAAGACGAATACGAACCGTATTCTTCCCAGGACCGAATCTAACTCTGAACCGAAATTTCCGCTTAGGCCTTGCAATAGTTTTGTATTCTTTCAGAGAACAGGGGTGTGAGGTAAACAATTGGCGAAATTAAGGGTGGTGCGCCCACTCCGTTCACCTACCACGACGGGGTTTGCGCTCGGTCGAACACGAAGCTGTGTGGGCAGGATAATTTGTCCGTAAGAGGGGAGGCGGTCCATAGCAGTCGCCAGATGAGATTTTCCCGCACGGAATTTAGTGCTTAGAATTTCCTTTCTTCATCCATCTTGATCCATATGCTATAGCGGGTTGTTCGATCCATCGATTCAAAAACGCGGCAAATAGAACCGAAATAAAAGGAACGGTCAAAAACAAGGCGATTAAATATCCAGCTTTTGTCCAATGTGTTTTCACTAAAAAATATAAGGTTATATAGATGAGAGGCATATGAATGAGATAGAGTGGATAGGAGATTTTCCCAAGCCACAGTAAAAATGGAGATGCTAGTTTTTGCAAAAGATATTGTTCCATCCGGCCAGAGTTTGAATCTTTTGCAATCATTGCCCAAAATATTCCAGTCCAAATAATGAGCGGCGGATCCCAAGTCATAACTATTATCAATCCTACGATCATTGGCCAAAACAAGGGTTCCCAGGTTCCCAAAAACCATTGAAATGTATGTTTCAATTCCGGTTTTGGCTTTTTAATTCCTTCCCACAAAAAGAACGAGACCATTCCCACAAAAAAATAAGGTAACTTCGCAGGTAATAGAGAGAAGTTCCATCCAGGCGTTAATTGGAAACCAAAAATCATTAAAGCGATGAAAACAAATAGCCATTTTCGATTTTTAATTGAGAACCAATAAAATAACCAGGGTGCGATTAGATAAAATTGCCATTCCAAGGAAATACTCCAACCCGCGCCAATAAAAGTTCCACATGAATAAGGAATAAACGCGTCGAATAAGCCATGAGTTAATGTGAGATGCGAGACCAAATGAAAAACAAAATGGTCACGCGCCGAGATAAATATGGCAAGCCTTTGCAAATTATTTCCATCGTCAAATGGAGTGAGGCGCAATGCCTGTTCGGATAAGGACAAGAGTGGAATTGAAAAAAATAAACAGAAAAACCAAACAGGAAGCAATCGCCAAGCGCGTCTCTCTAAAAATTTCCAATAACTTTCCGTTTTTGTTGAAAGCAAATTAAAAATCACAAAACCAGAAAGGATAATGAAGACATCGACAGCATAATGCGCCTGACCGATTAAACGAAAAGGCAGGATCCAATGATGCGACCAAATTCCAGCGGCTGCGAAAATATGGCCTACCATTACCCACAAGGCCATTAAACCGCGGAGAGATTCTAGTGGTTGAAGCCGCATTTTAGGCATGCAGGGCGATTATACTTTTTGCAATAGGGTAAAGTCGAGTCTATGCAATTTATTAAATCGACGGCGGGATTAAATTAGACACTGCTCGGTCAATTTCGACTATTTTAAAGTCTTAACCGGGACCACCATGCTAAACTGCCTTATAGAAGACTTTCGCATTCTCCGCCCACATTATACCGCCTCGCATGAAGAGTCTGTACGCTGGCTGTCTTCAGCCCATGCCAAATCAGAATCCGTACTGTGTGGTCCCGACTTCGCAATCGAACCCTTTCGTCGTTCGCTGGAGCGACACATCACTCGTTTTGGCTGCGGCCCTGAGAGTCTTGCCTCTCGAGGCCATGACTTGGAAGACTTCCTGCATTTGGAATGGGAACGAATGCGGATTTTTAATTTGGACAAGGATGCTCGCGGTGCGGGAATGTACGCCCGCATGGACGTTTTCTCCGAAATTGCGAATAGGGTCTTGGAGACTTTTTTTCCTGAGGGAGAATCCGCTCCTACTGAAATGATTCATGTGACTTGCACCGGTTACGTGGCACCAAGTGCTGCACAAAAATTGGTGGTTCGCCGAGGATGGCAAGCAACGGTAGCGGTCATGCATGCATATCATATGGGATGCTATGCATCGATGCCCGCCTTGCGAATGGCCACGGCCTTTCTTGCCTCCCCACGTGACATACGAGTTAAACTTGGCGAACCCAATTACGGTGCTGGCCGGGTTGACATCGTGCATACGGAAACCTGTACGTTACATCTGGACCCCAGTCAGCATAGTCCCGAACAACTGGTGGTACAAAGTCTTTTTTCTGATGGCCATATTCGATATAGCGTGAGGCAGGAAAACGAAGTCAGTGGCGCACAGGGGAATCAAAAGGCGAGAGTGGGATTGCGCTTTCTCGGTGTTCACGAAGAAATTATTTCGGGATCGTTAGGGGCTATGGGTTGGATTCTTGGGGATACGGGAATGAAGATGATTCTGGCAAGGGATGTTCCTGAATTGATTACCGGAGCGTTGAGAAATTTTTTGCGGCGGTTAATGGAACGGTGCGGAATTGCAGCCGAAGAGGCGTTTGGATCTGGATTGTTTGCCATTCATCCTGGCGGACCGCGCATCATCGATCGAGTTGCGGAGATTTTGGAATTGAGACCCGAACAAGTCTCAGCAAGCCGGGCGGTATTAAAAGCGTATGGTAATATGTCTTCCGCGACGTTGCCACATGTTTGGGCTGCGATGCTCGAGGATATCAAAGTAGCGTCGGGAACCTTGATCACAAGTTTGGCTTTCGGACCCGGCCTCACCGTTTATGGCGCGGTTTTGCGAAAGGTTTGAACTAATGTGGATGTGGCTAACCGTCCCATTTATAATCCAAGGCTCGCTGATGCTCGTGGATGAATTTTTCTACCATCGACGTCGCGAGATCCCTCGTTGGGAACGGCTGGGTCATCCGCTGGACACGGTTACTGTATTAGTTTGCCTACTCTGCGCGCTGAATTTGCCGAATACGCGGGCCAGTCTGATTGTCTATACCCTAGCGAGTGTTTTTTCTTGTCTCTTTATTACTAAGGATGAATGGGTGCATGCACGACTGTGTGGCGCTGGAGAGTCTTGGCTGCATGCAATGCTTTTTCTGTTCCATCCAATCCTCCTCATCCTGGTCGGAGTCTGGAAGTTCTCGGATCATCTCGATCCCTCCCACCCTTTTTTTGGATCCTTTTTAGTCGGACAGTCGCGGTTGGTTGCAATTTTTTTCTGTTACCAAATTCTTTACTGGAATGGGCCATGGAAACCAAAACTCAACATAAACTACTAATGCCACCAGACTTAGCCGAAAAAGAGTTGCCCCGTTTGGCTACTGCGGCCTCTGATCGGCACGCGATCAATAATTCCTTTTATGATACGCTTGGCGATCGTTGGGTTCATGCTGATGACGATCCTGTCGCGCTCCTCCGTGCCGAGGGTGAACTTAAAAACCCTTGGGTCGCGGAACGAATCCGGGCTAACCTTGGTTTAGGACCGGCGCGAGTTTTGGATATCGGCTGCGGGGCAGGTTTCCTGGCGAATTATTTGACTGGCATAGGTCATCGTGTATCTGGGATTGATATGTCTTTGGGGAGTCTCAAAGTCGCGCAGATGCAGTCGGTATCGGCCATGCAGAGTGCATTGGCCATTACGAACATTCCCCCCAAACCCGCGAGGTACCGCGTTGCTGATGCGTATCGTCTTCCGTTTCGGGCTGGGACATTGGATGTAGTTACGGCTTTGGATTTTCTCGAACATGTTAGCGAACCGGATCGCGTGATCGCCGAGGCCTCAAGAGTGCTGAAGCCTGGTGGATTATTTTTCTACCACACTTTTAATCGGAACCGAATTGCTTGGCTGGTTGTCATTAAAGGTCTGGAATGGTTTGTCAAAAATACCCCGGACCATATGCATGTTCTCCCGCTCTTTATCAAGCCATCGGAACTCGCGTGTTACTGTGAAAAAGCGGGGATGCAGGTGGAGCAAGTTGTGGGAATACGACCCGTAGTGGAAAGCCTGGCATTTTGGAAAATGCTGGCGACTCGCAAAGTGCCCAGGGACTTTCGTTTCCGTTTCACTCCATCGCTGATGATTTCGTATTTGGGTTTTGCCCGCAAGACTCGCGGACTATAATATTGAGGTTTACACGTTCTAATCGAGATACAGACTGCGATTAGAAAGTCAGACGCCACATCAGATCTAATCCCTGCGTGATGGCCTTTTCACCAGAGACGCCGGTGACAGGTTGTAGGATGGTATAATTGCCCATCAAGCTGACGCGTGGGTTGAAGAAATAATTGGAACCGAAGGTGTATCGAAGCATTCCATCATTGGGCTTGCCCTCGCCTTTTGCGGGTTCAAAATCAGGATCGAGTCCTTCCATCTTGAGTACCGTTTCACTGGCACGGCCATGACTGTAATCTTCGCGCCAAACGGCCATGCTATAGAAGGAGAAAAATAAAGAACCGCCGCTGATGATTTTCGAATCGACCTTGTTGTGATTGTCACCCCAAGCCAATTCACCCATCAATCGTAAATGTTGGATGAGGAGGTTTAGGCCTACTTCATAGCCGGTATTGACATTGTATCCGTAGTTCATTTTATCAGTTGTGTCTTCCGCAGCCTTGGTGGATACGGCGGCTTCAACATTGAGGGATTTAAAGGGAGATGCCGTCACGCGCATCACAACATCCTTGGCAAGAAATCCTTTGTCGGTGGTCTCATAATGTTGTCCGCCATAATCTTTGGCGGGATTGTCATTCTGTTTTCCGTTGAAGATTCCAAGTTCGTAGCCCAAGGTTTTACCCTCTTCTTCGAAGCCGCCATAAGCCATCAAACCCACATCGTAATTTGCGTAACCAACCGTGTTGGTTAGAAAATCGTGATACAATTCTCCTCGTTCAATTGTGTACAAAGATTTCGAGGATTGTAAGGCTTCTTGGGAAAAGGGACGTTT